>CAJTSO010000022.1 GCA_910579115.1 uncultured Selenomonadaceae bacterium
CCAGCCAGGAATATATAAGACTTGGTCAGATTGTCAGAAAGAGACTATTGGCTATAAAGGCGCTGTTTATAAAGGTTTTTCTACTCTTGAGGAAGCAGAAAGCTTTTTGAAAGGAACAGAAACCGAAAAGCCGAATACGGATAATGCTGAGATTAAGATATATGTTGATGGCTCCTTTGATGGAAAACGGTATGGCTGGGGCTATGCCGTTTTCCAGGCGGGGGAGCTTATTTGTAGTAGAAATGGAGCCGGTGATAATCCGGAATATATTAAACATAGAAATATAGCCGGAGAAGTTTTCGCTGCTGCATATGCAGCTCGTTGGGCAAGAGAACAGGGACTGGAGGCCGTAACAATTTGTCATGATTATCAGGGAATTTCAGAATGGGCCGAAGGACGCTGGAAAACTAATAATCAAATGACCAAGAAGTATGCTGATTTCATGAAAGAATACAGTGATATCGTAAAATTTGAAAAGGTTTCCGGTCATTCCGGGATAGCAGGAAATGAGCTTGCGGATAAACTGGCCAGACAGGCGATAGGCTTATAAAATTTGAAGGGAGGTGGAGCTTCAATGGCTGTAGATAAAAGTAAGAAAACAGAAGGTAAGAGAAGAAAACGATCGAAAAAAAAGCTTGGCGGAGAAATGACTGCCAGTAGCACTACAAGTGAAAGAAGATATGAAATATACGGCGTTATCATAATGGCGCTGTCTTTGATTTGTCTATGCGGACTGTTTAATTTTAATGTGGGATATGTTGGCCTTTATTTTGCACGGGTAAACAAGTATTTGTTTGGCATGGGTGTCTGGTTCATGCTGATAGCGGCTTTTTCATTAGGCTGGTGTGCTGCCCGGGACCATAGATTGTTTTCAGATAAACAGAAGTCGTTTGGCGTGGTGCTTGGCATTGTTTCAGTATGCGCTCTGCTGCACCATTTTTTTGTTCCTGTGAGCGAGGAGTTATTGCCGGAGAATATTGTTAGCGGCGGTGGAATAATTGGCGGCTTGTCGTTGTTCGCAATACGAAAGGTTTTAGGAATTACAGGGGGACTAATCTTTTATTTCGCTCTATTCGTTTGCAGCATCGTATTGGCTACTGGGCTGTCTTTGTCCGGGGGCATAAAGAAAACAGAGGAAAGCATAAAAAACCAGCGGAAGCGTCTTGTCAGCTCTGGAAATGATACAAATGAAGGATTTGCCGACAAGGATTCTGTAGGAAAGGGTTCATTGTTATCAGCTGCGCTGATTCTTAATAACGATGCTTTGCAAATCAACCCCAATAGTGTAAAAAAAGAATTGCCGCCTCCTTTGCCTCTGGATTTTGATACATCAATACAACATTTGGATAAGGCTTCGGAGTGTGAGGGACTGGTTGAAAACGCCATAAAGGAAGTAAAAAAAGCCGGTGAACTAAAGCTGGAGAGGTTGCCTTATCTTAATTCCGGAAGCAAGTTGTACAATCAGGAGGATGAAGACGACTTTATAGCAGCTGTGTCTAATGAAGATGTTATGACTGAATTGAGTTTTTCCGATTTTCAAAGGCATGAAACTGTAGGGGACTATCAGGATACTAATCCAAATAGGCCGTCTACTATAATAACCAAAACTAAAACAGCTGTGGAATTACTTGAAGAAAAGCATTACGCTTTAAAGGCAGAAAACCTTACTAAGTCGGATATTAAAAAACAAGAATCGATTTCTCAAGAATCGATTGATAATCAGGAAGTCAAGGAACCGGTTACTGGCAATATTACTGTCGATGTTTCGGAAATACAGGAACAGGGGGAAAGTGACTGCCATATAGCTGAAACGGAAAATAAAACAATTCCAATCTCCGAGTATAAATCCGATAGATATATAGCCATTCCGGCAAGTGAAAATGAGCATGTAGAAGAAAAAGGGTCAGAAGCTTCGGGGCAGTGTGTTATTACACCGCCGGAGTTGGATGAATTTGCTGATAGCATTGGCTGTATCCCTGATGACAGTGAATCGGGTGATAATAATGGTGATGTGGTCATTGAGACAAACAGAGCAACTTATGAGCGAGGCAGCGCCGCTCTTGGGACAAAAGTTGAAACACCTGATCCCTCAAACATGGCTGTTAAACCTAAGTATATAATCCCCCGGATAGAAGAAATTCTTTCAAAGCTGGATAACAATCACTCTGAAGGACTGAGACAGGAGATCAATAGTAAAGCTGAAATTCTTTCAAAGACCATGGCAGATTTTAAGGTCAATGCAAGCATTGTAAATGCTTGTCACGGCCCAGCAGTCACCAGGTTTGAGGTTTCCCCTGCACCGGGAGTTAAGGTAAGCAAGATTACTAATCTGGCCGATGATTTAGCGTTAGCATTGGCCGCTGTTTCAGTGAGAATTGAGCCTGTTCCTGGAAAATCTGCCGTTGGAATTGAAGTCCCTAACGAAAAACTTGAAGGGGTAGGATTGCGGGATGTTTTGGAGCATCCTGATTTTGCTTCAGCAAAATCAAAGCTGACCTGTGGCATAGGGATGGATATTAGCGGTGAGCCTGTTTTTGCTGATATTGCTGCAATGCCGCATCTTCTGGTGGCTGGTGCTACCGGTTCCGGTAAATCAGTTTGTATAAACACGCTTATTACAAGCATATTGTTTAAGGCTACTCCCGATGAAGTAAAGTTTATTCTTATCGACCCCAAGACAGTTGAATTGTCAAACTACAACGGAATACCTCATTTGATGATTCCAGTTGTTACCGATATGAAAAAGGCTGCTTCTGCCCTGAATTGGGCAGTTCAGGAAATGGAAAAACGCTATGCTAAATTAGCGGCCAGTGGTGTTCGCAATATGGAAAGCTACAATAAGATTGCCAAGACTGAAGGCTGGGATGTTTTGCCCTCTGTTGTCATCATTATTGATGAGCTTGCCGATCTTATGATGGTGGCGCCAAAGGATGTGGAGGATGCAATTTGTCGAATAGCTCAAAAGGCTCGTGCAGCCGGTATACATCTTGTACTGGCAACTCAGAGACCATCGGTTGATGTCATAACTGGAATTATAAAGGCAAATATTCCCAGTCGTATTTCCTTTGCTGTTTCTTCACAGATTGATTCTCGTACCATTCTTGATGCTTCAGGCGCTGAGAAGCTTCTCGGTAAGGGAGATATGTTGTTCAGCCCGGTAGGTATGTCAAAACCGAAACGCGTACAAGGAGCATTTATAAGTGATTCAGAAGTAGAAAAACTGATAAATTTCATTAAAAGTCAGGGTCAGGAAGCTGAAATCAATCAGGAACTGGTTGATTTCACTGAGAACGATAAATCTAAGGCGGAAAATGAATTCACTGAACAGGAAGAGGATTGGAAGGACGAGCTTCTTGATAAAGCTGTAGAATTGGTTATGTCATCAGGCACCGCTTCCACATCATATATTCAAAGGCGTTTGCGAATAGGGTATTCTCGGGCGGCCCGTATTATAGACATGATGGAGGAGCTGGGCATTATCGGGCCCAGTGTGGCAGGAAATAAGCCAAGAGAAATCTTAATGACACAGGAAGAGGCAAGAGAGGCGCTCAGTTAGCATAGCCTATAGGGAGACGTAATCATGATTTCCGTTATTATTCCAGCAGCTGGCCAAGGGAAGCGATTTGGTGCCGGAACAAACAAAGCGTTTGTTTCATTAGCAGGCAAGACAATCCTGGAAAGAACCGTTGCTGCTTTTTCTGATTTGCCGGAAGTTAGCGAAATAATTATCGTTATAGCTCCGGACGAGCTTGATGAAATAAAAAGGCAGGTAAAATTTTATCCAAGGCAGGACATTATAAAGGCAGTTGCTGGAGGATCCGAGCGCCAATATTCAGTCGAAAATGCCCTGGCGGCAATACGTGATGATGCCGAAATTGTCCTGATTCATGACGGTGCCCGTCCCCTCATTAGTCGCAGAGTGATTCACCAGGTTATAAAAGCCGTCCGTGATAATTCGGCAGCTATTGTTGCCGTGCCTGTAAAGGATACAATAAAGGTTGTGGATTCAGGCGGTTTTGTCACTTCTACACCTGTACGTTCTGAGTTGTGGGCGGTTCAAACACCTCAGGGGTTCAAAAGAAGCCTTTTAATACAGGCATATAAGAAAGCCAGAGAAGAAAACTTTTTGGGAACAGATGATTCTTCTTTGGTAGAACGGCTGGGAATACCGGTTAAAATTGTTCCGGGTGAATATGAAAACATTAAGATTACAACGCCGGAAGATTTGCCGATAGCCAAAATGATTTTAACAGAAAATAGAGAAAGGGACCTATTATGAGTAGAGTTGGTATGGGCTATGACGTTCATAAATTGGTGGAGGGAAGAAAACTAATTATTGGCGGAGTCGAGATTCCTCACAGGCTTGGATTATTGGGGCATTCAGACGCTGATGTGCTCCTTCATGCTATCAGTGATGCATTGCTGGGAGCAGCAGCGCTGGGCGATATAGGAAAGCATTTTCCTGATGATGATCCGAAATTTGAGGGAGCCGATAGCCGGGTACTTCTTCGTCAGGTTGTCAAGATTGTAAAAGAAAAGGGATTTGACATTGAAAATGTCGATGCAACAGTAGTTGCACAGAGCCCCAAGCTGGCTCCTTTTATAGAAAAAATTAGGGAAAATATTGCCGCTGATTTGAAGATTGACTTGGATTGCATAAATGTTAAAGCAACTACAGAAGAAAAACTTGGCTTTACCGGAAAAGAAGAAGGAATTTCCGCTTACAGTGTTTGCAGCTTAAATAAGGTTTAATGATTCATGATGGTAGAGAGGGGACTGGTCCGGATAGTGGACTGGTCTCTTTTTTATGCTGTTGTTAAAGAGCATTCCTGGCTACTTCCGTTCCTTCTGCCTATAACGACGATAGAGATAATAGTTTAAACTTGTTTACCGAATGACAGCTCAACCCTTGCCTAATTGAAGTAGGAGAGGCCTTTTAGCCGTTATAAATTTGTTTATCAATTTTTCCAATTATTGTGGAAGTTATTGATAATTTGCTGTATAATACTGCCCGTGAACAAAGGAAAGGGTGTCGTGAGACTTAATAGGGAAGTCCGGTATATTCCGGCGCGGTCCCGCCACTGTAAGAAGGAGCAGCTCATTTAGCCACTGGCGTTGTTGCCGGGAAGGTTGAGTATGCGATGATTTTAGCCAGGAGACCTGCCTTTTCTTTCACCGTGATACGATTAGTATCCTGTCTACGATGGATAGGCTAGTAGGTGTAATGTTGCATTTTTGTGTGTAAATTGCAGCCTCCTGCCTTTTTATGCGGGGGGTTATTTCTTTGAAAAAGAAGCTGAGAGGCGGCTATACAACGGGTGCCTGTATGGCGGCCGGGGTAAAGGCTGCTTTACATTATCTTATTGAGGGTGAGAGATTAAGCAGTTTGATTCTGACAGCTCTTGACGGAACAATTTTAACAATACCGGTAAAATCTGTAGAGCCATTGGGTGATCCGTCGGGCGATGGAGTGCGCGTTGAGATCATAAAGGAATCCGGAGATGATCCGGATATAACAAACGGTGCGTCTGTTTTTACAATCACAAAACTGAAGCCTGATCAGTCAATTGTTACATTTTCTGCTGGTGAAGGAATCGGCTATGTGACGAAGCCCGGATTGCAGGTGCCGGTTGGCGAACCAGCCATTAACCTGGGCCCGCGAAAATTGGTCCAAACTGTTGTAGATGATTTGTTGGGACCGGAGGCAGGGGTAGAGGTTGAAGTTTCAATTCCTGCCGGCACAGAGCTGGCAAAGAGAACATTAAACCCGATTTTAGGCGTTTTGGGAGGTATTTCGGTTATTGGAAGTACCGGGGTATTACGTCCCATGTCTGAAGAGGGCTTTAAGAATTCCCTTGTCCCGCAAATTGATGTTGCCATGGCAATGGGATACGAGGCAATTGTCTTTGTGCCGGGAAAAATCGGTGAAACCCAGGCCGTCAGGCATGGTATAAATGAACAGGTCATAGTTCAGACAAGCAATTTTATTGGCTTTATGCTGGAAGCGGCCGAACAAAGAGGCGTTAAGGAGCTTCTTTTGTTTGGTCACATTGGTAAGCTGGCAAAAGTTGCAGCTGGCGTTTTTCATACCCATAACCGGATGGGGGATGCCAGATTGGAAACCATAGCTGCTTATGCCGCTCTTCACGGCTTACCACCGGAAGGGGTAAAGCAGGTTCTTGAGTCAATTACCACAGAAGAGGCCATGACGGTTATTTCTGAGTATAAGCTGGGCAAAGTGTATGATGTAATTGCTCAACGAGCAAGTGAGCGGGCAATGCGATTCGTATTCGGAAACATAAAAATAGGAACCGTCCTGGTTACTCTGAAGGGTGATGTTCTGGGCATGGATGAAAACGCTAAATCGATTGGTCGAAAATTAGGATGTGACATGGACAATGCATAAAGTTATTGTAGTGGGGATCGGTCCGGGAAATCCTGATTTCGTTTTACCAGCGGGCAGAAAAGTGATTGACTCCGCCAAGGTATTGGTGGGAGGAAAACGAGCGCTTGACGACTTCTCCAGTAAAAGTCCGGAGCAGGTGACATTTTCAATCATGGCAGATATTCCGGCAGTTTTGGATTTCATCCGTGAAAGCCTGAATAGGAGTGATGTTGTCGCAATGGTATCAGGGGATCCAGGGTATTTTTCCCTGCTTGATGCGATACTGCGAGAGTTTCCTAAGGATATTATTAAGGTTATCCCAGGTATAAGCTCGGTACAGTACGCTTTTGCAAGATTGTCACTGCCATGGCATGAAGCGGAATTCATAAGCTTTCACGGCAGAACCCCCGATAAGGTAAGATTGAAGTACCAAAAAGGGCGTATACTCGGATTCATCACTGATGCAAAGCAAAATTCCCATACTATTCCTAAGCTGCTCATAAGTCTTGGGTGGCCGGAAAATTCGTATCTCGCTGTTGCGGCAAGACTATCGTATGACGATGAATATATTGTTGAGACGACTTTGAGTAAGGCATCAGAAAATGCATTACAGACACATTGTGTATTGGTGGTGAAGGCAGAGTGATCTATTGTGGAATTGAAGATAATGAGTTTATTCGTGGTAAGGTGCCAATGACAAAACAGGAAATACGGATTCTCACACTGATAAAGGCGAGGATTTCACCTACTGATGTTGTTTACGATATCGGCGCCGGGACAGGCTCAATATCAATCGAAGCTGCCAGAATTGCTAACGAAGGCAAAGTGTTTGCCATAGAAAGAAATCCGGAAGGAATCTCCCTCATAAGAGAAAACATGAGAAAGTTTCAGGTTGATAATGTGGAAGTTGTTTTGGGAGAAGCTCCGGGGGCATTGGCGGGGCTGCCAGGCTGCGATACAGCTATAATAGGTGGCAGCGGTCGTAATCTTGATAGTATTTTGGATATTGTTCACGGTCGGTTAAAAGTTGGCGGAAGAGTTATTATAAATTGTATTACCATCCAGACAATTGCCTCTTGTCTGGAATACTTGAGAAGCCATTCTACAGAATTTGATTATGAAGCGATTCAGGTTCAGGTCAACCGGCTTAAGTCAGTAGGTCCATATGATATGGCTGATGCTGTCAATCCAATATATATAGTTACTGCAATAAAAAAAGCATAATACGGTGCTGCTCATGAATGCTGTTGAACCGACACAATTAGGAGGAAAAAATATGCTCGTATCAATCGTTGGCGCTGGTCCCGGCGATCCGGAACTCATTACTGTAAAAGGTCAGAATTTACTGAAGCGCGCAGATGTTATCATCTACGCAGGCTCCTTGGTAAATCCATCATTGCTTGAATTTGCAAAGAACGGCTGTGCGATTTTTAATTCCGCATCAATGACGCTCCCGGAGGTTATTGACGTTATAGTAAAAGCAGTGGCTGAAGGAAAGCGGGTTGTTCGCCTTCACACCGGCGACCCGGCTATTTATGGCGCTATTCAGGAACAAATGGACGAGCTGAAAAAGCATAATATTGATTATGAAGTTATCCCTGGTGTCAGTTCGTTTCTTGCAACAGCAGCTGCTCTGAAACAGGAATATACGCTTCCTGGCGTATCCCAGACTGTAATAATTACCCGCAATGAGGGGCGCACACCAGTTCCTTCCCGGGAAGGTCTCCGTTCTTTGGCTGCCCATCAGTCTACAATGTGCATTTTCCTTAGCGTTCATATGCTGCAGCAGGTTGTTGAAGAATTGATTGCCGGTGGATATGAGAAGACAACTCCTATTGCAATCGTACAGAAAGCATCCTGGCCTGAGCAGAAGATTGTTCGGGCCACGCTTGAGACAATTTGTGAAGAGATAAAGGATAAGGATATTTCCCGCACGGCAATGATCGTCGTCAGCAAAGTTCTTGATAACGATTATGAGCTTTCCCGTCTTTATGCTCCTGATTTTAGTCACGGTTACCGCAAGGGTAATGAAGCATGAGATGTGCTGCCTTTACAGTTACCACTCATGGAATTGAGTTAGCAGAGAAGCTGAGAGCAGCGGGAATCGGCTCCGTTGATGTTTTTGTAAAGGAAGGAAAGCCGGCTCCTGATGATGCAAAGCATTACAGCCGCCTTGATGATGTGGTTGGTGACGCATTTTTTCGCTATGATGCCCTGATTTTTTTCTCTGCATTAGGGATTTCAGTCAGGTTGATTGCTCCGCATTTGCAAAGCAAACTGCTTGATCCAGCCGTCGTTGTTGTCGATGATCAAGCAAGATATGCCATCAGTCTTTTGTCAGGTCATGTTGGCGGAGCTAATGCATTGACGTATCAAATAGCTGGTGCATTGAAAGCACGGCCTATCGTTACGACCGCGACGGACGTAAATAGGTTGATAGCTCCTGATGTTATAGCCACAGAGCTTGGTCTGAAGCCTTATCCGAAATCTATGATTGAACGGATAAATTCAAGCCTGTTAGCCCATAGACCGATTTATTATTACATAGACAAATCATTCACCCGAGCTGAGTTCTTTCGGCAGAAGCTGGGCGAACGGAGCATTGGATCTGAACTCGTAACAGTTGAAGAAGCTGTTTCTACAAAAGAGTTAGGGGTTTTTATTACACCGAAGGCATTGCCTGTATGCGAAAACTTAATGTATCTTCGTCCTCGCAGACTTATTGCCGGTATTGGTTGTAGAAGAGGAGTTCCTGAGGAAGAAATCAAAAGCGCGCTGGCGGCTGCCTGTGAACTGATCGGACAGGAGATTTCTGCCGTTTCCCTTATCGCCAGCACCATCGTGAAGGCTGATGAGGAAGGAATAATTGCGCTGGCAGACCATTTGCAAATACCAACCAGATTTTTCAAGAATGAGGAACTGGAAAAAACAATCGAAGAATATGATTTGGACCAGTCTGATTTTGTCAGAAGTAAAATCGGCGTAGGAAACGTATGTGGCGCTGCAGCTATCTCCTGTGTAGAGCGGGGAGTTTTTGCGCTGGAAAAAACAAAGTTTAAGAAAGTGACGGTGGCACTGGTATGGGAAAAATAACTGTTATCGGTATTGGACCGGGCAGCTATGATAATTTAACTCCGGAGGCAAGGGAAGCCATAGTTTCTGCTGAGGTTGTTGCAGGCTACAAGCCATATATTAAACTGATTGAGGATCTGGTTGGAGGCAAGGAAATCATCGGTAACGGTATGATGCAGGAGGTGGACCGATGCCGCCTGGCTGTCGACTCGGCCTGCAAGGGAAAGAACACCATTGTAGTATCTTCCGGTGATTCCGGTGTCTATGGGATGGCGGGTCTTGTTCTTGAAATCATTCTTAAGATGCCGAAAGAAGACCGACCTGAGGTAAGGATCATTGCGGGCTTGTCCGCGGTATATGCCTCGGCCGCTATTCTCGGGGCCCCCTTGATGCATGATTTTGCGATAATCAGCCTCAGTAACCGCTTGACTCCTCTCGATCTTATTATGAAGAGAGTGGAACTTGCCGCTCAGGGTGATTTTGTAATCGCTTTCTACAACCCAAAGAGCAAGAGCCGTTCTACTCATATTGAAGAAGCGCAGAAGATCCTGCTCAAGTACAAATCTCCGGACACACCCGTTGGGATTGTAAACAATGCTACCAGAGCAAATCAAACCAAAGTAATTTCTACTCTTAAGGATTTTACAAAAGAGGATATTAATATGTTCTCAATGGTCATCATCGGCAATTCACAGACCTTCGTTCAGGACGGTTTTATGGTTACACCACGCGGGTACAAGGTATGATACTCGTAGCTGCTGGCACTCAGGATGGACGCGAGCTTGCTGGCCTTCTCCTGAGTAATGGTTACCCGGTTACCGCTTCAGTTGTAAGTAAATATGGAAGCGAGCTGTTGTCCAGGTACCCGGGCATGAAGATAAATGATAAGCCTCTTGATGAAAAAGGTTTATCGGAATACATTGAGAAACATAATGTTAAAGTGTTTGTTGATGCAAGCCATCCCTATGCGGCAAATGTGTCACAAAATGCCATGAATGCCTGCAAAAAGGCGAGGGTGCCATATATCCGCTACGAAAGACCGGCAACGCCAATAAATTGTAAAAATCTTTCCGTAGTAGAAAATTATGAACAGGCGGCTGAGAAGGCAGCTGGGCTGGGGAAGACAATATTTCTTACTACCGGTAGCCGGAATATACAGAAGTTTGTCTGTTCTCCTTACTTATCCGAGTGCAGAATTGTGGCCAGAATTCTACCGACGGCAGCTGTACTAGCTGAAGTTACTTCTTTGGGTTTATCGCCAAAAGACATAGTTGCCTTGCAAGGGCCGTTCAGCCGTGAGTTCAACCGTGAGATGTTCCGTCAGTATGGCGCTGATGTAATCATAACAAAAAATAGCGGCAGTATTGGTGGTACTGATACTAAATTCAGTGCGGCTGATGATTTGGATTTACCGGTGATACTCGTTGACAAGCCGAAAATCAAATATGAAAATTTAGCTGTAGACTTTGAGACTGTCCTTGAGTTTGTAGCTGAGAATATGAATTTAAGAGGTGAATAACATGGACTTTATTAAACAACCAATGGAAATAGAAAACAAGAGCATGGACATTATTGCTCCTTACCTTGCTGATCTAAATCTCAACGAAGCAGAGACCAAGGTATATTCCCGCATGATACACGCTTCCGGTGACGTTAGCTATGCGGAAGTTATCAGAATGAGTTCTGATGCTATCGAAGCAACGAAAGCCGCATTGCTTCGAGGGGCCAATATCTATACTGATGTTGAGATGGTTCGCACTGGAATCCATAAACCGTCCTTTAATCGATATGGCGGAAAGATAGAATGTATGATTTCCGATCCGGAAATTGCCGAAAAAGCAAAGAGGGAAGGAACAACAAGGGCAATGGCGGCAATGCGTTATTTTGGCAAGGCGCTTGATGGGGCGATAGTTGCTATCGGCAATGCTCCTACAGCCCTTTTTGAAGTACTGAGAATGGCTCGTGAGGAAAACATCAGACCCGCTGCCATCATTGGTATCCCGGTTGGTTTTGTCGGTGCGGCTGATTCGAAGGCAGAACTGGCTGAATTCGGTGAAATCCCCTATGTTACGGTGGAAGGAACAAAGGGAGGAAGCCCCATCGCCGCTTCTGTTATCAATGCTGTTCTTTATCTGATTGATAATCGTCGGTGATCACCATGAAGCAGCGTATTCCTCGGATAGTTATCGCCGCCACGCAAAGTGGTTCCGGAAAAACGACAATAGTTACAGGTCTCCTTGCGGCATTGAAGGAGAAAGGTTTGAAGGTCCAATCCTATAAGGTTGGGCCTGATTACATTGATCCTGGTTACCACGAAATAGCTTCCGGCCGTCCGGGTCATAATCTTGATACCTGGCTCGTAACCGAGGAAAGGCTGGCAGAAATATTTGCCAAAACAGCGGATGATGCTGATATAGCTATTATAGAAGGCGTGATGGGACTTTATGATGGCGGCAGGAATGGCATAAGCAGCACTGCCTCTGTTGCAAAACTACTGGATGCTCCGGTTCTTTTGGTAATTAACGCAAAATCTATGGGAGAATCTGCGGCGGCACTAGCTCTTGGCTTCAAGCAATACGATCCGACAGTTAATATTGCCGGGGTTATCCTTAATCGCCTTGGTTCTCCTACCCATTGCCAGATGATTGAGGAGGCGCTGGAGAAGCTCGATATCCCTGTTTATGGTGCTGTTTCCAGAAACGATAAAATGAATATGCCGGAGCGTCATTTAGGTCTTGTTCCGGTACAGGAAAACAACTCTGAGGCAGAAGTCGTTGCAGAAATTGGACGTACAGTCGGCTCGTCAGTTGATATCGAGGCAATAATCAGATTGGCAAATGAAGCCCCTGAGCTAGAGGTCCCCGAAAGGTATGCTCTTCCAACTGAACGAAAGGTCCGTATCGCTGTTGCCAGAGACGATGCCTTTACATTTTATTATCCTGAAAGTATCTATCAGCTCGAAATGGCTGGAGCTGAAATAATCCCCTTTAGTCCTCTCAGCGATAATGCGCTGCCTGAGGCAGATGGGCTCATTCTTGGCGGAGGCTTTCCGGAAATGTTTGCCACCAGACTGTATACTAATGAAACTATGCGTGATTCCATAAGCCGGGCGGCTGATAGCGGAATGCCCATTTATGCAGAATGCGGTGGTTTTATGTATCTCATGAGGGAAATGGTTGATTTTGATGGAAATCATTTTCCGATGACGGACATTGTTCCTGGCTATGTAGAAATGAACAAAAAACTACAGACTGTAGGTTATGTTGAAGCAACGATGGAAATGGATACAGTTCTGGGGGAAAAAGGAACTGTCCTTCATGGTCATGAATTTCATTTTTCTTCTGAATGTGTTCCAAACAATACAGATCCCAAAGAGTATCCTCGGGCCTTTACATTTCAACGTATGAGGGATATTCCTCCATATATGGCAGGATATGCAAAGGGAAACATCTTGGGATCGTATCTGCACCTTCATTTTGCCGGATGTCCTGATGCAGCTAAATATTTTGTGGAAAAATGTATGGCATATCGTTGTAAACAGGAGAAATAAAGTGGGAAAAATTGTTCTCATTACAGGGGGTTCCCGAAGTGGAAAGAGTGCCTTTGCCGAAGAATACATCAAGACGCTTTTTGAACGGGGGGAAAAAGTCGGTTATATAGCAACCTCCCAGATTTTTGATGAGGAGATGAAATTCAGGGTAAAGCTTCATCAGGAACGCCGCCCTGCCGCTTGGACGACATATGAAGCCCCTTACGATGCACATATGGCTTTGGAGCAAGCTTCAAAAGAGGGATGTACAGCTATTCTTTTTGACTGCATTACCATATATATGAGCAATCTCCTCTGTTCACTGGAATCAATAGATGACTCTGAAAAGAATTATGCCCTGGCCAATGGAAAGATAAATCAATTGATAGAAGCAGCAAGAAATAGCAAAGGGACGACAGTTTTTGTCACAAATGAAGTAGGGGCCGGTATTGTACCGGAGAATAAATTGGCCCGGGAATATCGTGATATTGCCGGTCTTGCCAACCAATGGCTGGCGAAAGAGGCGGACGAGGTATATTTCGTTGTATGTGGTATATCAGTAAATCTTAAAGAAATTTCAAATAAATAATTGGGGAGGTATAACATGACACGGTATATTATGCTTCAGGGAACAAGCTCAAATGTAGGAAAAAGCATATTGGCAACCGCTCTCTGCCGCATCTTTCTTCAGGATGGCCGTCATGTTGCGCCCTTCAAAGCGCAGAATATGGCGCTTAATTCCTATGTCACAAAAGACGGAAAGGAAATGGGCCGGGCACAGGTGGCTCAAGCTGAGGCAGCAGGACTTGATCCTGATGTAGATATGAATCCCGTTCTGTTGAAACCGACGGGAAATGCTTCTTCCCAGGTTGTATTGCTTGGTCGGCCAATTGGTAATATGTCTGCCAGAGATTATCATAAGGGCTATTCAACAAAGTTGTTTGGTGAAGTTAAAGCAGCTTTGGCACGGCTGGAAGAAAAGTATGACACCGTTGTCATTGAAGGTGCGGGAAGTCCGGCCGAAGTAAATTTGAAAGCCAATGACATTGTTAATATGGCAGTTGCCCGTTATCTTCATGCTCCGGTTCTGCTTATTGCTGATATAGACAGAGGTGGCGCCCTGGCCTCCCTGGTGGGAACGCTTGAATTATTGACTCCTGAAGAAAGGGATCTGGTAAAGGGTCTCATCATAAATAAATTCCGTGGCGATGTTACATTGCTCCAGCCGGCGGTTGAATTCCTTGAAGAAAAAACAGGAAAGCCTGTTTTGGGCATCATTCCTCACGTCGTTCACTTGGGGATTGATGATGAGGATTCTGTTGCTCTGGAAACAAAGGGAATTGATGAAAAAAAGGCTGATATAAAGATTGCTGTCATCAAGACGCCAAAGATTTCAAACTTCACGGATTTTGAATGTCTTTCAGGTGAAGAAGATGTATCCGTATCATATATTGACCTGCCTGAGGAAATAGAAAAGCTTGGCAAGATAGATCTGATTATGCTCCCAGGCAGCAAAAATACTACTGAGGATATGATTTATATACGAAGGTGCGGGCTTGAGGCAAAGATAAAGGAAAAAGTGACTGAAGGCACTCCTTTGATAGGCATCTGCGGCGGTTATCAAATGCTGGGCAAGGAAATCCGGGATCCAAATCATACAGAATCACAATTTGATGGAACGCCAGGTCTTGGTTTGCTGGATATGGTGACGACCTTTAGCGCGGAGAAGCTCACTTCTCAGGTAATCGCTGATTGTCATGGCCTCCATTTTCTAGGTCAAACCATAGATGCCTCTGGTCTTCACGGATATGAAATCCATATGGGTGAAACTGAGTTTACCGGTATGGGAGATGAACATCCTTTGGTAATAACCGAGCGTGCCAATGAAGCTGTTCAGGCGGCTGAAGGAACAGTCCGCGCAGACGGGCTTGTCTTCGGTACATATATTCACGGGATATTTGATCACGATGAATTTCGCCGTTTCGTAATAAATGCCCTGCGGGTAAAGAAAGGGTTGCCTGCTTTGGAAAATAAACGCAATGTCTATGCTGAAAAGCAGCGAGCTTACGATAATCTGGCCGAAAAAGTACGTGCTGCCCTGGATATGGATAAACTTTATAAGATTCTTGGTGAACAATAAATGATTACCGGCTGGACAGCTTTCCTTATTGACTGTCTGATAGGTGACCCTCGCTCTTCAATGCATCCTGTCTGCCTGATGGGAAACCTTATTTCACTGTTGGAAAAGTTATTTTATAATGAATCTGACAGTGATACGGTTAAAAGAATTAAGGGCTCAGTCCTGATGGTACTCATGCTCATTATCTGTACCAGTATAGCCGTCCTTATACAAATGCTGGCTGGTATGTCAGGCATTCCGTATCTTGAGTTTGCCGTTGAGGCTTTCTTCCTCAGTATGGTAATATCTCCCCGCTCCCTGGCTGAGGCGGGAAGAGAGATAAGAGAATACCTTGAAAACGGCGATCTGGCAAATGCCCGTCTGAAAGTCGGATGGATCGTCGGCCGGGACACGGATAAGCTTTCGGTCGGCGAATGTACAAGAGCAACGGTTGAGACAATATCAGAAAATATTACCGATGGAATATTATCGCCGCTGTTTTACTGGGCTATTGGCGGATTGCCTCTGGCTATTGCCTACAGGGCTGCTAATACCATGGACTCGATGATCGGTTACAAAAACGACAAATACCTTTTCTTTGGACGGACGGCGGCTCTTTGCGATGATGTATGGAACTACGTCCCGGCTCGAATTACCGGTATCCTGCTGGTAGCGGCTGCCTGGTTCTGGAGATATGATTACCGCAACGCTTGGAGAATGATGCTTCGTGATGCTGATAAGCATCCCAGCCCGAACGGCGGCTATGCCGAGGCAACTGTTGCCGGCGCGCTGGGTATCAGACTCGGCGGCTTGAATTATTATTTTGGCAGACCATCATTCCGTGCATATATGGGAGAGCCAATAAATGAACTGGGACCAATTAATATTCGTCAGGCTACGCGTTTGATGTACACGGTAACGATTTTTTTTCTTTTGATTATCAGCTTGGTTAAGCTTTGAGATGAATTATGTTACGACCATATTTTATTGGACTACAGTTCCTCACCCGGATCAGTCTGGTTAAGCAGGATAATTGGACAGAGGAAGATTTTGGTCAAAGCGTAAAGTTTTTCCCCTTGATAGGTGCCACATTAGGTATTGTTTACGCTGCCTTTGCCTATGTGCTGACTGTCCTGCTGCCGGAAAATGGGATTGCATTTCCGATTCATTTTATTGCCGCAATTATGTTGATCCTCCCGATTCTTTTTACCGGAGGAATTCATTGTGACGGATTTATGGACACTATGGATGGTTTATTCTCTGGAAGACAACCGGAGAGAATGCTGGAAATAATGAAGGACAGCCGCGTTGGTTCAAATGGTGTCTTCGCCTTTGTTACCCTCATGATTTTTGAACTTTGCATAATACTTGACATGACTCCCGCTCAATTGGTACCGGCATTTTTTCTTCTTCCGATTATCGCCAGATACATGATGACCCTGGCAATAGTGTTTTATCCATACGCCCGGCCAGAAGGAATGGGAAAAGCCTTCAAAATGTACGCAGATAATCGTACACTGGTTTTGGCAACCATATCAACGGCTGTTTTAGTTCTACCTTTTGGTCCTTTAGCCTGGGCTTCTTTGGCCGTAGGTTATTTGTTCATGCGTTATTTTGCAGCTTTTGCGGTAAATAAAGTAGGCGGTCTTACCGGTGATATATATGGCGGTATAGCTACTCTTGTTGAAGGACTTGTTATGCTGATTTTTATGATCGGATCGAATATAATGTAATCAGGAATTAAAAATGTCGCATCATAATGCTATTCTTCCGGAGCACAGACTTGTCCGATTTCATTACTTCTGTGTATAGGGGCGATGGAAATATAAGCTAAGGGAAGGGGTTCTTCGCTGCTTATATAGTTGAAATGAGGGGCCATCTTTTAGTATTTATAATTTGTTATTGATTGGAGTGTAGATTTAGTGGAGCTTACAGTTAAGGTTCCCGGTTCTTGCGGTGAACTGGTGCAGGGGACACACCGGGGGACTCCCTATCTGATTACCTGCCCGATAAATCTTTACACTCACGTCACAATAACCGACAAACACAATAATATCAGCGGTCTCGGGGTAAAATCCCAGGCCGCATTGAAGAGAACTCTGGATTATTTAGGAAAACCCGATTTTGATTACGGTATAGCCCTCAGCTCAGAACTGCCTATTGGCAAGGGAATGGCCTCCAGCAGTGCAGATATAGCGGCAGTTTGTTTTGCTGTTGCCGCAGCTTACGGGGTAGAGCTTACAGCTCCAGAGGTCAGCAGAATTGCTGCCGGCATAGAGCCTACTGATGGCGTTTTCTTTGAGAATATAATCAGACTAAATCACATGACAGGCGAGTGCCTGGAAACGATGGAAGAATATCCTCGTTTGAAGATAGCGGTTTTTGATGCTGGCGGTGCAGTTGACACAGTATCATTTCATAAGAGAACTGATTTAGCTGAGCTTTCCATCAGGAATGAGCGGATAACCGACGCTGCCTTGGAGCTTATTCGCAGCTCCAGTTCACCGTCTGCCTGGGCAGAGGCGGCTACAAAAAGTTCACTGGCAAACCAGTCAATACTGCCAAAGAAAGATTTGTCAGAGATGATCAAAGCGGCAAGAGAACGCGGCGCGTTGGGAGTAAATGTTGCCCACAGCGGCACAGTAATCGGGATCCTGTTTTCTCCCGATACAGTCCAGGAGCATATTGATGAAATTGCAAACAGACTGGCAGCGCTGTTCAGCCACCTGCATTATTGTGAAACTGTAGAGCTTACTTCCGGCGGACGAATAATGGAAATTTTAGATTAGTGGTGGAGAAGATGGATAGATTCGTTCATGGTGGCAATATTTATGATGATTCCCCGTCAGGAATGAAATGGTTTGACTTTAGCGCTAATATCAATCCGCTTGGCCTTAGTGATTCTGTAAAAAAGGCAATATCTGATAAAGGAAATTGTCCACTATCCGGACCCTTCGGGGAAAAATATTAAAGAGGCGATTTCTGCTCATTATGGTGTTGATGTGTCGGAAGTCGTGCTCGGCAATGGCGCTGCCGAGCTTTTTTATGTTTTGATGCATACGATAAGACCGCAAAAAATATTGCTCCCGGTTCCTTCCTTTAGCGAGTACGAAAGAGCTGCTATTTCTTCAGGGGCATCGGTTGATTATTTCCGTATGTTGCCAGAGGAAGGCTTTCGGTTAAATCAGGAGGAACTGATAAAAAATGCGGCAAATTACGATGCGGTGTTCATTGGGAATCCCAATAATCCAACCGGGTGCATTTTAGAAAGCGATTTTATAATCCGCTTGGTTGAAAGCGCTCCTGAAACTACTATCATCATTGATGAATCATTCCTTGATTTCCTTAAATCCGACAGCGGCTATTCCGTGCGAAACCAGGTCAGCCGTTACCAGAATCTTGTGGTTGTTGCTTCTCTTACAAAATTCTATGCTATTCCCGGGCTGCGTTTGGGTTTTGGTTTGATGAACGAACAGTTGGTGAAAAAAATAGACGTGCAAAAAGACCCCTGGAATGTTAATCTTCTGGCTCAAAAGGCGGGCATAGCCGCTCTTGCTGACCGAAAATACCAAATAAAAACCAGAAATTTTGTAGACGCGGAAAGGGAATATCTTTTATTATCCTTGAAGCAGCTTAATCTGGGAATCAAGTTATTTACCTCTACAGTAAATTTTATACTGATGGATATTCAAAAGTGCAGTCTTCAGCATTCTAAATCAGATAGAATAACCGCGGAAGAAGTTGCAACTGCATACAGAGAAAACGGTGTTCTCGTAAGAAATTGTGATAATTACCCACTGCTTGGCGATACCTACATTCGTATAGCAGTCCGAACCAGAGAGGAAAATAATCAATTCTTAGAGATTACAAAACGGATTTTTCAGGAAAGTGATGTATTATGACGAGAGTTATCCTTATTCGCCATGGTTTGACGGAATGGAATAATGCAGGAAGGTACCAGGGTCAATCAAATACGGATTTATCTAAAGACGGTTATAATCAGGCGAAGCTGTTGGCAGAGAATTTTCCCGTTGAAAATGTGGACTGTATTTATTCCAGCGATCTAAAACGAGCCTTTGCAACCGCGGAGGCAATCGCTCGCAAATTCAAACTTGAGGTCATTACTGATAAGGCATTTCGCGAACTGGATTTCGGTGATTGGGAGGGTTTGACCTACGAAGAAATCAATAAGGTCTGGCCGGAAGAGATTTCAAATTTTTTTGGCGCTCCGGAAAATCTGTCAATACCAAACGGAGAAACATTCACGCAACTAGCTGAACGTTCGGTAAACAGGCTCAAGGGAATAATAGCCGAAAACAATGGGAAAACAGTTGTGGTATTTGCTCATGGTGCAGTAATAAGGTCGATGCTGGCTACGCTGATGCACATCCCCCTGCATTATCTCTGGTCGCTCCGACAGGATAACACAGCGGTAAACGTGTTGCGATTTGACGGTGATTATGTTATGGTAGAGACCATTAACAATACAGCGCATCTGGGTAAATACCTTTCCACGGGCATTGTCAAAGGTCAAAGCCCCAAAAAATAAATGAGGATGATCAATATGGCAAATGTACTTGTTCTTCATGGTCCGAACCTCAATCTTTTAGGAACCAGAGAACCGGAAATTTATGGTAGTACAACGCTGGCTGATATTGCGGCAATGCTAAAAAAAAGAGCCGCTGAAGAGGGTGTTGAACTGGTTTCTGTTCAGTCAAACTATGAGGGAAAGCTTGTTGATGAAATTCAGCAGGCAAGGGAAAATGGATTTGATTATATTATTCTGAATGCGGCGGCGTTTACTCATTACAGTATTGCTATCCGCGATGCCATTGCGGCCGTTGACGTGCCGGTAATTGAGGTACATCTCTCCAATATTCACACAAGAGAAGAGTTCCGCCATCATTCCGTCATCAGCGCCGTCGTACTCGGTCAAATCGCCGGCTTCGGATCAGATAGTTATATGGCGGCGCTTGAGGTTATTCTCAGCCGCTTGCGGGCTTCGGGAAAGACGGGAATGTCCTTATGATTAAAGACCGTATAAATCACCTGCGGGATTATTTACGGGAAAATAAAATTCCCGCTGTATTGATAAGCAAGGATGAAAACGTCCACTACTTCAGCGGTTTTTACGGAGATAGCACAGTGCTACTCATCACTGAAGAAAAGGCGTACCTTATAACGGATTGCCGCTATATCGAACAGGCGCAGCAGCAGGCGCCCCTTTATGAATTGATAGAGCAAAACGAGGGGCTTATCAAAGTAAGTGCTGGTTTGGCAAAAAAAATCGGTGTTCGTTCTATTAGCTTTGAAGGAAGCTCACTGACATTTAATGATTATTCAAAGCTGGCAAAAGAACTTCATCCCATTAAACCGGGCATTTCCGTTTCCCTTGATGAGTTGCGGGTTATAAAAGAAAGAGAAGAAATTGCCTGCATTGAAAAAGCCTGTGATATAGGTGACGATGCTTTTGAAGACATCATCACCTATATTAAGCCAGGAATGACTGAAATAGAGGTGGCGGCACGTTTAGAAAATACTATGCGCTGTCTCGGCTCGGAGAAAGTTTCCTTTACAACCATAGTCGCTTCAGGAAAAAGAGGCAGTTTACCTCATGGAATCGCAACAGATAAGTTGATTTTTGAGGGTGAATTTGTTACAATGGACTACGGTGCTGTATATAGAGGGTACCACTCCGATGTAACCAGGACTGTTTGCATCGGGACAGTTGACGGAAAACAGCGCGAAATCTATGCGGCTGTATTGTCGGCTCAGGAATTGGGGGTCTCTCTGCTAAAGCCCGGCGCTTCAGGAATAGGTGTTGACAAGCAGGCACGTCTCTTGTTGGAAAAAGCCGGATTTGCAAAGTATTTTGGCCATGGCCTTGGTCATAGTGTCGGTCTTGAGATACATGAAGAACCGCGCTTGTCACCTAAGAGCAATTGCGAAAGTCTTAAAGCGGGCACCGTTATCACCGTTGAACCGGGGGTATACATTCCCGACTGGGGTGGAGTCAGGATAGAGGATACGGTTTTGGTTACCGAAACCGGCTCAAGGAGACTGACAAAAAGCAGGAGAAAACTTTTAGAAATAAAAGGTAATTAAAGGAATTATAACAGGGGAGAGTTTCAAATGATTTCAAGTACAGATTTCCGCACTGGCCTTACCATTGAGATTGACAACGCAGTATGGCAGATCGTTGAATTCCAGCATGTAAAACCGGGCAAGGGCGCGGCTTTTGTCCGCACCAAAATGAAGAATGTCGTTACCGGCGCTGTCATTGAGCGTACCTTCAACCCGAACGAAAAAATGCCCCCGGCGCATCTTGAGACTCGCAAGATGCAGTATCTCTATGAGTCTGATGGAATGTATACTTTCATGGATCAGGAGACCTATGAGCAGGAAGAAATCAGCAAGGAGCAGCTTGGTGATGCTCTTAACTATCTGCTCGAGGAAATGGAAGTTGCTGTTCAGTCCTACAAGGGCCGCATCATTGGTATCAGCCTTCCGAACTCCGTCGTTCTGGAGGTAACTGAGTGTGAGCCCAGCGTCAAAGGCAATACTGCGACTGGCGCAACCAAGATGGCTACCGTTCAGACCGGTTATGAGGTGCGTGTTCCCCTTTTCGTTAATGAAGGTGACAAGCTCCGTATCGATACTCGTACCGGCGCCTACATTGAACGTGCCTGACTGCCAAGTCTAAATAAATATCCCCCGGCGTAGCCGGGGGATATTTATTTAGACTATAATTGTTTTTTGGTTCGTGAAAATGACAAAACCCGGTTTTGCTCCTGATGGCTTTTTGACGTATTTGGCTCGGGTATAATCGACAGGAACATTACTTGACCCCTTTGCCTTGCTGTATTCAACCGCCAGCCTGGCAGCTTGAAGCAGTGTTTCTTCGGGAAGAAGCTGTGGAGTTAACCCTGCCTCGGTAAGCTTGATTATAACATGGGAGCCGGGAATGTCCTTTGTGTGAAGCCAAATATCATCCTTCTGGGCAATTTTGAATGTAAGACGGTCGTTTTGGCTATTGTTCTTTCCAACGAGAATTTTGATCCCATCAGGAGAAACAAAAGAAAATGGTTCTGAACTCTTCTGGGAAAATGGTTTCTTTTTCCCTTTTTCATTGAGGAGTCCCGCTTGGATAAGTTCACCGCGAATATCTTCAATTTCAATTGGCAGCGTAGAGGATCCAAGGGAATTCTCAAGACCCTGCATATAGGCAAAATTCTCTTTTGCCAGAACTATCTGCTCACATATCAATTCTTTACCCCGCTTAAGCTTTGCATATTTTTTGTACAGGTTTTGAATATTTTCCCCAATAGGAATCTTTTTGTCCAGGGAAATACTGATTTTACCACTGCCGTATATATCATTTAAGGTTACTTCGCTATCAGCATGATCCTTGAGAGCATACCGATATGTTTGAAGGTTATCAGCGCTTATTCGGTAAATCTCTGCATTGTCAGCCTGTTTAAGTTCATCTGATAAGGCGGTTATCTTATTTTGAAGGCGAAGAATTTCTGCTTTCACCAGCTTTTGAAACCGGTCTTTATCGGGAGGAATATAGCTGCCGATTACTTCGACCGCTTTTTCAGCCAGAGAGCTGAGACTGTCAAAGAAAACGGGGTCATTTGGCGCCTCTTTATGAGAAAAATAGTGTAAAGGAAATGCTGCCTGGGCTAAGAGCTTTCCATTCACATCAAGAACTATACAGGGCTTGAGATTGTCATAAGAAACGGCTTTAACAGTCTCTGTAAGAGAATCAGCCAAAGCAGAGCAGTCCAGATCGTCGAGATCATTCACTGTCATTGAGGCTGAAAGTCCGGCCGAGTAAGCAATTTCCTTTGCTGTGACCGGGCCGAATCCCTGACATACGGCAATAAGGGCCTTATCAAGACAGGTAGCATTGAAGGAGCGTACCCGCCGGACAATATCTTTCACCGGAGCGGTCAAAGGATCAAGTCTTTCAGCATCTGGAGGCGGGCAATAGGTATCGCCTGGCAGGACAGTGCGTATGCGGCTGGAATTATTGCCTACTTTCCTGAGAGCATCCGTAATAATACCGTCTGTGATAAGAATTATATTGGAGTATTTTCCCATAAGCTCGCAGACCAGGGATTTGGTGACAATTTTTCCTCCTGCCCCAAGAAAATCTACATCAATGATTATGATACGGTCTAAGCCATATTGCCTTATAGCCGCTATGCGTCCCGTCTCTATCTGCTTGCGTAAAACCATACAAAAAACAGGCGGCTCTGCCGGACTGTCAAAGGGATTCTTTCGACAGTAAACAATTGGATTTTGCGGGGAAACGGATAGGCAAAGGCAATATGTACTGCCGGGCTGTCGTACCAAAAGCTGTACTGTCTGCTTATTAGGCTGCGTTATTTTGTCTATGCGTCCCCCTGACAGCAGCCTGTCAAGCTCGTTGACTAAAGGACGCATAGAAAATCCATCAAGACTCATTGTTTACCTCATAAATGTGCAGTAAAAATATGGGGCAAGGAACAATTGTTCGCTGATAGTGCCCTGTAAATTATATGCTTATAATACCTCCATAGGTTATATCAACAATAACAAAAAATCAACCGGAACTGAATTATAAAAGGGATTTCGCTAATTAATGACGAATGTGAATGTAAAACGGTATTCAGTATATTTGACAATCAGAGAGGTACATTATTATGATTTTTCGTCATAAACTTGTCGTATTTGATTTGGACGGGACGCTTATAAATTCTTTGCCTGATATTTCTGCTGCTGCCAATAAAATGCTCTCCCAATATGGCAAATCGGCGCATACTGTTGATGAATATAAATTTTTTGTCGGAAACGGTTCCAAAAAGCTCGTGGAAAGAATCCTGCCTGATTTCACAGAAGAACAGCAAGCCGAAGCGCTGAAAATATATAAAGATTTATATCAGCAGAAGCTTGTAGTAAATACCGCGCCATACCCGGGCATTAGAGAGTTATTATTATCGCTGAAAGCCGAAGGTATAAAAATAGGTGTCTGTACAAATAAACATTATTCGGCCGTAAATGAAATACTGGGAAAAGTATTTCCTGAAATAGAATTTGACGCTGTTGCCGGAGAGAGGACGGGCATTCCTAAGAAGCCTGACCCGGCTAATGTCAATAATATTATAAAAGAACTTGACATTGATAAATCAAAAACTGTTTATGTGGGAGACAGCGACGTGGATATGGAAACAGGCTACAGGGCAGGGGTTATGACGGTAGGGGTGCTGTGGGGATACAGACCATTGGAAAATATGATAAAAGCTGGCGGAAAAATTTTCATTAGCCAACCGTCAGCGTTACTTGATATATTATAATGTTATCGTGTCAGCCAAATGATTTACCGTCGCTTTTAATTGTTATGATTGGCTCGTAAATTCAACGGACCATGATATGCTTTGCTTTCCATAGTAAATATATGAAACAGGGGTAGTAACGCAATGAAACCAGAAATACCTGTCAAACAGGGAGAAACCTACAGGCTGGAAATTACAAAACTGACAGATAATGCTGAGGGTGTGGCCAAGACAGATGGCTTTACTGTATTTGTCCCCGGGGCGCTGCCCGGGGAAATTGTGTCAGGGAAAATAGATCTGGTAAAGAAAAATTATGCCAGGGCGAAGCTGATTTCCATAGAAAAAGAAAGCCCCGACAGAATTAAGCCCCGTTGCGAACATTATGAAGTTTGCGGCGGCTGTCAATTGCAGCACCTATCCTACGAGGCCCAATGTAAAATGAAAAGGGCTCAGGTGGAGGATGCCCTTTGCCATATCGGCGGCCTTACTGGAGTAAAGGCAGAGGATACCCTGGGAGCAGTTGAGCCGTGGTATTATCGAAATAAAATGCAGTTTCCGGTAGGGAAAAGCAAAGGAACAATCCGCATAGGCTGTTATGAACAGGGAACCCACAGGATCATTGATACCCCCAATTGCTACATCCAAAATGGTGGCAATAACATCATTGCCGTTGCTATGCGGGAAGCAATCAAAAGATTTAATATTTCTGTCTATGATGAAAATAATCATTCCGGCTGTCTGCGGCATGTCATGGGGCGTATCGGCAAGAATGGTGAGGCTATGGTCGTCCTTGTTACGGCCACAAAGCGTCTGGAAAATGACAAAGCTCAGGTGAAATTTTTAAGGGATAGAATTCCTAATCTGGTAAGCGTATATCATAATATTCAAACATATCATAACAATGTGATTTTGGGCAGAGAGACAAGATTGCTGTGGGGTAAATCAACGATTAGCGATAACATTGGAAGCTATGTTTACCACATATCTCCCCGGTCATTTTTTCAGGTTAATACAGCACAGGCAACTGCCCTGTATGAAAAGGTCCGTGAGTATGCCGGGCTTACAGGTAAGGAAATTGTTATCGACGCCTATTGTGGAACGGGAACAATCAGCCTCTTTCTGGCAAGATATGCAAAGAAAGTTTACGGAATAGAGATAGTTTCCCCGGCCATAGCCGATGCAAAAAAGAATGCAAGAGACAACAATATCCGCAACGCTGAATTCATAGTCGGCGACGCTACAATCCATATGCCAAAGCTGTACCGCGAGGGAATAGAACCACAGGTCATTGTCATAGATCCTCCCAGAGCCGGGGCAACCCCGGAAGTACTTGATACAATGGCCAAGCTGAAGCCGGACAGAATAGTATATGTTTCCTGCAATCCGGCTACATTGGCAAGAGATTTGGCAATCCTTCTGCCAAAAGGATTCAAATTGGAAAAAGTCCAGCCGGTAGATATGTTCCCTCAGACCAGCCACATTGAGAGCGTAGCGCTAATTAACAGAAAATAAAATAACCGAGAACCCTTGATATATATGAATATAATCTCCCAATGTACATTGGGAGAATGAAGGATAGCTTATGAGAGAATTTGACTATCATAAACTAGCAGCAAGAACTTGGGATAATGAGATACTATCTTATGTTGCTAAAATACACGAGCATAAAGGTAGACAGGAATTGTTCCTGAGACAGAAGCCGGTTGAGCTGACCAGGCTTATTGAAATTGCAAAGATACAAAGTACAGAGAGCTCAAATCGAATCGAGGGTATCGTTACCACAAATCCAAGATTGAGACAGTTGATGTCGGATAAAACTACGCCACATAATCGGGATGAAGAAGAAATACTTGGGTATCGAAACATACTGAATCTTATTCATGAAAATTACGATTTGATTCCAGTGAGGCCAAGCTATATTTTGCAGATGCATAGAGATTTATTGAAATACACATCTTTTTCTTATGGAGGAAGTTTCAAGACTACCTCCAACGAGATTGATATGACGTTGGCTTTTGGTGAGAGGGTGACTATGTTTAGACCACTGGAACCATATGAGACACCGGATGCAATTCAAAATATTTGTGACAGTTATCAGAAAGAATTGTTCCTGGGGGAAATTGACCATTTGATTTTAATTCCATGCTTTATTCTGGATTTTCTTTGTGTACACTCATTTAATGATGGTAATAGTAGAATGAGCAGATTGCTGACTTTGCTTCTTTTATACCGTAGCGGGTATGTAGTCGGCCAATATATCAGTATTGAAAAGGCAATAGCGGACACTAAAGAGACTTATTATAAAGTTCTTGCACAGGCAGATCAGAATTGGCATACAGGTGAAAATGACCCGAAGCCTTTCATTAAATATATGCTGGGAATCATACTTGGGTGCTATCGGGATTTTGAAGAAAGATTGACTTTGGCAGAAAGGTCAGGTTACAAGAGTACTTCCTATGATATTGTACGAAAGTATGTGATGGATCGTATAGGTACCTTTACCAAGCAGAATACCCTGGAAGGATGTCCTGGTTTGGGTAGTTCCTCTGTGGAGGCAGCACTGAAAAAGCTGGTTCAGGAAGGCATTATTCATCGTCTTGGTTCAGGGCGCAAAACCCACTATATAAGAAGTGATGCATTGGAATAAAATTTTGGGGGTAGATTGTAATTTGTTGTTGCAATTTACGAAACGATCAGAGAATGGCCAACACTAAAAAATGATTGGGAGGTTTTGCTATGGCTATATTGGGCAAAAAAAAGATGTCCGAAGAGGACATCAAGTTAAACTTTATAACTCCGGTCATTCAGAGAGGTTGGAAAGATCATATCACGATGGAGACCAGAATCACAGATGGCCGCATCAATATCAGGGGAAATATCGTGGCTCGCGGCAAGCCCAAATTTGCCGATTATTTGCTGTACTTAAACGATGGAAAGCCGATTGCCGTTGTGGAAGCAAAGGACAACAACCACTCTCTTTAGGAAGCGAGGCAGGCGTTTAAGGTATATGATCCGCCATATCCACAGATGAAGTTGTTGGATATGGGCTGCTGGCAGACTGGATTTGAAAAAGATAATGACGAGGGTGAAATTTCTCTCTTCTGATGGAGGTATTATGGCATCGAGCAAAAGTTATTTAGACTTTATTTTGGAGCAACTCTCTTAATGGAGGATGTATCCTATCGAGCGATGATGGGCGAGTACATCATCTACTATCGTGGTAAGGTGATTGGTGGCATTTACGATGACCGTTTTCTTGTGAAACCCACAAAGTCCGCCGTGACAATGATGCCGAGCGCGAGTATGGAACTTCCGTATGTCAGTGCGAAAGAAATGTTGCTCGTTGACGATGTGGAGACCAGGGATTTCTTCTGGGATCTGCTGACGGCGATGCACGAGGAACTTCCGGCTGCGAAGAAAAAGGAATAGAGATATAGCGTAATAAAAATGCACACTCCCTACTGCTATGCACCTGTTCACTATCGTTAGTAGGGTGGTGTGTTCATCGTTAATTGGGTATCTGGGTGCATCGTTACATTTGGAGAACTGTGGAAAGAGCTTGATTTATGATTTATCAGTTGACTACCACAGATAAAT
>CAJTSO010000023.1 GCA_910579115.1 uncultured Selenomonadaceae bacterium
ACCGTTTGTTGCACCATTATTGCGATATCATACGAAGAGGGGACTTGAATGACTAAAGACTATATAAAGATATACGAGGCAGTGGACTCTAAAAGAGCCAGACAGGAGAAGGAAAATATTCTTGCCATGCAGGCCGCTGGAACATATCCGGAAAGCTTTTCTTTTCCGATGACGCTACAGTTTGAGTTGACTGGCGCGTGTAACTTAAAGTGCAGGCATTGCCACAATCGTTCCGGCGATGCAGACCGTATCCAGCATACAATGATGACACCGGACAGGTGGAAAGCTCTGGCAAAACAAATTGTTGCTGACGGCGGCATATTTCAATGTATCATATCGGGAGGAGAGCCATTGTTGCTGGGCGATGACCTGTTTGAGATCATGGATATACTCCATGAGGATGGCACGTCCTTCGTCGTCATTACCAATGGCGTGCTGCTGGATAAAGAAAAAGCTAAAAAATTCGCTAAGTATCGTTATTTCTGGTTCCAAATCTCCATTGACGGCTCAACGGCGGAATTGCACGATTCCTTCCGCGGCGTAGAGAAAAGCTGGGAAAACGCAGTTAATGGCGCTATGGAGATAACGGCCAATGGCATACCGTTGGTTATAGCTCATTCCGTAACGCCTGAGACGCTGGATCATTTGGAGGATATGGTAAAGCTGGCTTGTTCCGTAGGGGCAGGCAGTATAATGATTGGAGAAATTTTGCCTAGCGGGCGAGCCGTTTACAATGAAGATATATTATTGACACGGGATCAGCGCAATTACCTCTACGAGCAAATTGATGAGCTTTCGAAAAAGTACGCAAATAAAATTAGAATTGAACGATCGATGAGTGTCAGTTCATCAATGGAGCGATATGGCAATCAGCCTAACAGCGGGTGTATAGTCAGACCCAACGGGGATTTGCGCTTGGACTGCATGGCGCCATTTGTAATTGGCAATGTACTTGAGGAATCAATAAAGGATATTTGGTATAGGAAAGGAAGGGACGCCTGGCATAATCGAAGGGTTTTAGATTATATAGAATCCTTAGACAATGAGAGCCAAAAGGGTAATATCCTTAATCATGTCAGTGAAGACATAAAGATATAAAAGAGAGGGGAACTCCACTATGAGGGAAAAGTATATAAAACCGGTAATAGCGTCTGATATGAATATAGCGGGGGTTATACCAGCTGGACTTACTATGGCTATTGGCGCTTTTACAGCTGGCGTAATGGCTGGAACTCAAGTAAAGAAAATGCTCAGCGGCCGTGTTGGGTGTGAGAAGGTCAAGAATTTGGTTGAAGCAGGTGCCGCTATATGATTGTCTGGCAATGGATAAAAAATAAGAAGCCTGTCAATATTTCTGTAAAACAGCGCAGGGAAGGCAATGTCATTGTTGTATGCGGCAGGACATTGGAGATATGTTACCTGAATAAAATAGGTGGGCAGATTTTGGAATGGAGCGATGGATTTAATACATTAAACGACGTAGAAAAGCAGCTGCTCAAAATATATGATGTTGACGAGCAGGAATTAAGAAGAGACATTGTTGATTTGATTAGGGATCTACAATGGAAGCGTCTGATTAAACTGGAGGGTGAATAATGGAGAAGTATACAAAGCCCTGTTTGGCTCAGCAATCAAATATGAGAGGAATAATTCCATTAGCGGCTGTTGCTGGAATGTCAACTAGCGCATTGGCAGGAATTGCTTCTGTTGCCGGGCTGGCAGTAGGCATGGCGGCGTCATCGTCCAGGGGATCAAATGACATAGTATCATTCAGGGCCGGGCTTGTTTTGCAGGAGGGGTAAAATATTGCCAAAGGCTGGCGATTAAAGCAATGTAAAGAAAAGGGGCGATATTGCGCCCCTTGTGTAAATGAAGTTGCTAAAACGAAAATTTTATAGTAAGTGTAGCTTTAGGTGCAAGGTTG
Source organism: uncultured Selenomonadaceae bacterium (assembly GCA_910579115.1). Taxonomy (GTDB): domain Bacteria; phylum Bacillota; class Negativicutes; order Selenomonadales; family Selenomonadaceae; genus RGIG250. The sequence continues at coordinate 1,925 of CAJTSO010000023.1, forward strand.
AGACAAAATCAATACCATGCGCATTTTTGTTTTGAGGATACCGTAAGTCAAAAGGAATGTTTGCAGAGCGAATCTACCAGTTAAGGGTTGCTGTGTAAATCTTTTTGCGAGTGTCCTAATTGCTATTACGATTTTCATTATACAATTAACCTGATTAAACAATTAAAAGTCTGCCTGCGCGGGCAGGTAATTCTGAAAGCGTCAGCTTCCACGATCTTCGGTGCGCTCTGGCAGGCTGGACGAGATTGCCGATAACCGGCAGCTCTGACCACTTGCCAAACTAAAGGCTATGCCATATAATAAAGAAAATATTTTCGGTATGCCGTCGGGAACGGAATGAGGAGGGGTTTGCTTGGAGGATAATTATTCGGAGCTGCCGGACGAGGTGCTTAATGAACGGGTAGACGCTGCTGTGCGGCTGGCCTTGGAGAAGCATAAAGTACTGGGCGTGCCGAGTATCATCTATGACCGGAAGGAGCAGATGATATACGAGGTACACAGTGACGGTACGCGGGTTCCACTCGCCAGGAAGTCACGGAAGGGGCGTTATAGTGAGCAAACCACAGAAAAAGCCTGAGATTGTGGTATTTGCCGGGCCGAATGGATCAGGGAAAAGCACGCTGACGGAATTTCTCATGCCGCTGATGGATTATATCAATGCGGACGAAATCAAGAAAAACCTGAAGTGTACCGATCTTGAAGCCGCCCAGATAGCAGAACGGCAGCGTGAGTCGTACCTGGAGCGGTGGGAGAGCTTCTGCTTTGAAACGGTGATGTCTACGGAGCGTAAATTGGATCTCTTGCGCCGGGCCAAGGAAAGAGGCTACTTTATCCGCTGCTACTACATTGTAACATCCGACCCGCTCATCAATGTGTACCGCGTTCGGATGAGGGTGCAATTAGGCGGGCATGATGTTCCGGTGGATAAGATTTACGCCCGTTATGACCGGTCTATGGCGCTGGCGAAGGATGTTGTGGCGGTAAGCGATGTGTGTCATATATACGACAATTCTGCGGAAACGTCCTTCCGCATCTTCAAGAAGCGCAAGACGGAATATTTTTATGACGAGTGCGAGGACTGGCAGTCCTCCGATATCCAGAAATTGACAGGGATAAACGGCGCTGAGAAAAAGCCCTTGAATATCAGAAAAGCTGGGTCGATGGAGGACAGTTTGAAAAAATAAAAGGCTATGCTCTCTGATTTGCCTTGAAAGCGGCCCGAACCGCTCGAAATACGCCCTTAAAATACGCTGAAAACGAACGGTACTTACCAAATCGCTGAATCGTCAGGGCTGCAATGGTTTGAATCCATCCCGCTCCGCCATCATTACAAACTCAGAGCTTTCAGGGGAAATCTTGAGAGTTCTTTTTTGTTTTCATTTACTGTCAGCAGGATTTTACCTGGATTTATCGAATAGGACGCAATAGAGGAAGTTTTGAAATTGCGTAAATATAATGATAAAAGAGGGGGGATTATCCGCGCGGCGAATGATTAAGGCTGATTTAATGTTAAAAGGAGGGACATATTATGTCAAAAGACAATAATGAATTTGTTTTAAGCGATGAGGAGCTGGGTTTAGTAACGGGCGGTGCAAGTTTATTCTACAGCGTAGGCGATACAGTAAAGGGAGAGTACGGAGAATACAAGGTTTTTACCTATTACGATGAAAACAAAAAGGCAACTGCTCATTTAGACTGTCCTGTCGGTAAAGTCGATGCAATGATTGAACGGCTGAATGGCCGGGGGATGACTCTCATATAATGGGTATCTGCTCATAAAAATAACCCCTTTTGTCGGACAAGGCGGACAAAGGGGGTTATTTTTATGTCAACGCAAATTACACAGGCTGGAAAACAGAAATAGTTGAAGGCTGTCTGAAAGGGAAGGGGGAGGTTTTATTTGCGCTGGAACCACAGGAAAGTAATGTCATCTGTGGGAGGGGTGTCTTCCGCAAAGTCCCGAAGGGAACGTAAAATATCTTCGGGACCGTTGGCCCGGTGAAAACAATCTTCCAGTCGTTTCTTACCGAAAAATTCGTTATGAGGGTTTTCCGCCTCAGGAATACCATCAGTATAAAGCAGTAATTTGCTTCCAGGCGACAGGGTTTGTTCGTAGTCTTTATAGACGGTGTTGGGGACGATTCCTAAAGCGGGCCCTGATTTTTCTTTGAGCCAAACGGCTTGTTCGGTTTTGTGCTGCAAGAGGGGATAGTTGTGTCCGGCATTTGCGTAAATCAGCCTGCCGGTAGAAAGCTCAACAATGCCTAACCATACCGTCACGAACATCATGTTGTCGTTGTGTTCAGCCAGGGCATTATTGACTTCCGCTAAAATTATCGCGGGATCCTGAAAACCGCTTTTACTTTTCAAAAGTGTTTTGGTGACCATCATAAAGAGGGCAGCCGGGATGCCTTTACCGGAAACGTCGGCAATAAGGATAGCCAGTTTGTCGGGAGCTGACAGGAAGCAGTCGTAAAGGTCGCCGCCCACCTCTTTGGCCGGATACATACCGGCCTTGATTTCGTAGCCGGGGATTTTTTGATTGATTTCCGTTGGGTCAGGGAGAATATTTTGCTGAATTTGGGCGCCTACGGCCAGCTGGGCGGCAATGGCTTCGTTCTCTTTGGTGGCAGTCTGCCAATTGGTAATGTAGTTTTGGATGTCTGCCGTCATTTTTCGGAAAGAGACGAGAAGCTCGTCTATTTCGTTTTTCGGGGCGTCCTTTGGAATATCAGGTATATTATTGACAGAACCAAGGTAATTGTTCTCAACAAAACTGCCGGCAATTTTGCTGAGCATGGTTACAGGGATAACGACATTTTTTTCCAGCTTGTAGAGGATAAATAAAACCGCGATAAATACAAAGTGCATACTGAACAGCAAAGTGGAAAAAATTGTCTGCCAAAGTTCAATTTTTCCCAGTTCCAAGGTTAAGGCATTATTGCTGTATATAAGTAAGGTTATAATAAATATAATCGTTGCAATGGCCAGAAGCAGGATAATCATGGTGGCTTTTGCGCCGATAGAATAATAATTGCGAGAGGAGCTTAGCTGATTTGCCGCATCATAATCAGGGGTCAAACAGCAGGAATACAGCAAGAGAGAGGTGTTGACCGCAAGAAAAAGCAAGGGGTGTGCCGAGACAGCCAGATCATAATAAACGGCGGCAAGAAAGGCGGTACTTAAAAATGAGCTCAGCAGCAGCGATAATAAGGGAAGCCGAAAGGTCGGTTCATCAGCGGGTCCCTTATGGGGCTGCGGCAGGAAAAAATGATAATTTTTCTTTCGGAAATACAGCAGTATAGGCACGCCAAAAAGCAGGGTGAAATCATAATTGCTGGAGAAAAAAATCCGAAAGCTTTGCAGGGGTGCCGAATTGAAATTCAGAAGTGTGATGGAAGTTAGAAGAGCGGAAAAATTAAAGACCGTGATAAAGATGATGATGAAGAAGCGCAGGCAGCTTTTTGCATTGTAGATGAACAGGGCAGCTTTTTTACTGCGCCAGCCGTACCACAGCTTATAGGGAAGGCAGGACAAGATAAAATTGCTCAGGCAGCCCCAGAAAATTGTGCTGAGGGCTTCTCCGCTGTATAGATCGCTGACAATATTACCCAGAGCGGCCCCGATTGCCCCAGGCAGGCCCCAGAGCATACCAAATACTACCGGCAGGCAGGCGGAAAACCGTACTTCTGCTCCCGGAAGAAGCATGAGCAGCAGTTTGCCCGGGATGGTGGCCAAAGAGTAAATTATCGCGGCCAGTAAAATTTTTTGAATATTTTTCAGGTTTATAAGATTATCTGTTATCAATTCTCAAATTTCCTTTCGGACAGTTGATAAATAGTCAGTTGGTTTGCAGGAAATTAAAAACGGTATGGAGAATGTATGCAAAGATGAGGGGTGGAGTCAGAAGGGAGAGGCTATGGAAATAATCAAACATATTGAAGATAAAAAGGCAGTTTTGCAGGTGGTAGGGCGGGTGGACACCGTGACCAGCAGTTCTTTTCAGGCGCAGGTGTTAGAGGTTTTCGATTCTCCCCTGCATACACTGATATTGGATTGTCAGAAATTAGAATACATCAGCAGTGCCGGTTTGCGGGCGTTGTTGGTCATCGCAAAATCAGCAGGCAGCCGGAAGGTTCCGGTGGTGCTTACCCATGTAAATGCTCTGGTCCTTGAGGTTTTGGAAATGTCCGGCTTCGATTCGTTTTTCACAATTCAAGAGGTATAAAGCGTGGAGCTGTTGCGGGGAAAAAGCTTTTCGGCAAAGGAGGAGGCTTTGGCGGAGTGTTTATCCTGGCTTGAGGAGGAAATAAGACAGATACTGCCTTTACCGCAGGCTTCGCGAGCGTTATTGGCGGCCGAGGAGGCTTTGGCAAACATCGTTGATTACGCCTATCCGGCTGGCTGGGAGAGCCGTAAAATTATGAATGTGGGCCTGGGCTTTCGGGAAGAGCTGTTTATGATCCTGATCGAAGATAAAGGGATTCCCTTTAATCCTCTGGAAGGAATCCGGGCGGACGCCCGCATCCCGTTGGAGGAGCGCAGTCCCGGAGGGTGGGGCAGAGTTTTCATCGAAAAATTTACCGTAAAGCGAGAATATGATTACAAGGACGGGAAAAATATTTTGCGGTTATTTTTTGACCGGACGGTTCCCTGAAAATTTACCGGTGAGGGTGGTTCCTCCGGCGGGATTTTTTATATGACCTTATACCATTGTAACACGGCAGTCTGGTATATTAAATATGTGTAGTGAACATTATTAAGAAGGAAAAATTATGGACGGTAAAGATTTGGAAATTACTTACGGCGAGCTTATTTCCCGGTGCTGGGACGACCCTGACTTCAAAGAGCGCTTTATAAATGACACTAAGGCAGTTCTTGTTGAAGCCGGCCTTCCGGTTGAAGAAAATGTGGAGTATAAGGTTGTTGAGGCTGAGCAGACTGACATTTATGTTGTTTTGCCTCATGTGCAGGTGGCCGAAACTGTGCGGGAATTGACAAAGATGCTATTGAGCATGGTCGAGACGGACGAGGAAATCGTGCCGGAAGGCGAGCGGGTCGTTATCGTGCAGAATACGGAAAAATTACGGCATGTTATACTTAAAAAACAGCCGGATGTTTTAAGTGATGCGGAGCTGGACATGGTTGCCGGCGGCAGGAGAAAAGGAGGTAAAAATGTAAATAAAGTGACCAATGTTAATTACGCGGTTCACATAAACGTTGGGGCGGCGGTAAATGCAGGCGCGGCCGTGAACTATGCCGCAGGGGTCAATGTGGCTGCCGGTGCTGCTTTTGCCGTCGTTGCCGGGGCAGTTATATTCATCTGACCGTTACCGCCGCCCAGAGCTTTTTTCATTACGGTACCGTCAGGGAATATTTGGCTGGCGGCACCGTTTTTTATATCGCTTGAGGATTATCATGTCAGCTTATGATGTCTGCTTTGTGGCCTTGCCTTTTCAGAATCCGGAAAACCCGGCGCTTTCTCTCAGTCTGCTTCATAGCTGTCTCAAGGCCGTGGGCTTACGGTCTAAAGTGTTTTATGCTAATCTGCGATTTGCCGATGTTGTCGGTCTGGACCGGTACTGTCTGGCAGCTAACAGCGGTTCGTACAGAGAAGCTCTGGTTGGTGAATATATTTTCAGTAAAGCGGCTTTTGAGGACAGCGCCCCCTCTGGCTACCGGGATTTTTTCAAAGGCCAGTTGGAGGATTTTGTTCCAGCGGTTCAACTAAACGCCATGTGCGATTGCTTTGAGGAAATGCGGAGCCGAGTCGATGAGTTCCTGGAGGACATTGTAGATGAGGTCTTGCGGGCGCAGCCAAGGATAGTCGCCGTATCCAGCACTACCCAGCAGAATTGCGCCTGTATCGCTTTTTGCAAAAGGCTGAAACAGCGTAATCCGCAAATAATTACCGTTATCGGCGGGCCAAGCTGCGAAAGGGAAATGGGGGCCGAGCTGGCCCGGAAGATAGATGATTTCGATTACGTTATAAGCGGTGAAGCGGATAGCTTCTGGGCTGAGTTTTGCCAGGGCTTGTTAAGGGGTATCAGGCGGTTTCCTCAATACGAATGTATTTTTACCAAGGAACATCAGCAGCCCCGGGCGGCGGGCTTTACCGAAGTGTTGGACGAAATGCCTTTGCCGGATTTTGCCGACTATTTTAACAGCCTGGAACAGTACCCTTGGAAGGATTTTATCGAGACAGGACTGCTGGTGGAAAGCAGCCGGGGGTGCTGGTGGGGAGAAAAGCACCCCTGCAATTTTTGCGGAATGAACGGAGGGTCGCGGATTTTCCGCCGGAAAAGTTCAGAGCGGGTGATTTACGAGTATACCTACTATTACGAAAAATACGGCGTCCGCAATTTCTTTGCGGTCGACTGTATTTTGGCTCCGGAGTTTACCGAGAAGGCACTGCCCTCATTACAGCCCCTGAATCTAAACATCATGTATGAAATTAAATCAAATATCAGCCTGCCGCAGCTGCGCAGGCTGGCTGATTCCGGGGTAAAGTGGGTACAACCGGGAATAGAAGCCCTGCAGGACGATTTGCTACAGCTGATGAACAAGGGGAACAGCGCCATCAGGCATATTGAGCTTCTCAAGGGGCTGTCCGAACTGGGCATGCGTTGCTGTTGGCTGATGTTATGTGACTTTCCCGATGACCGGGAAGAATGGTATCGGGAAGAAATCGAGCTCATTAAGCGGCTGGGCCACCTGCAACCGCCTGACGCTGTTTTCAAGCTGCGCTATGACCGGTTCAGCGTCTATCAGGCGCAGCCGGAGAGGTACGGGTTAAAATTGACGCCTGTACCGGCTTATAAATACATTTTCCCCAGGGATTTGGAGCTGGAGAAAATAGCTTATTTTTTCAAAAGGCAGGATGATGGCACGTGGTTTTATTGCAACGATTTTTCCAGGCCCGTCCATAAAGAGCTGCTGAAACAGGTTCAAATCTGGCAGGAACGGTTTCATAGTTTAGGGGCGGAACGCTTAGAGGGAAATATTACGGAGGATGGACTGGAAATTATCGACTTGAGAGATTGCGCCGGGCAGCTATATACAAGGCTGACCGGGTGCGGGGCTGAATTGTTGCTTAAAGCGGACAGCGTTATCAAAAAGCAGACTTGTGTGGCCGGGCTGTCAGCGATCTATGACAATGAAGAAATAGAAGCGGCGATGGAACAGCTCCTGAAAAACGGCTGGCTGGTGGAGATCGACGGTGAACTATTGTCGCTGGTGCTGCTGAAAAAATCTCCCCTGCCGTCACGAGATGAGCCGCCAGCCGGCCATGTGCGGCTCAGGGAGTACAGGGGGACGGATTATGTCTGAGATCTGCCTGGTTCACATGCCCTTTTCCCAGCCGGGGCATCCCAGTATGGCTTTAAGCGTGCTGGCGGCGGAATGCAGGGCGGAAAATCTGGATGTGGAAGTTTTATACGGGAATATGCGTTTCGCCCGGGAAACTGGTCTGAAGGAATATCACGGTTTTTTGCAGTACAACAAGATGTTTATGCTCATAGGAGAGTGTTTGTTCAAGCCTTATGTGGGGTATTCGGATAGCTATACGGCGGCGGATTTTTTTGACCGGATCGATAAAGCTGTCGCCGGGAGAAAAGCGGTAAACCAAATCTGGAATGAGGGAATGCAGAAGCTTTATAAAGCCCTGGAACCGAAGGTGGAGGATTATCTAAACCGGCTGGCGGATCATATCCTGTCGCACAATCCGAAAATAGTCGGCGGCGACATTACCTATGAGCAGCGCAACGCTTCTTTGGCGCTGCTTAGAATCATTAAGCAGCGCCGGCCCGAGGTAATTACGCTTTTAGGCGGAAATAATTGTACTGGCCGAAGAGGTCTGGTTCTGGCCGAGTCCTTTGATTTTGTGGACGGGGTTTTTTCCGGTGAGGCGGATCATGTTTTTCCGGCGGTATGCCGGAAATTATTGGAAGGGCAGGACATTCAAGAGGTTCAAAGGGAGTATCCCGGCCTGATGCTGCCGGGAGCGGATTTTGTAAATGGCGTCAGACCAGAGCTGGAAACCTGTGCTTTTGTGGATTTTGACGACTATTTTCAAGAGTTGAGAGCCTGCGGTTTTGAAAAAAATATTGAGCCTTGTCTGTTGATTGAAGGCTCCCGGGGGTGCTGGTGGGGAGAAAAACATCCCTGTACCTTTTGCGGCATCCATACATCCGGGGAGGTCGTTTGTTACCGGGCAAAATCGGCGGAGCGGCTTTTTGCGGAACTGGAGCATTTACAAAACCGCTACGATATATCCTCCTTCGTTTTTACTGATTGCATTTTGAGCCCCCGGCACATTGAGGAGTTGGCCCCAAGGCTGATAAATTCCCAAACAAAATATAGATGCTTTGCGGAGGTTAAATCCAATTTGGCCGGGGCTCAGGTGAAACGGCTGCGCCAGGCGGGGTTTGTCTTGCTCCAGCCGGGAATCGAGGCTTTGCAGGATGATTTATTAAAGCTGATGAATAAGGGCAATCGGGCCATCAAGCATATTGAGCTTCTGAAAAGATGTAAGCAGTACGGCATTACCGTCGTTTGGAATATGCTGAAGGAAATGCCCTTTGATAAAGCCGAATATTATGCGGAAACCTTGCGATTGTCCAGGTATTTAAGCCATTTACCGCCTCCCACTCATTTAAGCACTGTCCTATATCAGGGGAACAGCCTGTATAACCGGAATCCCGCTGACTACGGCTTAAAATTGGAACCTTTTTTTTACTACAAATTTGCCGGTTCTCTGGGTGAGGATTTCATTGAGGATATTGCCGATGTATTTGATAATGCCGGGTTTATGCCGGACCCGGCGAAGGAGGCAGTGTTTCAGGAGCTGGATGAATGGATCGACAGTTGGATTCAGGAATTTGTCAGCGGGTCCCATTTAAGTTACGCGCTGCGGGGGGACACAATTGATATTTTAGACTTGCGTAATTGCGCAAAGCATTTTTCCTATACCCTGTCCGGAGCGGAAAGGGTCGTATACGAACTGTCAGACTCGGCAATTACCGTCGACGCGCTAAGGGAAAAAGCCGGCCGCTATGATTCTGCCGCCATAGATGAGGCGGTAGCTTATCTGGAGGAGGAAGGGCTTTTGATTAGGATTGGCGACGAGGTTTTGGGTTTGGCGGTGAGCGGAGACCGGCTGGCTAATGTACAAGCCCCCGAGCTGCCGGTGGGAGTTGTAACATTTCAGGACCTGTAAGTGAGGAAATACGATGGAAGCGCAGGAGCAATTAGATAAATTTTACCGCTGCATTGGAGAATTTCCCCCTATCTGCCGCAGCGGGGCCGATCCCCGGCAGAAGCGCCTGGTGGCGGAGCGGAAACGATTGGCCGACTGGTTCTGCAACGACGGCAGGTTCAGGGAAGCCTTTAAGCTCAATCCGTCAGAGGCGCTACACAAAATTAAGCTCGATATCCCAGCTGATGAGGCGGAGAATTTCATTAAATTATTGGATGAGGGATTGCTGTCAGTTCCGCTGGAACAATTGACTGAGGGGACAAGGATGTATTTTGCCTATATGCAGGAAAAAGTACATTGGCGGACCAGGGCTCAGGAGGAATTGGACGTTCCGAAAAACGCGGCTTTCAAAAGGTGGAGACAAAAGCAGGTAAACCGCTGTTGGGGACAATTCGGCGGGGATAACTTTGCTTTCGTCCACGTTCCGCTGGTTTTTGAAATGGCGGTGGGCTGCAGTGTTGGCTGTTCCTTCTGTGCCCTTAGCTCGGAGCCTTTGCAGAAGCTTTTTCGGGCTGATTCAGAAAATTTGCGCCTGTGGCAGGATGTTTTAGAGGTTGTAAAGGATATAATAGGGCTGGCCGCCGGAGAGGGCGTGCTTTATTTTGCCACGGAGCCTTTGGACAATCCTGATTATGAGAAATTTGCGGAGATCTTTGAGGAAATCTTAGGTAAAGTACCGCAGATTACTACGGCGGTGGCCATGCGTAATCCGGAGAGGGTGCGGAGAATTATTGCGGCGGACAGTCAAAAAACGCAGATTACCATTCATCGCTTTTCCATGCTTTCCCGGGAGATTTTCCAGGAGGTTATGGAAAGCTTCACTCCCGATGAATTGCTGTTCGTAGAGCTTTTAGGCCGCTATCCCGAGTCCCTGCTGGGCAATCTTACGAAGGCGGGGCGTTCTTATGAGGGAACGGAGCCAGCTTCCATAGAAACGACGAATACCATCAGCTGCTGCACCGGATTTATCATCAATATGGCCGATAAAACCTTGCGGCTGACCTGTCCCACTGATGCCGACGACGAACATCCTACCGGCGAGATACAGTCGCCCCGCTATAGTTTTTTTGATGCTGAGGATTTAAGGCGGTTGATGCTCAGGGTCATCAGGGAATATATGCCCGTGTCAATGCCCATGGATAAAGCGTTGAGCTTTGCCCCCTTCTATGAATTCGCGGCGGCGGAGAATGGTTTCAGGCTGATTAGTAAAGCCGGTCTCAAGGTGAACTTCAGGCAGGAAAATGATGAGGAAATACCTTATTACCGGCGGGTTGGCGAGCTTATAAAAGCCGGCGGCTATACCGGTACGGAAATTGCCACGGTTTTGCGGGAAGAAAACCGGATAAATCCGGCTTCTGTGTTTAACTTTATTCGCTATTTGGATAGAGCTGGCGCTTTGGTGTATTAGCCGGTAAAGAGGTGGCCGGCAGGATGACAGATGATCGGGGATAAGAGACAAGTTGTTTGTCTTTTCACCCCTCAGTCAGCTTCGCTGACAGCTCCCCTCAATGGGAGCCTATGAGATCGATTAGCGGTTACCCCTCGTCAGCTTTGCTGACAGCTCCTCAATGGGAGCCTGCTAATTAGAGAATGCCCCTCAATCGCTTTCAGCGGCAGCTTCTCTACAGGGGAGCTTCCTCCAATTTGGCAGGTTGATCTAGTAAGGCTTAGGGTCTTTTACAGGGGGATGTCTTTTGAAAAGAATATTTATGATAGCAGTCGGCCTGCTTATCGCCATAATTTTGGTTTTGGTGGGTTTTGGCGCGTTTCTCAACTACAGGGACGAAAACAATATTGCCAGACGGATGAGCAGCCGGGTATTGCGCCTTCACGGGGTGAAGGCAGAGGTAAGAGAACTGAGCGGCAGATTTGTAAAGGAAAGTCTGCGCCTTTCCGCCGAAAATATGACTGACGCCGTTTCCCGTATGGAGGGAACCATTGCCGAGGTATATGTAGCGCCGAACCAGCTGGTGAAGCAGGGGCAGCCCATCTGCCGCATTGTCAGCGAGGATATAGAAATGCGCCTGGCCCAGGCAGACGTTAATATTGCCAGGGCGGAGGCCGTTCGGGTCCGCTATGAGAATGCCTATGGACGTTACCGGCGGTTGGTGGATATGGACGCCGTGTCAAAGGAACAGTACGATGATGTGGTGGCAAATTATAAATCCGCAACGGCGGAAGTTGAGATGCTGAAGATAGAAAAGCAGCAATATGAGATTTTGAAAGACCGATTGACGGTTACCGCTCCCATTGATGGAGAGGTGCTGATGCTTTACAAGAAGGCGGGAGGTTTTTTGCAGGCCGGGGCCTCGGTGGCCCTGATTGGTAATTTTAACAAACTGAATTTTAAGGAATCGGTGAGCGATGCGGACCTCCAGAGACTGGGCGGCTATAACAATGCGTGGAATGTGCGGTTCAGTAAAAATGATTTAGATAAAATATACTCGGGAAAGTTTGGGGCGGAAAATAGAGGGTACACGGAAAGCTTTACCGCCAGAATTAAAAAAATTGACCCTCCACTGGCGGCAGAGGCCTCTTTGCGCAGCGTCCAGTGGGAAATCGATAATACGGCCGGACTTTTAGAACCTAAGCGCTATCAAAATGTAATGTTTGAAGAGAAGGAAAGGCGGAGGGTTTTAGCCGTTCCGGTGGCTGCCTTTGTCAACGACGAGAGAAACAGCGTTTTTGTCCATGAGCAGGATGTCTTAAAGCTAAGGACGGTTGAATCGGGCATTATGGATGGCAAATACTGTGAAATTGCCGGAGGATTGGAGCCGGGGGAAATAGTGGTCGTTTCCGGCAAGGAAGGGCTTACTGACGGAACGAAGGCGGAGGTTACGTTTGAGGAGGTAGAGCCGGTTGGAAATTAGAGAGGTATTTTCCAGGGAATCCAGGGAGCTGTTTTCTAAGGAATCCTTGGAAAAAATTCGTTCTCCGGAGCGGCTGGATACCCTTTTGGAGGTCACTACGCCCATCGGCTGGATGGCTCTTACCGCCATGGGCATAATGGTGTTTTCCGTTTTGATGTGGTCGGTTTTTGGCGCCCTGGTGGAAAAGGTTGAAGGCGTGGGAATTTTATTGGATTCCTCCGGGATTGTGAAGGTGTCTTCCGTATCCAATGGAAGGGTGGAGTCGGTACGGGTCCGCACCGGGGACAGGGTCAAAAAAGGAGACGTCATTGCTACCCTGGAATTACCAGCCATGGAGGTTGACAGCAAGGTGACCCGTTCCAATATAAATTTATCGCAAAATGAACGGGAGGCCATGACCACCGCCGCCCAATATGACGCCAAGCGCTATGAACAGGAGATAAGCGAGGTGGTTGTGAGCGCTTATGACGGAATAGTCGATGAAATTACGGTTGTTCCCGATAATATTGTGGCGGCCGGCGGTACGATTTGCACTATCCGCCGGGACGAGGGCCGGGATGAAATGACCGGGGTAATGTATGTACCGGCGGTAAACGGGAAAAAAATCCAGCCGGGTACAACGCTGCAGCTGAATCCTAACGGCTCCAATTCCAGCGAGGAGGGAAGCCTGCTGGCCGTAGTCCGTTCCGTATCCCGGTATCCCGTTTCCAGCGGCGCGGTTACCAGGCGGGTAGGGAATCCGGAGCTGGCTCAGTGGTTCATTGCCAAAAATGATAACGCGGCAATGGAAGTGACCTTTGAATTGGTTAAAGACACCGATTCGGGGACGGGCTATCTGTGGACCTCCAGCGTGGGAACCCATAAGCCAGTGACCTCAGGCAGTGTGTGCAGCGGGTTTGTGGTAGTTGACCGCAAGCCGCCCATTGAAAAGGTTTTTTATAAGGTGAGCCAGTGGTTGAGAAGCAGATGAGCGTTATGAAGAAATGGTTCAGGAAAAAATCCGGTCATGTTCATACTCCGACCGTGCTGCAAATGGAAGCTACCGAATGCGGCGCGGCCTCCTTGAGCATAATTCTGGCCTATTACGGCCTCTGGCTGCCTTTGGAAAAGCTCCGGCAGGATTGCGGAGTGAACCGGGACGGAGTTTCCGCCGTAAATATCGTCAAGGCAGCCAGGCTAAGAGGCTGTGAGGCGGCGGGGTACCGCTGGCCGGTAGAAAAATTGCGGCAGGCTGAATTCCCCGTGCTCATCCACTGGGAGTTTAATCACTTTGTGGTTCTTGAGGGAATAGATGAAAACAAGGCCTACCTGAATGACCCGGCGGTGGGCCACAGAGCGGTACCTATGGATGATTTTATTACCAGCTACACAGGTATTGCCCTCAGTATAAAGCCGGGCAAGGACTTTCAACGGGCCGGAGAAAAATATAATATAGCCAGAGTTATTGCGGCCAAATTGCGGCGGGACAAATGGCCGGTACTCTTTGTGACATTGATTTGTCTCTGCCTGATCGTTCCTCAGCTGGCGGCGCCGGTATTCAGCCAGGTGTTTTTGGATGATATATTAACCGGCAAGCATAAGGATTGGGTTTTTAACCTGCTGCTGATGATGGGGGGCGCGCTGGTTATCCAGGGGATCTTGACCTGGCTTCGCTACTGGTGCCTGACAAGGTGGCAGGCCAAGCTGACGCTGGCCGATTCATCCTGGTTCTTCTGGCATATTTTGCAGCTTCCTATGGAATTCTTTCAACAGCGGTTCAGCAGTGAGGTTGCCCGGCGGGTAGGCTTTACGGAATCTGTGGCCGGCGTAATGATCGGTTCGGCGGCCACCGTTGTCCTCGATTTTTTCATCGCGCTGTTTTATCTTGGGCTGCTGCTTCATTACAGCGTTCCATTGACGGTTATCGGCGTGTCCTTCAGCCTGGCTGGAGTGCTGGTTTTCTTCCTTGTCCGGAGCAGGGTCATAGAAATGACCATGAAACTGCAGCAGGACATCGGCAAAGAATATGGAGTGGCGGTAAATGGCCTTCAAATGATGGAAACCCTGAAGGCCAACGGCAATGAGGAGGAATTTTTTAATAAGTGGGCCGGTTACAAGAGCAAGGTTTTGGCCGGTAATCAGAGGATTGCCCTTTACAATTTAACGGTGCAGATGCTGCCGGTGCTTCTGGCGGGGGTCAACACGGCGCTGATTATGACCATCGGCGGTTTTTCCATTATGGACGGAGTGATGACCGCCGGTATTTTTGTCGCTTTTCAAAGCCTGATGGGAAATTTTCAGGGCCCCTTTAATAATATTCTCAATCTGGCCGATACGCTGCAAACTACCGAAATGCAGCTGAAGCGTCTCGATGACGTCATGCAGTATGAAAGGGATTCGCTTAATTATCCGTTGGAGCAGCCGGCGGATATAGGACGCAGCCGCCTTTGGGGCGAAGTGGAGATGAAGGGTCTCGTCTTCGGTTACAGTCCCTTGCACAAGCCCCTGTTTTCCGGTTTTGATATGCACCTTCGACCGGGGGACTGGGCAGCGCTGGTGGGGGGAAGCGGCTGTGGCAAGTCTACGTTGGCCAAGCTCATAACCGGCATTTACAGGGAATGGCGGGGCGAGCTGCTGTTTGACGGTATTCCCAGGGAAAAGATCCCCCGGGCCGTCATCTGCAATTCGGTATCCTCCGTGGATCAGGATATATTTCTCCTCAGCGGCACTATTGAGGAGAATATAACCCTGTTTGACAGCTCCATCAGGCACAGCGATGTGGTAAAGGCCGCGAAGGATGCCTGTATCCATGATGATATTTTGCGACTGGAGGGTGGCTATGACCATAAAGTGGCTGAGGGCGGGTTTAATTTCAGTGGCGGTCAGAGACAGCGTCTGGAAATTGCCCGGGCTTTGGCTTCCAACCCCGCTATTCTCGTGCTGGATGAGGCTACAAGCGCCCTGGACCCCTTGACGGAGCTGAAGGTTATGGAAAATATCCGCCGGCGGGGTTGTACCTGTGTTGTGGTCGCCCATAGGCTGAGCACCATTCGCGACTGCGATGAAATCATCGTCATTGACCATGGCAGGGTAGTTGAAAGAGGCGCTCATGATGAAATGCTCAAAGCCAATGGGGCCTATGCGAAGCTGATCAGCGATAATTCCGACGGTAAAGGCGGTGGGACTTGATGGAAAACGTCATTCACCTTTTTCCGGGAGAAAAGCTTTATTTTGAACAGAAGGGAGCAATGGGGTTCTTAAAAAACGGCAGCGTGGATCTCTATGCGGTAACGGCTGATCACCGGGAGCGAATGTTTTTACTGCAAAGGGATGAAGGCCAGTATTTTTTTGGACTGTTTGATGAATTTCAAAGTGTGGAATTGTTTGCCGTAGCCAAATCGGCCGCTGTTGTAGAATTTGTTTCGGCAGACGCTTTGGCGAAGAATGAAGTTCCCGCAGGTGTTCTCCGCCCGGCCATGCAGGATTGGTTCAAGAGCCTGCTGGTTCATGCCTGGCTCCGCTTTTTTGCCGTGCGCAATGATGAATATGTGGGCCGTTGGAGCAGGGCGGATTTTTTGCAGGACACGGAAGACAGCTCTTTGTGGCCGGTGTTTTTGGAGCATGAAAATATTGTCGCCCTGCTTTTATGCGGGCAATTTAATTCCCTCCGGAAGTCATTTGAAGACAGATTGGAGCGGCGGAAGGAAAAAAAGGAAAAGCTGGTCAATGCCTCTATTGCTATTTTGGTCGGCGAGGAAAATTTAGAGCATGACAGGGATCCGCGAAAACAAACGGAAGGAATCGCCGCCCTCATTCAGAGGGTTGGCCGGGCCCTGAATATGGAAACCGGCGACCTTTCCCTGCCGTTGGAGGTTGCCCGCCACCTCAGCGACGAAGCCATTGTCAAGCGTCTGATGAATAAGGCCGGTATGCGGATGCGTCCCGTGCTTTTGGAGAGAGGATGGCAGACGAAGGACTGCGGGGTGCTGCTGGTTACGAAGGATGGACGGTATTACGCGGCGGTTCCCACAGGGCCAAGCCAATACCGGTTGTACGGCCCGGAGGGTAAAAGTGAATATATCAGTGAGGAATTGGCGGGAACGCTGGATAAAAGGGGTATGGTGTGTTATGCTGGCTTCCCCCAAAGGGCCCTTAAACTGAAGGATCTGCTTATCTTCATGGTTGACCAGTGCTGGCGCAGTGATTATTATTACATCCTTTTGGCCAGCGTTATCGCGGGACTTATTCCGCTCCTGACGCCTGTCATCACCAAGTCTATTTTTGGCGATATTATCCCGATTCAGGATAAACAGGGCTTGACGACCCTAACTCAGGTGATTATGGTGGCAGGCTTTACCTCGGCTGCGGTGGCGATGGTGCGCTCCGTGGCGGTTCTGCGGATAACCAGCCATCTTGATATGGCGGCGGAAGCCGCTTTATGGTCCAGGCTGTTGTCGCTGCCGGCTGATTTCTTTAAGGGTTACCAAACCGGTGAGCTGTTGCAGCGGATGAGCGGGATCGACGCAATAAAATCCCTTGTCACCGGCGAGCTTGTGGGAGGGGTTTTTAATACTGTATTCTCCTTTTGGAGCATTCTCCTGATGTGCTGGTACAGCTTGCAGCTTACCGGGGTAGCCCTGCTGGTGTGGGCGGTCTTTTTTGCGGTCACGGCGGTAATTTACCGGCAGGTATTCAAGTATCAGAAAAATCTGGTGGACGCCGGTAACAAAACGGCGGGACAGGTCGTGCAAATTTTCAACGGACTGGCTAAATTCCGCAGCCAGGGGGCGGAGGAACAGGCCTTTTACCTGTGGGCCAAGTGTTTTGGGGAGCAGTGGAGGTGGAACCTAAAGCTCCGGTGGCAGAATAATTACAGCGGTATTATCAATTCTATACAGCCGCTGGTTTTATCTATGATCCTCTACTACACTACCGTGGACATGATGGCAAAAAGCGCCGCCGGACAGGCCGCCATGACCTATGCGGAGTTCCTGGGCTTTGAAGCAGCCTTCTCCGCCTTCAATGCCACTTTAGTAAGCATGATTCCTTTAGCCGCAAAGATTTTCAGCGTTCGTCCCCACATAGAGAACCTGCGGCCGATCCTGGAAGCTGAACCGGAATATTCCGAGGAAAAAATTGAGGCCGGGTACCTGACGGGAGAAATAGAGATCAGGAATTTAAGCTTTGCTTATAATAAGGATGCTCAGGATGTCCTGCGGGATATCGATTTGTTCATTAAAGCCGGTGAATCCATCGCTATCGTTGGACGCAGCGGCTGCGGTAAATCAACACTGGTCCGCTTGCTGCTGGGATTTGAAAAGCCGAGAACCGGGGCTGTGTACTACGATAATCTGGATCTCAACGATTTAAGCCTGACCTCTGTCCGCAGTCAGATGGGGGTCGTCCTCCAGGACGGCAAGCTTTTGGCGGGAAGCATTTTTGACAATATTGTGGGCACTACCGCTATGACGATGGACGACGCGTGGCTGGCGGCAAAAAGGGTCGGTCTGGACAAGGACATAAAGGAGATGCCCATGGGAATGTATACGGCCATCAGCGAAGGGTCGGGAAATATTTCCGGCGGCCAGCGGCAGCGCATTCTTTTGGCGCGAAGCATCGTCAATAATCCCCACGTCCTTATCCTCGATGAAGCCACGAGCGCTTTGGATAACACGACCCAGGCCATCGTTACCCGCAGCTTGGAGGAAATGTCCTGCACGAGGATTATCATTGCTCATCGGCTCAGTACCATCAGAAATGCCGACAGAATCATCGTGATGGATTCTGGACGGATCATTGAAGAGGGAAGCTTTGAATCCCTGATGGAACAAAAGGGCGTTTTTGCCGAACTGGCCGGACGGCAGTTGACATAGGGGAAAAGAGATCCCGGGCGGTATCGGTGTTTTTTCAAGCAATAGAATCAAAACCACCCGTTTGACGGGTGGTTTTGATTCTACAATCTCGCAATTGATCAGGCAAATTACGAAAAGAAAAACTCCTATGTAAATACTAATTACTTATTTGTCACGGTAAGTGTACGCAAGGAGAAACAAAAAAGAAAAATAATCTGTGAATATAACTGGTTCGTGTAAATGCCGGTTGGGAGAATTTTTACGGTAATTTACTGACAATGAGCTATTTTCCAGGTGGCCGGCGTTTCTACATTGTTTAAATCAGCGAATAAAAAGTGGGTACTGCCCTTTATGCCGGTTTCCGGCATAAAGGGCAGTACCCTAAAAATATTTTTCCAGAAGACCATTCTGGGGCTATGCACCGTTTTTGGCTTTTTTCGCTCGCCACAGGGCGGGAATCTCTGTGTCTAAAACCTAACTCATTACGGTATTGAACCGGGTTTCAAAAGCGCTGATTTTAGGGGGGGGACCCGCGCTTAAAGGAAATAGGCGTTGGATTTGGGCTCTTTCAGCTTTTCTGTGAACATGGCGGAAAATTCGTTGTAGGCGGGGACGTCCATGTGCTTTGCTCCCATGGGGCAGCGGCGGATGCAGCGGAAGCAGGCGATGCACCGATTTGGGTCAATAGTGCGGTTGTCCGCCCCGATGGCCTGCATGGGGCACTCTAACCTGCAGCGGCCGCAGTCGATGCAGGCATCGTTCGTAAGCGGGACGAAGGAGCCCCCCTTGCCGCCCTCCTTATAGGGCCGGTTGCCCGGTACGTTTGGCTGACTGTAGTCGCCTTGGTTCAGTTTTTTGGCCACTTTTTCCGCAAAGCGGGCGTCCTCGGCCAGGTCGGCCTTGTTGGGACGGCCAACCTGGATACGGCCATAGGTGTGCTCGCCGATCAGGGCCGCCGCTATGGGGAGGAAGCCCTGGGCGGTGAGTAGATCGCAAAATTCCAGCAGGGCGTCATCGTAGTCCCGGTTGCCGTAGGTTACAGTAACGATGCAAGGCGTTTTATCACCCGTCACTCCAGCCAGATGTTCCACAAAGTCCTTGAATAGCCGGCCGCCATACACCGGGGCGCCAAACACAACGACCTTATCAGGGCCAAACTGGGCCTGCCTTTCCTGGCAGGTGAGGTCAAATTCATCGTAGGCTTCGCCCAGGGTTTTAGCAATGGCGCAAGCGCTTTTGCGGCTGTTGCCTGTGGGAGAAAAATAGATGGCAGTCACGGAATAATTCATTTTCATTGCTCCTTTATGGGTTATTTTTCATTATAACGCTGTCGTTTACAAAATGGTGTCATAATAAAATTTAGAAGGTAATGAACCACCCGTTATGCGGGCGCCAGACTGTAGACAAGGGGTCATAGCCCTTGAGCAAAACACCCGTTTGGCGGGCGGTTTGCTCGTTGTACCTTTCAGAGCTGGTGTATGCCTGACAGACAGCGAAGGACACTGGAGCAAGCCCCCAGTCTTCTTCGCTGTTTCTGTTACATCTCCTTTTCTTCACAGGGGGTTGGAACGCCAAGGAGTTTGAAGTAATTGTCGCCCCAATCACAGAGGGATTGGATGATTGGAATCAGGGTTTTTCCCAGGTCCGTCAGTGAATATTCCGTTTTGGGCGGAACGACCGGGTAAAGCACTCGATTGATGATCCCGTCCGCCTCCAGCTCCCTTAACTGCTGGCTCAACATTTTTGAGGTCGCCTGGGGAATTTCCTTTTGCAGCTCACTGAACCGCAGGGTGGCATCAATCAGATGATAAATAATGATCGCCTTGTACTTTCCCCCTACAATGTCTATCGTCGCCTCAACCGGACAGTTATAGCGATGCATTCTTTCCCGAATCACAGGTGTTTCCTCCCGATTACCAAAATGATAGTATATACCCATTTATATATTATAGTACTTTTAAGTGCATTCTTGTTAAAAAGAAAATTCATGCTATCATTATAATAACGGCAGGGGAAAAGTCAACTGCCGGCGGCGCTTTCGCCTTCAGGCGGATAACAAATAAATCACAACGAGGAGTGTGTTACGCATGAGCAAGAAAATCGTAGTCATTACCGGAAGTCCCCGCAAAAGGGGCAACAGCTTTGCCATGACGGAGGCTTTCGTCCAGGCGGCTCAGGCCAAAGGGCATATCGTTACCCGTTTTGACGCGGCGCTGAAAAATGTGAGCGGCTGCCGGGCCTGTGAAGCCTGCTTCAAAAATTGGAAAGCCTGCGCCTTTGACGATGATTTCAACGCCATAGCCCCGGCTATTCTGGAGGCTGACGCCGTGGTATTCACCATGCCGGTTTACTGGTACTCCATTCCCGCCCAGATTAAAGGCGTTATCGACAAGCTGTTTTCCTTTGTGGTGGGGGGAAAAGACATCGCGGGAAAAGAGTGGGGCCTGATTGCCTGCTGCGAGGAAGACGACGTGGCCGTTATGGACGGCGTGCGAATCCCGCTGGAGCGATCCGCCGCGCTGATGAAGTGGAAGAAAGCGGGGGAGGTGCTGGTTCCCGGCGTATTGAACGAAGGGGACATTGAAAAGACGGAGGGTTGCGCCCAGGCCGCGGCTCTGGCAGAGAAATTCTGAGCAGCCGAGGTTATGGCAAGGGAAAGTGCGACAGTTATCCGGTGGTGACTGGCACTAAAGCTGCGGGTAGCGTCTTAGTTCATACTGAATACATGAGACTGCGGGTTCCGGCATTGCCGGAACCCGCAGTCTCTGCTCGTTATCTCTATTTTTTGGACTTTAGTCAGTTGCGGTCTTTTCTTTTGGAAAACTCTCCTCTGGAAAAAATTGTAATTTATTAGCGGATAAAATGGGTGCCGATCCAGGGCTCCTTTTCCGGCAGGCCGTATTTTTCCCTGCCCAAAGCGATGGAACGCATTAGAAAGGTCATGTTCCGGGCCAGAGTCCGCATGGTTTGCAGTCCTTCTCCGTCCTGCAGGGCTTCGCCGGGTTCACGGCCGTGAATGCTGTTCCAGTACTGGCTGGAGGCGATAGGCATACCGCAGATGGTGAAGTATTTGTTGAGCTCGTCGAAGGTGGCGGACAGGCCGCCCCGGCGGGCCGCCACGACGCTGGCGCCGACCTTCATGGTTTTGTCAATGTAGGAGGTGCTGAAGAACAATCTGTCCAAAAAAGCGATGAGGGTAGCGTTGGCGGAGGCGTAATAAACCGGCGTGGCCACTATTAAACCGTCACATTCGGCTAATTTTTGGGCGGCTTCATTTACTTCATCATTGAAAACGCAGCGGTCCAGGGCAGCGCATTTACGGCAGCCGATACAGCCCCGGATAGCTTTGTGGCCGATGTGGAGAATTTCCGCCTCCATGGCTTCCGCTTCAAAAAACTTTACCATTTCCTGTAAGGCGATGGCCGTATTGCCGTTGGCATGGGGGCTGCCGTTGATAAGTAAAACCTTCATAAAAAAACCTCCTCCAAAAACCTGAACGATAAATTCTTGCCTGATTGCATTATACAATCTCAAGCTTACTTTAAGTCAAGTTGTTTGGAGAAGGTTCGGAGGAGAATTACGGGAAATTTATTTCAGGGTGCGGCCATAGAAGCCTTCCAGTTTATGAACGATCTGGTCTACGTATTCCGGGACGTAATAGGTTTTGATATGGGTGGCGCCGGAAACCTTGAACAGCTCTTTGTCCCTGGTACCGGTGGCTTTGGCAAAGGCGTCCTCGGACATATATAGGGAATCGGCTTTCTCCCCGGCAATCAGCAGCAGGGGCTGGTCGATAAGCGAGATGTTATCGGTAGCGTCCCAGGACATCAGCTCCATGAGGCTGCTGGTAGTGTAGCTGAAGGTGGAGTTGGGGTGGCGGTGGCTGCGTCCGTAGTAAAGCATACCTTCCCGGTAAAGGTCGGTGCCGATTTTCGCAATAGCTTCGTCTGTCAGCGCGTCGAAATCAACGCTGCCGGAATATGCCGGGGAACTGCCTTTGATTTCCGCTGCCCGGGCGGCGGCTGCCTGGGCCATCCGTTCCTGGATGCTGTCCATTTGGGAATCCATGTAGCCGTTGCGGCGGACCCGGCCGCTGTTAAACATACTGATGGCGGCTACGGCCTTGACTCGTTTTTCGGATTTAGCGGCGTTTAAGGTATAGCCGCCGCCGCCGCAGATGCCCAAAGCGCCGATCCGGTCAGGGTCGACTCCGGCGTACTGGCTGATGTAGTCCACCATGCCGTGAATATCCTCGGTGCGGTAGTAGGGAACGTCCAGGTGGCGGGGATTGCCGCCGCTGGCTCCCTGAAAAGCGGCATCGGCGGCGATGGTAACATAGCCAAGCTCCGCCAGGCGCTGGGCGTAGAGACCGGCAACCTGTTCCTTGACGCCGCCGTTGGGATGGGCCACAACGATAGCCGGATATTTTTTGGCGGGATCAAAATTGGCCGGTGTGTAGACGTTGGCTGCAATTTTCACCCCGTGGAGCTGGTAATTTACGGGATGAATATTCACCTGGTTCTTAACATTTTCCGTAATGGCGCGGTCATAAACAAGCGTGTAAGGATTATTTTTGTAAGGGGCGGCGCCGGCCGTTCCGGTCACGCCTAAGGCAAGGGCCATAAGGGCGGCTAAATAAAATTTTTTCATACTGATTACCTCTTTTCCTGAATTATTTTTGTAAGACTTTATCTAAAACATTTTTGGCGTTGGCGCCGGTTTTTTTGCTGACTTTTTCCGACAGGAGCGCTACCAGCTCCCGCAGCTCCTCGGGGGAAACCCCGGCGTTCATGCTGCAGCGGAAATGTCCCGTAAGCTGATTGTTCACATTGCCGATGCCGGCCAGAGCGCTGACGGTGGCGATTTCTCTTTCCTGAAAGGTAAGGAGATCCCGCTCGAATAAATCGCAGAAAAGATGCTCCCGGAGCAGGGTGTTGGCAAAGGGGGCGAAATCGTAGGTTTTGCCTGACACGGGGCGGCCGACTAATTCAGTCTGAATTTTTGTGCCGATGGCCAGTCTGTCCCGGTTTGGATCCACCGGGCTGGGCTCCCGGCCTACCGGGTCGCTGATCCCGGCCGCCTGGCGTTCCTCCAGGACGCTTATCAGGGTATTAAGTCCGTTCAGACAGCGGGGAAAGCCGCAGTAGGCATAGAGGTGGAGCATGACCTCCTTGGCTTCGTTGACGGTGAGGCCGCTGTCCAGCGCCTGGTTGATAGCCGGACGCAAGCTGTCCAGATCGCCCTGAGCGGTGAAAGCCGCCATGGTGGCAATACCGGCGTTTCTGGGCGACAGCGTCTCCGGCTCCGCTGCCTGCGCCGGAGAACCAAAGATGCCCAGGCTGCACAGAGCCAGGCAGGAAATGATAATAGTTTTTTTGAACATGAAATGCCTCCTTTTTATTGTTTACAGCTGGTTAATTGTCTGTTATAATCGATTTTATAAGTTGAAGTGAACTTTAAGTCAAGAGATTTTTGTGAAAAGTTTGAATTTTTGGAGGTACAAAATGTTTTATACGATTGGTGAAATGTCAAAAATTCTTAACATTCCTCCCTCTACCCTGCGCTACTATGATAAGGAAGGACTGCTGCCCTTTGTGGAGCGGTCCGAAGGGGGCAGCCGCCGGTTCAAGCCCAGCGATTATGAGGGCCTGTGCATTATAAGCTGTTTGAAGAATTCCGGTATGCCCCTGAAGGATATTAAAAATTTCATGCAGCTGGTCACTGAAGGCGATGCGTCCATCGATAGCCGCCTGCAGTTGATCGAGAAGCAGCGGGAACGGGTATTGCAGGATCTGGCAAAAATTCAGCAGCTGTTGAAGGTCCTGGATTACAAGGTTTGGTATTATTCTGCGGCTAAGGCGGCCGGGACTACGGCCGTGCCCCGGGAGATGCCGGAAGAAGACGTTCCCGAGGAGCTGCGGGAGGTTCGCAAATATCTCAAGGGTATGCACTGCATGGACGAAAAGATGGCCTCTGCTGAATAAATCTAATGTCAACGGCGAGGTGCGGGACGGCATGTTGGACGTGAGGAACGCTGCGCAAAAATCCGGTATTCCCCTTGAAGCGTTTCAAAAATTGGTGGCTGCGACGGCTTAAAGACCATATCCGGAAAATCAAAACCACCGGTTGAACCGGTGGTTTGAACAAGCCCTATAAGGGCATATT
>CAJTSO010000024.1:0-575 GCA_910579115.1 uncultured Selenomonadaceae bacterium
GCGGCGGTTACCGGAATAAACGCGGTTTCGGATGTATATTCAAATATCGGATGAAGAAAATTTGTCACATATTCTCTCAGAAGCGGAAGCTGCTTTTCCATTTTTCTTCCCCAGAAATTAATCGCAGAAGTCTCAACGCCGGAATTTTCACCCTTCATCAAAGCCTTATATGTCCCCGCCGCCATTTCGGCCGTCTCCTGCGTATCCGAAAGAATATATGCCGCGCACTCCCACATGCCAACACTTTCGCACTCATCCGCTTAAGCTGTAACTCAATCTTCTCCATCGTGTCGGTCAGGTTCTTGTTCCGCATTGTCAATTGCATGTTATTTGACGAACCTGACGTCCGGCCCATCGTCTGTGTACTCGTGTTTGTCGTGCTTTCGTTTGTTCCGAAAGATTCCCCCTCCGTTTTGCTCTCACTGGTCGTATCGCCTACCGATAGACTCTCACCATATGTATGCGTTTTGGGCGCAATACAGCTAATTCCGACTTGCCCCGCAGCAAGGGCTGCCGCTGCAGCGATGCTCACACCTCCCGTCAAAGGTGCGGTCGCTATGCTGGCAACGCCCAGC
>CAJTSO010000024.1:596-6855 GCA_910579115.1 uncultured Selenomonadaceae bacterium
AACGATTTTGCCACCGTAGCAAGCATATCAGGTTTAGAGATTGAATGGGTTTTTGACCTTCCTTCCTGATGGCTCGTTCCAATCTGCACTGACTCACTTTTTGAATAGCTCTTTCCCGTGGCAGTCCCATGCGACAGCGCGTCCGACAAGTTGATTGCGGTATTAGTGCCATACGATAGCTGCATATTTGCAAACGGGGATAGCTGTGTATAGATTGTCTCGTAAGCCCTTCTCGTCTCTTCCAGTTGATGGGGAGGCGTGCTCTTTGCCAAAACAATAACCGTATATTTTTGTCCCTGCATGGCGAGCGCCAGCTTTTCCAATCCCTGAATAAATGTTTCATTATCCTTAAATTCATCGTCCTTGTTTTTAGCGACACAGGAAACGGACGCCATATTTTTCGTGGCAAAGTCGGATATGAACTCCTCCGCCGCCGGATCTAACAGCTCCTCCGTCTTGACACCGGGAAACTGGCCGGAAAGCGCATTTTTCAGAGTATCCTTCAAAGACTTCGTCGTCCTCTTCCCGTCCAAAGAACGGACTCCCATGTAAAACTCCGTCTTTTCCTCATTGCTGTCGGCGACGATAAAAACGCCGCAATTAAGCCCCTGCACCGCGTTGAACACCGACGCGAATTTATACGTCGAATATTCGTTGCGCTGATAGACCATTTCGCTGATCTTAAACAAGCGGATCTTGCCGACTCCCTTTAGTCCGGCGTCCAGCGGAACGATCTCCAGCCCGCTTAACCCGGTCAGGTAGTTTTTGAGGACTATATCGTCGATCAGCCGGCTGGCCTCCTCCAGCCGCTCCTGGAGCGTCTCGTACCGGGGGACCGCCGGAGACTCCAGCGGAGCGGCGGACGCCTGTCCGCCCATCGGTACCGGTTCCCTTAAATCAAGTGCATCGCTCATCAGCGTACTCTCCTTCCCCGCCTGTCGCCAGAAGACTCTTCCGTCATCTTGGCTGCTGCCGCTCCGATAGCCGCGCCCACGACTACCGCTGCGAAGCCGCCGATAAGGGCTCCCGCTATCGCTCCCACCGCGGCCCCCGCCGCGAGTCTCTGCCAATCGTCCCTCTCATTATGGCCGCGGGGGATATGACCGCGGGAGCTTGACTCGCCGCGCCCCGTCTCATAACGCGGCGCTCCGTGGCTCGGCCTCTCGTAGCGCGGCCCGTCGCTCGTCCGCTCACTCGGCCGGTCGATTGGTTCCTCAACCGACCCCTCGCTGACAGGTCGCAGACGGCGCAATACTTTTTTCAAATGCTCCAGCCGCTCGTGAGAAAAGTTTCCCACTGCCTGAACCATCAGCCGGTCCATATAGTCTTCGTCCCAAGCGCTCTCGTCCTCCACCAGTTCCCGCCCGTCGTGCTCGTCGTACAGCCCCGCCAGCCCCTCCGCCGCCTCGGCCATCTCTTCAAAGGATCCCCCCGTAGGATCTATCAGCAGACTGTCCTTCATCATGATGCGTACCCTTCTGATATTTTGGGCAGCGACTGCCTCCCTGAATTCGTTGGTAACCGCCATCGTAAACACCTCCTATATTTCCAGTATGCTTTCGACCTGGCCTTTGATATCCTCCAGCCACTTCGCGTCCTCCTTCGCCTCTTCCGCTTCTTTCGCCGCCTTTTCCCGGTCGGCCGTCAGGGCTTCCATGGCCGAAAGCTTCTCTTTGATAATGCCGTCCACCTTGGCGACTTCCTCGTCGAACCGTTGAGCGATTATTTTAGACTGCTTTTCCGCGTAGGCCAGCGCGCTGTCCTGAGCCTTGTACAGCGACTCCTGCACCGGGGTGAAAAACCGCTGGGCTAACTCCTCACCGTCCACATATTTTTCAGTCTTGTATATCGTCTCGTAATGACCGCTCCTGAACCAGGAGAAAGGGTTATACCAATGCTTTTCCGGTTCTACCCATCTTTCCCCAACCGCCACTTCCTCTTCCCGGACCAGTTCCTTCACGGAAAAATTCTTCGAGAGTGCCGCTCCCACGAGCTTCAGCGGCTCCAGCTTGAAGCCGCCCTTATCCGAAACGACCTCATCCGTCAGCGCTGCGACCTTGCGCCGGTATTCCTTCAGCAGCTCGTTGGCGGTTTCCTGCAAGCCGTCCTGTAAAAGCTCCTGCATATCTTCGTTAAAATCCGGTTCCAGCCTTGCGGCAAAAGCCCTGAGAGTCTCTGCTTCGGCTTCCGCCTCCCTGCGCGAAAGCCTCTCGCCTCGATACCTGTCTATCCGTTGCTTGAGCTTCTTTTGAAATTTAAGGACAATATCCTCCGCGTCAGCCTTTGATTTTTTAATCGTCTTTTTGACTGTATCGTCGATCCTGGCCTTAAACTTTCTCGCCTCTTCGCCGCTGTCCAGTTTCCCCTTGATCTGCTCAATGGCCTCCGCTATCCGCGCTCCTTCTTTTTTGCTATTTGCGATAGCCAGCACGGTTTTGATTTCGCAGTCCAATTCTTCTATACGCGTCATGAAGGTATCGACGATATTTTTTATCTTCGCCGTCTTGGCGTATTTGTAGACGTATTGATTGATGGCGGCTTCGATGGATACCACCCCGCTGTGAATCAGCGCCTCGGCGGGATTTTCGTTCTCATCCCCCTGCCAGTTTTTCCTGGTCTCGGCCAATTTATCCTCAATATCCCCCTTGACCCCGGGCGGCAGCGCGGCGAACCGTTCAAAATGCAGCTCCTCCTTGCGGTTGAGCTTTCGGATCTTCGTTTCGGTCTCGTCCCTGTCGTCCTCGTCCATCTCGCAGGACTCGTCCTCCAGCAGGCGGATATTGAGGGCGGGCAGGGCCGCGGCGGGGAAAAGATTTGGTTTGGCGATACCGTGCTCCCTTAAATAATCCCGCACCCGCTCCAGCGTCTCCTCCGTGCTGCCGTCCTCTTTTTTCCGTCCGTCCAGCTTGTTTACCACGAAGATAAAGCGGTCCTTGGACTGTTTGCCCTTGACGGCCATGCTCTTGGCGATGTAATCAATCAAATTGTTGTCGTCCTCCGTGCCAAATTCTCCCGTCATAATATACAGCACCAGCGTTTTTGAATTTTTCTCCAGCATCTTGCGCTGCGTCTTTTTATGCTCGGGATTGCGGGCGTTATTGGGGCCCGGCGTGTCGATCATAATCAGCTTTATTTCCTTCTTCCGGGTTCCTTCCTCCTCGGCCACGAAGGGGATCCGTCCGAAGGCGCGGATTTCGGAGACCCGTTCGTCCTCGTTCAACCGCTTCATGTCCTCGTAGGTCAGGTTCTCGATGGTTTCCATGGGCCCGCCGCTCTTATCGTATATCTCCGCCCGGAAGCCGTCCCGTTCCTCGTCCTCGATCCTGGTGATAATCGCGGTGCAGGCCTCCTGCTTCGACGGCATGAGCTTCTTGCCCAGCATGGCGTTGATGAGGGTCGATTTGCCCGCGCTCATAGTGGCGACGACGCAGACCTCGAAGTCCTCGCTTAAAGCCTCTTCGAAAGTTTTCTGGATATTGGGATCCGTCCGCAGGTCGTCAAAGGGGCAGCCTTCGCTCCGTATCCTGGCAAAAACCTTCCTGATTTTTTCTTTCTTGTCCGCGGTTTCCTTGGCGGGCTTGTGCTCCAACTTCGCGGTCAGCGTTCCTTCTTCCTGGGCCTCATCGAACACCTCCTTCAGATCCTCGTAGTCGGGCCGCGTTCCATGGAACAGGACGTTAAAATCCCTGTCGTTGTAGTCCTCCAGCAAAATACCGGGCAGATCCTCCGCCCAATACTGCAAACGGGGGGATTCTTCGTCGTCTTCGCAGTCTCCCTTGATCAGCTCCCGCAGCCTGCTGTTTTCGGCCAGGGGAGCCCCGTCCACGGTGATTTCCGTCTCCAGCTTATAGGGATTGTACTTGATAAACACGTCTTTCATTATTACCGACCTCCGAATATGATATGACTTTACGCGTCCCGCCCTCGTCCGCGTCAAATTACCGCTCTTTAAGTTTTCATGAGCCCCATCCTATATTTCCAGCATTCCTTCGACCTCTTTTCTGATATAGGCCAGCCTGGCCATGTGCTGCTTTGCTGCCGCGATCTCTTCCTCCGCTTCCTCCTCAATTTCCAGGGGAGTGCGGTACCAGCCAATGGCGTAAAGCATAGCTATAATTTTTTCAATATCAAAGCTCTTTTCTGAGCCAAAACCCATATTGCTATAAAGAATTTCTATCACTGTTGTTCTAAAATGTATAAAGCATTGCGGAAAATATTTCCATCTTTCGGCAATCTCCCTTTTGAATTTGGCGTCTTTCAGCTTTGATTCTTCCCGGGATTTCAATTCATCTATACGCTGTATAATATTGTCGGCGACATTTTTGACCTTCGCCGTCCTGGCATATTTGCAGGCGTATTGATTGATAGCGGCTTCGAGGAATACCACTCCGCTATGGACCAACGCCTCATGGGGATCGGCGTTTTCCTTCCCCTGCCAGTTTTTACAGGTCTTGGCCAGTTCTTTCTCGATGTCACCCTTGACCCCGGGCGGCAGCGCGGCGTATTTTTCCAAATGCAGCTCCTTGTAGCTGTTGAGCTTTAGGATATCCGCTTCGATTTTGCGCCGGTCGGCCTTGTTCATCTTGCAGGATGCGTTCTTCAGCAGACGGATATTGAGGGCGGGAAGCGCCGCGATGGGAAAAAGCTTTGGTTTTTCGATACCGTGCTCCCTTAAATAATCCTGCACCCCCTCCAGCGTCTCTTCCATGCTGCCGTCCTCTTCTCCCCGTAAGAAGATAAGGCGGTCGGAGCGGGTTCCCTTGACGGCCATACTTTCCGCCATGTAGTCCAGGAGCGCGGCGTCGTCCTCCGTGCCGAACTCCCCCGTCATAATATAGATCACGAGATCCTTGGACGAGGACTCTAATATCTCCCGCTGTTTCTTTTTATGGTCGAAATTGCGGGCGTTATTGGGGCCCGGCGTGTCGATTATGGTCAGCTTTATTTTCTTCTTCCGGGTCCCTTCCGCCCCGGCGGCGAAGGGTATCCGGCCAAAGGCGCGGATCTCAAAAACCCGCTCGTCCTCGTTCAGCCGCGCCGCGTCTTCCCAGGTCAGGCGATCGATTTTTTCCAGCAGCTGTCCGCTCTTATCGTAGACCTCCGCCCGGAAGCCGTCCCGCTCCTCCTCCTTGATCCTCGTGACGATGGCCGTGCAGGCCTCCTGCTTCGTCGGCATGAGCTTCCGGCCCAGCAGGGCGTTGATGAGGGTCGATTTGCCCGCGCTCATGGTGGCGACGACGCAGACCTCAAAGTCGCCGCTAAAGGCTTTCTCGAAGGCATCCTTGATTTGCGGGGTTTGCAGCTCCTTAAAGGGGCAATCATCGCTCCAAAGCGCTTTATATAATTTTCTGACGAGGTTTTCCTGCTTCGCGGCGCTTTTCGCCGGCTTCAGTTCTAACCGCGCGGCCAATTTCTTTTTCTTGCTCGCGCCGTCGAACGCTTTTTTTAGATCCTCGAAATCGGATCGCATTCCCTGGAACAGGATATGAAAATCCCTGTCGTTGTAGTCCTCCAGCAGAATATCGGGCAGCTCCTCTGTCCAATCCTGCAAACGGGAGTCGCGGATGAGCGCCTTCAACCTGCTGTTTTTGGCCAAAGGCGCGTCGTCTACGCGGATTTCCGTCTCCAGCTTATAGGGGTTGTACCTGATAAAAACTATTTTCATCGTTATCTCCGCTCTCCTTGCGGCGCTGCCCGTTTTCCTGGCCTATTCAAACAGCTCCCTGTTTCATACGGAACCCAATTGGCTTAAATTTAATTGCCGTTCGATTCGTTATTGCAATTTACGTTCACATCCGGCGCTTGCGGATGATCCGCGCCAACTCATAGACGTCGTCATCACTGTATTCAAACCGGGAATTTTCCTCCTCCACCCGGTTGATAATTGCCGCAGCCCTTTCTTCCACTCCGCTGCCTTCGTTATCATCCAAAATCCTGGCAATCTCATCCGCCGTGAGATCGCCCTCCTCAAACTCGTAGCAGTTTTTCAGCAGGTAATCCAAAATGGCGGCTGCCTTTTTGTCATTCAGCGACAGGGGCTGCTCCTTGTCCCGCCCGCCACTGGTATTTCTTTTGCGGATGATCCGGGCTATCTCGTAAACGTCATCTTCGCTGTAGTCCAGCCGGGAGTTATCCTCCGCCGCGTGGTCAAGAATTGCTCTGGCTGCGTCCTCGAAATCGCCGTCCGATTTCAAAAGCTCCGCCACCTCCTCCACGGTCAAATCGTCCTCGTCCACATTGTCAATATTGTCCACCATAT
>CAJTSO010000024.1:6875-7098 GCA_910579115.1 uncultured Selenomonadaceae bacterium
GATGATAGACTCGGCCTTCCTCCTGTTAAACTCGACATCGCCGCTCATCGATAGCAAATCCATAAAAGTCTCCCCCTTATCGTCTCTAATATCTGTCCCACAAAAAATTGGTAAATACCACAGCATTGTAAGCAGCGGGTCCCCCATGACTCCAGGCTGCCAAAGAATCCGTGCCGCTTCGCTTATAGTTTCTCCTAAACTTTATATTTTCTCTCCCCCCCCC
>CAJTSO010000024.1:7110-25522 GCA_910579115.1 uncultured Selenomonadaceae bacterium
GAAAATCCTGCTTCTCCGGCAAATTTTTTGAAAAAATTTTTGCCGGGCTCCCGTCCCGCTGCCCCGCTTTTCCCCGCCCGCGCGATTATTATAGGCCGGGGAAAAATAAAAAAGGTCGCCTGCCAGGCAACCTCTGCAAAATTTTTATTCGTCTATTCGTCCCTTGATTTCCGCCAGTTGGTCAGCGGCTTATATCCCCGCTGATCCAGCAGGCTGTTTATCTTGTCAATATCATAAACCTCCCGTGTGATACAAAACTCTACGATGAGATCGCTCTCGCTGCTGTGGGAGATGCTGTACCCGGCCCGCTTCAGAAGGTCTTCCGTCTCGTCCAGGTTGAGATACAGCGCGACGGCGAAGGCGAAAGCCGTCTCCTTGGTGGGGTGGTAATCTCTGTCCGTTTTAATTTTGGAGAAGTGACTTTTGGTGACGCCGGCTCTGATGTAAACCTCGGCGGGTCTCCGGCCTTTCTGTTCCATGAGCTTTATGAGCTTTTCGGAAAAAGACAGCTCCAGCTTCTTCAGGAAAAAGTCCAGCGCCCGCATCCCGCCGGCGGCAGACCAGCCCGTGGCGCAGAGAGGTCCCATGCCGCCGGCAAAGTCTCCGATTTGGCGGTCATCCGGGCGGTAATGCTGCCTGATATACAGGTCAAGTTCTCTCAGCAAATTGCGGTTTTTCATGATTTATTCTAACCCCTCACATCCCCGGAGCCCGGTACAGCCCTCGTCGCTGACACCGCAGTGAGCGGCGCATATTTGAAAAAATTCTTCATTTCAATCAGTCCTCTTATCTCATGCTGATTCCGGCAGCCGTTGATTGCGCCTTACTCATTTGGGCTTTCTTAGTATATTGGTATATTAGTATAACCATGGCCTTGCAATTCGCCGTTACTGATAAAATTCCTCTTTTTTCTTTCCCGGCAGGACATCGCCCTCATCCCGAAAACAACCGGATAATTTCACCTGAAAGTTACGACGCAAACGTCGCAACTTTCAGGTGAAATTTCTGCGGCCCTGTTGATAATTTATGAAATCCGTGTTTTAATAGACAAGAAAGTAGCGGCGTAACCGTCGCAAGTACGAGGTGATTATCATGATTAAGCGGGATTGGTATCTGAATCGGATAATTCATCATATGTGGAACGGCGAGGTCAAGGTGATTACCGTCATCCGCCCTTTGGGTTGCTGCTGTTGTTTATTGTTACGACCTTCCTTTTTCGCAACGCGAAAAGGGAAGGTCGTAACAGTCTAAGGTCTATTCTGGTATATTCAGCCTGCCTGCCGGTGCAACATGTCCTTTATAATTTCATTGAAATTTAGATTATATGTAAATACCTGGGTAAAAAGATTAAAACCTACGATCCGCTTCTCAGTGAATCGCAGGTTTTTCTCTTGCGCTTTATGATATTTTACGGCCCTTTGGTTTACGAATGAACGATTGCCGGTTACACCAGCTCGATGATAGTCATCGGGGCGGCGTCGCCGCGGCGTGGGCCGAGCTTCAGGATACGGGTATAACCGCCCTGACGGTCGCTGTACCTGGCAGCGATTTCGCCAAAGAGCTTTCTGACTACGTCTTCGTCAGCAAGGCGGGCAATGGCCATGCGGAGGGCTGAGAGGTCGCCGCGCTTGGCAAGGGTGATGAGCTGATCAGCCAGGCCGCTGATTTCTTTGGCCTTGGCTTCGGTAGTCTCAATCCGACCATGCTGGAAGAGAGAGGTCAGGATGCTCTTAAAGAGTGCTTTACGGGCGCTGGAATCGCGGCCGAGTTTTCTATAAGCCATTTATGTACCTCTTTCCTTATTCTTCAGGTTTTGCAAGTGATTCTCCCAGTTCATCAAGCTTTTTCTTGACTTCATCGAGAGATTTCTTTCCCAGATTACGAACCCTCATCATGTCGTCTTCAGTTTTCTCAATCAGGTCGCCAACGGTGTTGATGGCCGCGCGCTTCAGGCAGTTGTAGGAACGCACTGAAAGATCTAGGTCTTCGATGGGCATCGTAAGAACCGGGGTCTGCGCCGGTTCGTCGCTGACGGGGTCGGATTCGGAGATTCCTTTAAGAAGTCCGTCTTCCTCCGGCTTAGCCAGTTCCTTGAAGTATCCTAGATGAATGATGAGGATTTCTGCCGATCGGCTGAGCGCTTCCTCCGGGGTGATGGAGCCGTCTGTCCAGACGTCGATGGTCAGCTTGTCATAGTCTGTGACGTTGCCAACCCGGGTGGGGGAGACGACGCAGTTCACCCGGAGAATCGGCGAAAAGATTGAATCAATCGGGATAAGGCCGATTGGATCATCACTCTTTTTGTTTTTCTCTGAGGGAACGTAGCCGCGACCACGCTCCACGGTCATTTCCATGTGGAGCTTGGCCTCTTCGTTCAGGGTGGCGATGTGCAGGTCCTTGTTGAGAATCTCCACGTCGGAGGTAGCCTGAATGTCGGCGGCGGTTATTCTCTTTTCACCCTCAATATCGATACGGATAAGCTGGGGCTCATCCGTATGCATTTTGAGGCAGAGCTGTTTGAGGTTGAGGACGATGTTCGTGACATCTTCCCGGACACCGGGGATTGTCGAAAACTCATGCAGCACCCCATCGATCTTGATGGAGGTGATGGCTGCACCAGGCAGAGACGAGAGTAGAACGCGACGCAGGGCGTTGCCCAGGGTCGTGCCAAAGCCTCTTTCCAGCGGCCCGCATACGAAGGTGCCGTGATTGGCATCTCCGTCCGAGTTTCTCTCGGCCTGAATCGACGGTATTACCATGTTTTCGAGCATATTGTCAAACCTCCTCCTGTTTTCCTACCATTGATTGCTTATCTCGCTAGGAAATTACTTGGAATAGAGCTCGACGATGGACTGCTCATTAACCGGGCTATCGATTTCAGCCCGAGCCGGGAAACGGGTGACGGCGCCCTTCATGTTATCCTTATCGGCTTCGATCCAGGCCGGTACGGAAAGGGTGTTGTAGCCGTCAGCGAGAGCCTTGAAGTAGGCGTTCTGACGGCTCTTCTCAGCCACGGTGATCACATCGCCCACGCGGACGAGAGCAGAGGGGATGTCCACCCGCCTGCCGTTTACGAGGATGTGTCCATGGCGAACCACCTGACGGGCTGCCCGGCGGGTGGTAGCGAGGCCGAGACGGTATACTACGTTATCAAGGCGGCGCTCGAGAAGGATGAGAAGGTTCTCACCGGTAACGCCGGCGATCTTCTTTGCCTTTTCGTAGTAGCCGCGGAATTGCTTCTCAAGTACGCCGTAGATGAATTTGGCTTTCTGCTTTTCTCTGAGCTGCAGGCCGTACTCGCTGACCTTATGGTTGGTGCGGCGGACCTGACGCTTGGATTTTTTGGAAAGACCGACCATTGCCGGCTCGAGGCCCAGGGAGCGGCAACGCTTAAGGCTTGCTGTTCTATCAATTGCCATTGTTCTTTTACCCTCCCGATTACACTCTGCGACGCTTCGGCGGACGGCAGCCGTTATGGGGAATCGGCGTTACGTCCTTGATCATGTCGATGGTAAGACCGGTAGCCTGAAGTGAGCGGATAGCTGCTTCACGGCCTGCGCCGGGACCCTTGACGAATACTTCGATCTGCTTGAGGCCATGCTCCATAGCGGCCTTGGCAGCGGTCTCTGCTGCCATCTGAGCTGCAAACGGGGTGCTCTTGCGGGAGCCACGGAAACCAAGTCCGCCGGCGCTGGCCCAGGAGATCGTGTTGCCGTTGCGGTCGGCAATGGTGACAATGGTGTTGTTGAAGGTGGAGCTGATGTGGGCTACACCAAATTCAATATTTTTGCGGTCCTTTTTCTTCGGCCGCACTGCTTTTTTTACTGCCACTTAGAATTTCCCTCCTCTGGCCTTTATTTCTTCTTGCCTGCAATGGCTTTTCTCGGTCCCTTGCGGGTACGGGCGTTGTTCTTGGTGTTCTGACCGCGGACCGGAAGGCCCAGACGGTGGCGGCGACCGCGATAGCAGCCGATCTCAACGAGTCTCTTGATGTTGAGGCTGGTCTCACGACGGAGATCGCCTTCGACCATAATCTCCTCTTTTTCAATGAGATTACGGATCTTTGCAACATCTTCCTCCGTGATGTCACGGGCCCGGAGATCCGGGCTTATACCGGTCTCGGCGAGAATGTGCTGAGCAGTCTTCTTACCGATACCGTAAATGTATGTCAACGCAATTTCCATTCTTTTGTCACGGGGTAAATCTACACCGGCAATACGTGCCATATTTGCACCTCCTTATTACTTAATCAGCCTTGTCTCTGTTTATGTTTAGGGTTCTCGCAAATGACCATTATCCGGCCTTTGCGCTTAATGACCTTGCACTTTTCGCAAATCGGCTTAACCGATGGCTTGACTTTCATTTCGTGCTCCCTTCCTTTCTTCTCTGAACGCCACCCTGGCGCAGTGTACATTAGGTTCCTTTTGCGCCGGCCGCGCTCATTTGAAACGGTAGGTTATGCGGCCACGCGTCAAATCGTACGGAGTCAATTCCAGCGTGACCTTATCGCCAGGCAGTATACGAATGAAGTTCATGCGGATTTTGCCTGATACATGCGCCAATACAACGTGGCCGTTTTCAAGTTCGACCTGAAACATCGCGTTGGGCAATGCCTCAAGGACCTTACCTTCTACTTCAATTACATCTTGCTTGGACATGAATTACTCCTTTTTCGTGCTTTACCACTGGACTCTTCCCCGGCTCAG
Organism: uncultured Selenomonadaceae bacterium; assembly: GCA_910579115.1. GTDB lineage: Bacteria > Bacillota > Negativicutes > Selenomonadales > Selenomonadaceae > RGIG250. Next base: position 11,817 of record CAJTSO010000024.1, read on the forward strand.
GCTTCCAGTACCTTTACGATGTCAGCGAAGACTTTGTCGATTGGCTGGTCGCCGTTTACGGTACGGCACTTGCCCTTTGCTTCGTAAAAGTCGATAAGGGGCTGAGTGGATGACTCGTATACGGAGAGACGGTTTTCCATAGTCTCTCTGGTGTCGTCAGCGCGCTGGTAGAGCTCGCCGCCGCATTCATCACAAATGCCCTCTTTCCGGGAGGGGTTGAACTGAATGTGGAAGGAGGCGCCGCATTTTTTGCACATGCGGCGTCCGACTGCTCTCTCTACGAGAAGCTCTTTCGGTACAGCGATATTGAGAGCACAGGTAAGCTCCTGACCCAGCTCTTTAAGAATGGTGTCAAGAGCCTCTGCCTGCTCGGTAGTGCGGGGAAATCCGTCCAGAAGGAAGCCCTTTTTGCAGTCGTCCTGGGAAAGGCGCTCCCTGACGATGCCGATAGTGATTTCATCCGGGACAAGCTGTCCGGCATCAATACATGCCTTGGCCTTTTTGCCAAGCTCAGTTCCCTGCCCAATCGCTGCCCGGAACATATCGCCGGTGGAAATCTGGGGGATACCAAATCTCTTAACCATGCTTACGGCCTGGGTGCCTTTGCCGGCACCCGGAGGGCCCATTAAAAGTATAACCATTGTTATGCTCCTACTTCATAAATCCCTGATAGTGGCGCATCACTACCATTGCCTCAATCTGCTTCATGGTGTCGAGAGCAACGCCTACGACGATGAGCAGCGCCGTGCCGCCGAAGTACACACCCTCGATGCGGGTCATTCCCGTCACCAGGTTCGGCAGTATGGCGATGAAGGCAAGGAAGACTGCGCCTGCCAGCGTGATTCTGGTCAGGACACGATCCAGGTAGTCTTCGGTAGGCTGACCCGGACGAATGCCCGGGATGAAGCCGCCGTACTTTTTCAGATTCTCCGCAATATCCGGTATCTTTACGGTAACCGCCGTGTAAAAGTAGGTGAAGAACAGTATCAGCAGGGCGTACAGCGCAGTCTGGAGGGGCGTCCCCCAGGCCAAGTACCCTGCGGCTTTCTGTACCCAGTCAATCTTTACAAACTGCGCAATCGTTACCGGGACCATCAGTACGGATGAGGCAAAGATTATTGGAATGACTCCCGCCTGATTGACTTTGAGGGGTATATGACTGGCGTGCCCGCCTCCCAGCCTTCCACCCGCCAGCCGTTTAGTGTAGCTGATGGGGATCCGGCGATGGCCCTCGTTGATCATCACGACGAACACCACCATGGCGAGGACGATGAGAATGAAGAACAGGGCATTACCATAGGTAATGGTCCCTGCCTGAGTGTAACGATAAATCGTTACCAGGTTCTTCGGAAGAGCTGCCACGATACCGGCGAAGATTATCAGCGATATGCCGTTTCCTACGCCGTAGGCAGTGATTTGTTCACCGATCCACATCAGGAGCATCGTGCCTGCTGTGAGGGTGATGGCGATGATCAGGGTAGAGACTATCCCCGGGTTGATCACCGCGGAGTTTAAGGCTACGGCCATGCCGACAGCCTGAAGGAATGCTAACGCAACGGCGAGATAGCGCGTTACCTGAGTTGTTTTCTTATGCCCTTCCTGTCCTTCCTTTTGCCATTGCTCCAGAGTCGGGAAAACGATGGTTAGGAGCTGAATGATAATGGAGGCGTTGATATACGGGGTGATACTCATCGCAAAGATGGAAAACTTGCTCAGGGCACCGCCGGAGAACAAGTCCATGAGTCCGAACAGGTTACCCTGGTTAAAGAGCTGCTCAATTACGGCGGGGTTTACTCCCGGTACCGGGATATGAGTTCCCAGCCGGAATACCGCAAACATAATGAGGGTAAATACTACCTTTTTCCGGAGCTCAGGTACCTTGTAGATGTTCGCAAGGGCTTGAAACACCTCAGATCACCTCGACTTCGCCGCCTGCTGCCTTGATCTTTTCTTCAGCGCTCTTGGTAAAGCCGGATGCTTTCACAGTGAGCTTCTTTGTGAGCTCGCCGTCGCCCAGTATGCGGACGCCGTCCAGGACATTTTTGAGAATACCTTCTTCGATAAGCTCAACCGGGGTTACAACGGCGCCGTCTTCAAATACATTCAGCTGGCAGACGTTGACCTCTGCAAATTTATCAGCCCAGATGTTCTTGAATCCGCGCTTTGGGAGCCGGCGGTACAGAGGCATCTGCCCGCCTTCAAAGCCAGTGCGAACACCGCCGCCGGAGCGGGAGTTCTGACCTTTCTGGCCGCGGCCGGCAGTTTTTCCAAGGCCGGAGCCAAGACCGCGGCCACGACGGGTTGCAGCTTTGCGGCTGCCCGGTGCCGGGGTAAGTTCATGTAATTTCATTTGTGCACCTCCGTCTATCAGTCCGCAATTTCTTCTACGGCCACCAGATGACGAACCTTGTGCAGCTGGCCGCGCATGCAGGGATTATCTTCGACCTCAACCACCGAGTTGGTCTTGCGGAGACCCAGGGACTTGACGGTGAGACGCTGCGTCCCGGGACAGCCGATGACGCTTTTCTTCAGCGTTACTTTAAGCTTTGCCATGTCTTTGTCCCTCCATTAACCTAGGATTTCCTGGACGGTCTTGCCGCGGAGACGGGCAACATCCTCAGCCCTCTTGAGCTGGGAGAGGCCGGTGATGGCGGCGCGGACCATGTTATTCGGGTTGGAAGATCCCAGCGACTTGGTGAGGATGTCCTTGATGCCAGCCAGCTCCAGCACGGCACGGGCCGGGCCGCCGGCGATGACACCGGTACCTTTGGCGGCCGGCTTCATGAGAACCTGGCCGGCGCCGAAGACACCGATGATCTCATGGGGAATAGTGTGGCCTTTGAGAGCTACGTCGATGAGGTTTTTCTTTGCATCCTCAACGCCCTTTCTGATAGCTTCGGGGACTTCGGCGGCTTTGCCGAGGCCGACGCCGACGCGGCCCTTCTGGTTGCCAACAACCACGAGGGCGCTGAAGCTGAAGCGACGGCCGCCCTTTACAACCTTGGCAACACGGTTGATATATACTACTTTTTCCTGGAATTCCGGATCCGCTTCACGGCGGTCATTGCGACGGTCGTTGCGACGGTCTCTGTTGCCGGGCTTGCGGTCTGCTTTCTTTTCCGGGTTCCGATCCATATTAGTAGGCATTCATTTACCTCCTAGTTCAGAATTTCAGGCCGGCTTCACGGGCAGCCTCGGCCAGGGCCGCAACACGACCGTGGTAGAGGTAGCCGCCCCGATCAAAGACGACTTCTTCAATGCCCTTTTCCAGGGCCCGCTTGGCGACGAGCGCGCCGATTTTCTTTGCTGCCTCGATGTTTCCGCCATAGGCGCCGAAGTCTTTCTCCTGGCTGTTGGCGGATACGAGGGTTACGCCGTGTACGTCATCGATGACCTGGGCGTAAATATTGCTTAGGCTGCGGAATACGTTGAGGCGCGGACGCTCCGTGGTGCCGGAGACGTGATTGCGGACGCGCTTGTGACGCTTTACGCGAGCCTGGTTCTTATCCTGTCTTATAAACACAGTGGTCACTCCCCTCTTTTAAGATTATTTGCCTTTCGCGCCGGCTTTACCGACCTTGCGGCGGATCTTCTCACCGGCGTACCTGATACCCTTGCCTTTATACGGCTCAGGCTCGCGGAGAGAGCGGATCTTTGCGGCCATTTCGCCAACGAGCTCCTTATCGATGCCGCTGATGACGATCTGGTTGGCTGCCGGTGCATCGAGAGTAATGCCTTTCGGCGGCTCAATGATGCAGGGATGCGAAAAACCGAGGGAGAGGTTGAGATTGTTGCCCTGTCGGACGGCGCGATAGCCGACGCCGGAGATTTCCAGGGTTTTGCTGAAGGTCTCGGTTACCCCAACGACCATGTTGTGGATAAGGGTGCGGGTGAGACCGTGGAGAGATTTATGTTTTTTATCCTCAGAGGGACGCTCTACTTTGATCGTGCTGTCCTCTACCGTGATTTTCATCTCGGGATGGAGGGCACGGCTGAGCTCGCCTTTGGGTCCTTTTACTTTGACCAGGTTGCCTTCCTCAAGGGTGACGGTAACGCCAGCCGGGATGACAATCGGTGCTCTTCCGATACGGGACATTTCTACGCCTCCTAGCTAAATATGGTCTATCTTACCAAACGTAAGCGATAACTTCACCGCCAAGACCGGCTTTGCGAGCCTGCTTGTCGCTCATAATCCCCTGAGAAGTGGAGATGATGGCGATGCCGAGTCCGCCCAGGACACGGGGGAGCTCAGCGCACTTGGAGTACTGGCGGAGACCAGGCTTGGAAACGCGCTTGATGCCGGTGATTACTTTTTCCTTTGCGGGACCATATTTAAGCTTGAGCGTAAGGATGCCCTGCTTGTTGTCTTCGGTGAAGGTGTAGTCCTTGATGAAGCCTTCCTCCTTCAGGACGGCCGCGATAGCCTTCTTGATTTTGGAGCCGGGGATTTCGACCTTCTCGTGGAGAACGGAGTTTGCATTGCGCAAACGGGTAAGCATATCTGCAATAGGATCAGTCATTGCCATGAATCGATATCCTCCTTTCTTTCAGTGTTACCAGCTGGCCTTGGTTACGCCGGGGATGGCGCCTTTGTAGGCCTGGACGCGGAAGCAGATACGGCACATGCCGAACTTCCGGATATAGCCGTGGGGGCGGCCGCAAATCTTGCAACGGTTATACTTGCGAACTTTGTATTTGGGTTCCTGCTTCCATTTTTCGATCATTGCGGTTCTAGCCAAAGTCAATTACCTCCTTTTCATGCGCTGAACGGCATTCCCATGAGCTTCAGGAGCTCACGCGCCTCTTCATCGGTATTGGCGGTCGTGACGATGACGATGTTCATGCCGCGAACCGTGTCGATCTTATCGTATTCGATTTCCGGGAAAATGAGCTGTTCCTTCAGGCCCAGCGAGTAGTTGCCGCGGCCGTCGAAGGCGTTCCGGTTCACGCCGCGGAAGTCGCGAACACGGGGAAGCGCAACGTTCATGAACTTGTCGAGGAACTGATACATGCGAACGCCGCGAAGGGTTACCTTGCAGCCGATGGGCATGCCCTGGCGAAGCTTCCAGGTGGAGATGGATTTCTTGGCGCGGGTCACAACGGGCTTCTGTCCGGCGATGGTGGTGAGGTCCCTTACGGCGCTCTCCAGAGCCTTGGAGTTGCCGACGGCTTCGCCGACACCCATGTTGATGATGACCTTGGCAATCTTGGGAAGCTGGTTTACATTCTTGTAGCCAAACTTTTCAGTGAGCTTGGCTTTGACTTCCTGTTCATATTTTTCCTGCAGTCTGTCCAAACCTGTACCCTCCTTTCAGTAATTATTTCGTCTGGTCGACGACCTGATTGCATTTCTTGCAGACTCTTACGTTGTGGCCGTTTACTTCGCGATGGCCGGTGCGGGTCGGTTTGCCGCAGCTGGGGCAGACCAGCATGACCTTGGAGACATTGAGAGCTGCTTCCTTGGTGAGGATGCCGCCCTGGGGCGCCTTCTGATTGGGCTTCGTATGGCGCTTAACCAGGTTAATGCCTTCTACGAGCACCTTGCCCTTTTTCGGCATAGCTTCGATGACTTTGCCTTTCTGACCTTTATCCTTGCCAGATAAGACGACTACTTCGTCGCCTTTTTTTACATGCAGTTTCACGAATGACAAAATAGCACCTCCTCGCTTACAGAACTTCCGGCGCAAGGGAAATAATCTTCATGAAATCCTTGTCGCGCAGCTCGCGGGCTACCGGTCCAAAAATACGGGTGCCCCGCGGTGTCTTGTCTTCCTTAATGATTACGGCCGCGTTCTCATCGAAGCGGATGTAGGAGCCGTCGGCACGCTTGAGTCCTTTTACGCTGCGGACTACAACTGCCTTTACGACATCGCCTTTCTTGACCATGCCGCCGGGGGCAGCCTGCTTGACGGAGGCGACGATTATGTCGCCGATATTTGCATAGCGACGGTAGGAGCCGCCCATTACACGAATGCACATGATTTCCTTAGCTCCGGTGTTGTCGCCAACGTTCAGCATTGTTTGTTGCTGGATCATTTGTTTACCTCCTTCTTAGAATTTAGGGTCCTAAGAATATCATTTCGCCTTTTCGACGATCTCAACGAGACGCCAGCGCTTGTCCTTGGAGAGGGGACGCGTTTCCATAATGGAGACGACATCACCGACGTGAGCTTCGTTATTCTCATCATGCGCCTTGAACTTTACGGACCGCTTGACGGTCTTTTTGTAAAGCGGATGCTGTTCGTGTTCTTCGATGGCGACGACGATGGTCTTTTCCATTTTGTCGCTTACAACCTTGCCGATACGGCTTTTACGGGTATTTCTTTCCTCGCTCATCAATGAGCCTCCTTCCTCTCAAATATCTCTGTGTCTCAGGCTCTTGCCTGCTGACTCTGAATGGTCTTGATCCGGGCGATGGTTTTCTTTACCTCGCGGATACGGCTCGGATTTTCGAGCTGACCGGTAGCAAGCTGGAAGCGCAGGTTGAACAGTTCTTCTTTGAGGGAAGCAATTTTTTGGTTAAGTTCGTCAGCGCTCATGGAGCGGAGTTCTTTGCGAATTTCATTAACCTTCATTTACTTCACCGCCCTCTGTTTCCTTGAAGTCTTTACGGGTGACAAACTTGGTCTTGATGGGGAGCTTGTGAGCAGCAAGGCGCATGGCCTCCCTGGCGATTTCCTCGGTGACTCCGCCCATTTCAAACATGACGCGGCCCGGCTTTACCACGGCTACCCAGTATTCCGGGGAGCCTTTACCGGAGCCCATGCGGGTCTCAGCGGGCTTGGCGGTTACAGGCTTGTCGGGGAATACCTTGATCCATACCTGACCGCCGCGCTTGATGTAACGGGTCATGGCGATACGGGCAGCCTCGATCTGGCGGTTGGTAATCCAAGCCGGTTCGAGAGCTACAAGACCGTAGTCGCCGTGGCTGATGGTATTGCCCCGGTGGGCAACGCCTTTCATGCGACCGCGGAACTGCTTGCGGTATTTAACGCGTTTTGGCAGTAACATTAGGCTTCGCTCCTTTCAGGCTTCTGTGCCGGGTTCTTTTTCTCCGGCAGGACTTCGCCCTTGAAGATCCAGACCTTTACGCCGATGCGGCCGTAAGTGGTGTTGGCTTCAGCAAAGCCATAGTCGATGTCGGCACGGAGAGTATGAAGGGGAATGCTGCCTTCACGATAGGATTCGCTGCGGGCGATTTCAGCGCCGCCAAGACGGCCGCTGACCATAATCTTTACGCCCTTGGCTCCTTCGCGCATGGTGCGGCCTACGCTGGACTTCATTGCCCGGCGGAAGGCGATGCGGCGCTCCAGCTGCTCTGCAATGCTTGCGGCGACCAGGTTGGAGTCGAGATTCGGTTTCTTGATTTCCTGAATATTGATATCTACTCGCTTGTCGGTATAGGCTTTGAGGCCTTTCCTGATGTCCTCGATACCGGCGCCGCCGCGGCCGATCACCATGCCCGGCTTTGCGGTGTGGATGGTGAGCTTAAGGCGGTTCTTGGAGCGTTCGGTCTCCACTTTGGAGACGCTGTCTTCCTTTAAGAGATCCTCCATGAGGTACTTGCGGATCTTGATGTCCTCATGCAGGTTGTCTACATATTCCTGTTTGTCGGCATACCAGTTGGCATCCCAGGTCTTGACGATGCCGATTCGCATGCCATGCGGATTTACTTTCTGACCCAATGCGTTTCCCTCCTTCTTATCTTTCGTCTACGCAGACAGTAACGTGGCTGGTTCTCTTCAGAATCCGGAACGCCTGGCCGCGGGAGCGGGGGTGGATACGCTTGAGGGTGGGCCCCTGGTCAACGAGGGCCTGGGATATATAGAGCTTATCGACATTCATGTCGAAGTTGTTCTCAGCGTTGGCGACGGCGGATTTCAGCACCTTTTCGATGACAGCAGCGCCGGCCTTCGGGGTGAACTTGAGGATCGCAAATGCTTCGGCAACGTTCTTTCCACGGATGAGATCCATGACAACCCGTACTTTGCGCGGAGCAATGCGGACATACTTAGCTACTGCTTTTGCTTCCACAGTTGATTCTCCTTTCAGAATCAGCGCAGACCGGTTTTCTTTTCGTTACCGGCGTGCCCTTTGTAAGTGCGGGTCGGGGCAAACTCACCGAGCTTATGGCCGACCATGTCTTCTGTGATATAGACGGGAACATGCTTGCGACCGTCGTGAACGGCGATGGTGTGGCTTACGAAGTCCGGCAGAATTGTGGAACTGCGGGACCAGGTTTTAACGACTTTCTTGTCGTTAGCCTCATTCAGGGCCGTGATTTTTTTCATGAGGCTTTCTTCTACGAAGGGGCCTTTTTTTATAGACCTTGACAAGGGGTATTTCCTCCTTTCGTCCGATAGCGTGGCTACCCGGCGGCTAATAAATTACTTCTGGTTGCGGCGCTTGACGATGAACTTATCAGACGGCTTCTTGTGGCGAGTCTTGGTACCCATGGCGCATTTGCCCCACTTGGTAACAGGATGCTTGCGTCCGACAGGGCTGCGGCCCTCGCCGCCGCCATGGGGATGGTCAATCGGGTTCATCGCAACGCCGCGGTTAGCCGGACGGATGCCGAGCCAGCGGGAGCGGCCTGCTTTACCGATGGTGATATTCTCATGCTCCAGGTTGCCTACCTCACCGACTACGGCGCGGCAGTTGAGGTGGATCTTTCTGAGCTCACCGGAGGGCATACGGAGGAGGGCATAGTCGCCATCCTTTGCCATGAGCTGAGCGCTGGCTCCAGCGGAACGGATGAGCTGGGCGCCCTTGCCGATTTTGATTTCAACACAGTGGATCATGGTACCAACCGGAATGTTGACCAGCGGCAGGCAGTTGCCCGACTTGATGTCGGATTCGGGGCCGGAGTATACTTTGTCCCCCACCTTGATACCATTCGGAGCGATGATGTAGCGTTTCTCCCCGTCCTCATACTGAACGAGAGCGATGCGGGCGCTACGGTTCGGGTCATATTCAATGGTCATAATGGTTGCAGCCATATCATCCTTCGTGCGCTTGAAGTCGATGATACGATAGCGGCGCTTGTGGCCGCCGCCCCGATGACGCACGGTGAGACGGCCCTGCTGATTGCGGCCGCCGTGCTTCTTGAGGGGCTCAAGCAGGGATTTTTCCGGCTTGTCAGTGGTGATTTCGTCGAAAGATGCGACGGTCATGAAACGACGGCCGGCAGAATAGGGTTTGAAGCTTTTAATTGCCAATTTCGCTTACCTCCTTTTCAGTATATTAGGCCTGGAAGAATTCGATGGTCTCACCGGCGGCGAGACGAACTATGGCCTTTTTGTAGTCCGGGCGCTTGCCGACATTGCGGCCCATCCGGCGGGTTTTACCGATACAGTTGACAGTGTTGACGGAGACAACCTTTACGTTGAAGATGCTCTCAACAGCTGCTTTAATTTCATCTTTTGCGGCTTTTTTGGCGACTACGAAGGTGTATTTTCCTTCTTCAATCATCATCGTGGATTTCTCGGTGATGAGGGGTCGAATGATTACATCGCGTGCATCCATTATGCAAGTACCTCCTCAATCTTGGCGATAGCGTCTTTGGTGATGAAGAGCTTGCCGCTGTTCAGAATGTCATAGACATTGAGGCCTTCGTTGGTAATGGCCTTAACGCCGGGGATGTTGCCGCAGGAACGCTCAATGGTGTCAGAGTCGCCGGCGGCAGTGATGAAGAGGCTCTTTTCCTCCACACCGAAGTCGGAGAGGAGCTTCACGATGGTCTTGGTTTTGTACTCTTCCATCACGAAGCTGTCAAGTACGATGAGGCTTGCCTCGTTGACCTTGTCGCTGAGGGCGCATTTGATGGCCAGGCGGCGCTGCTTGCGGGGCATACTGAAGCTGTAGGAACGGGGATGAGGTCCGAAGACGACTCCGCCGCCTTTCCACAGCGGGCTGCGGGATGAACCGCTGCGAGCGTGGCCGGTGCCTTTCTGACGCCAGGGCTTACGGCCGCCGCCGCGGACCATGGCGCGGGTCTTGGTGGCATGGGTGCCGAGGCGCTGGTTGGCCAGCTGCATTACGACGGCCTGATGAAGGAGGGCGCCGTTCACTTCCACGCCGAAAATTTCGTTATTCAATTCGATTTCGCCAACCTGATTGTGAGCGATATCATAAACTGCTACTTTTGGCATAATCTAGCAAATCCTCCTTCCAATTATTTTTTCTCAGCAAGCTGAGCTTTAATCTTTGCGGTACGCTTATTGGGGATGTTCGTCTCTCTTACGATGACAAATCCCTTCTTGGGGCCCGGAACGGAGCCCTTAATGAGGATGATGTTGCGCTCGGCATCTACCCTGACAACGAAGAGGCGCTGTACGGTAGTCTTAACGCCGCCCATCTGGCCGGGGAGGCGCTTGCCCTTCAGGACGCGGCCGCCGTGACCGGAAATCATGGCGCCGGTCGAACCGGGCTCACGATGGGACTTGGAACCATGGCCCATGGGCCCGCGGGCGAAGCCGTGGCGCTTTACGGTACCGGCAAAGCCGTGACCGCGGCTGGTTCCGGTGACATCTACGAAGTCACCCTCTTCAAATATATCAACACCGATGACATCACCGGTTTTGTACTCGCTGGCAGTTGCCTGACGGATCTCGCGGATGAACTTGACGGGCTTGACCCCGGCCTTTTCAAACTGACCCTTCAGGGGCTTGGTTAGCTTGTTTTCCTTAACATCGCCGAACCCGATCTGTACGGCATTGTATCCGTCGCTCTCTACGGTCTTGTTACGGATGACGATGTTATTGCCGGACTCCACGACCGTTACCGGGATGAGCTTGCCCTCCTCGGTAAAGATCTGGGTCATGCCCAGCTTTCTGCCTAAAATTGCTTTAGCCATTATCCCACCTCCTCTTACAGTTTGATCTCGATGTCAACGCCCGCCGGGAGATCCAGGTGCATAACAGCATCAACCGTCTTGTTGCTGGGCTCGAGGATATCGATGAGGCGCTTGTGAGTGCGCATCTCGAACTGCTCGCGGGAGTCTTTGTTTACATGAGGGCTGCGGAGAATGGTGTAAACGTTCTTCTCCGTGGGGAGGGGAATGGGACCGGAGACCTGAGCCCCGGTACGGGCGGCAGTCTCAACGATCTTGGCGGCACTCTGATCCAGTGCCTTGTGGTCATAGGCCTTCAAACGGATTCTGATCTTTTTCTGTTTGGACAATGTCTTTTCCTCCTTATCGCCCGGATTACAATCCGGACATACTCAGTGCCAGTTCCCTCGATGCCGGAATTATAGTAGAGCACCGAGCCATCTGACACCTCATCGCAGGTATCCCAAATCCTTATTTAAGGGCGGCTTTTCAGCCGCCCTCATCTAAGGGAAATTTTATATCAGCGATTATGCCTCGATGATGTCGATAACCTTACCGGCGCCGACAGTGTGGCCGCCTTCACGGATAGCGAAGCGGAGGCCCTTCTCAATGGCGATGGGGGTGATGAGCTCAGCTTCCATCTCGATGTTATCACCAGGCATAACCATCTCGACACCTTCCGGCAGACGGATCACTCCGGTAACATCGGTGGTACGGAAGTAGAACTGGGGCCGGTAGTTGGTGAAGAACGGAGTATGACGGCCGCCCTCTTCCTTGGTCAGGACGTAAACCTGGGCCTTGAACTTGGTGTGGGGATGAATGGAACCCGGCTTTGCAAGAACCTGGCCGCGCTGAATCTCAGTACGGTCAACGCCGCGGAGAAGGGTGCCAACGTTATCACCAGCGACGCACTCGTCCATGGTCTTTCTGAACATCTCAATTCCGGTAACGGTGGTGGACTTGGGTTCTTCTTCCATGCCGACGATTTCAACCACGTCACCCATCTTCAGAACGCCGCGCTCAACACGACCGGTAGCGACAGTGCCGCGGCCGGTGATGGTCATAACATCCTCAACCGGCATCAGGAACGGCTTGTCGGTGTCACGGACCGGGGTCGGGATGTAGGCGTCAACCTGAGCCATGAGCTCTTCAATCTTACCGGTGTAGGCCGGATCCCCTTCAAGGGCCTTCAGGGCGGAACCAGCGATGACGGGAATCTCGTCTCCCGGGAACTCATACTCGCTGAGGAGGTCACGAACTTCCATCTCTACCAGCTCCAGAAGCTCCTCATCATCGACCATGTCAACCTTGTTGAGGAATACCACGATAGCCGGAACGCCTACCTGACGGGCCAGCAGGATGTGCTCGCGGGTCTGGGGCATGGGGCCGTCGGCGGCGGATACCACGAGGATAGCGCCGTCCATCTGAGCCGCGCCGGTGATCATGTTCTTTACATAGTCGGCATGACCCGGGCAGTCGACATGGGCATAGTGGCGGGCTTCAGTCTCGTACTCAACATGGGCGGTGTTAATGGTAATGCCGCGCTCCCGTTCTTCCGGCGCCTTATCGATCATGTTGTAGTCCATGAAATCAGCGCCGCCCTTTGCAGCGAGAACCTTGGTGATAGCGGCGGTAAGGGTGGTTTTGCCGTGGTCAACGTGGCCGATGGTGCCAATGTTTACATGCGGCTTGTTGCGCTCAAACTTCTGTTTAGCCATTTGGATTTTCCTCCTTAAAACTGTTTACTTTACTTTTATCTGAATGAGGTTTTAGCCCCGTTTGGAAACGATTTCGTCGGAAACATTCTTCGGAACTTCATCGTAATAGGCGACTTCCATGGAGTAGTTGCCCCGGCCCTGAGTCTTGGAACGCAGGTCAGTGGAGTACCCGAACATCTCAGCCAGCGGAACGAAGCCGTTGATGACCTGAACGCCGTTTCTCGGCTCCATACTCTCAATGCGGCCCCGGCGGCTGTTGATATCGCCGATTACATCACCCATGTATTCTTCCGGAACAGTGACCTCCACCTTTACATAAGGCTCCAGGAGAACAGCGCCGGCCTTCTTGGCTCCTTCCTTAAAGGCCATGGAACCGGCAATCTTGAAAGCTGCTTCAGAGGAGTCAACCTCGTGGAAAGAGCCGTCGTAAACGGTAACCTTCACATCCACTACCGGATAACCGGCCACAACGCCGGTTTCCATAGCCTGCTTGACTCCCGCCTCGATGGGATTGATGAATTCCTTTGGAATTGCGCCGCCCACGACCTTGTTTTCAAAAGCGAAGCCCGCGCCCGGCTCCTGAGGCTCCAGCTTGAGCCAGCAGTGGCCGTACTGACCATGACCTCCGGACTGACGGACGAATTTACCTTCGGCTTCAACCGTCTTGCGTATGGTCTCCCGATAGGCAACCTGCGGGTTACCAACTACACAGTCAACCTTGAATTCCCTCAGCATACGGTCAACGATAATCTGAAGGTGAAGCTCGCCCATACCGCTGATGATAGTCTGACCGGTTTCCCCATCGGTGTGAACCCGGAAGGTGGGATCTTCTTCAGCGAGACGCTGGAGAGCCACGCCCATCTTCTCCTGGTCATCGGTGGTCTTCGGCTCAACGGCTACGGAAATAACCGGATCCGGGAACACCATAGACTCAAGGATGATGGGATGATCCTCAGCGCAGAGGGTATCGCCGGTGGTGGTGTCCTTCAGGCCCACCGCCGCAGCGATATCGCCGGCGTAAACCTTGTCGATCTCCTTGCGGTTGTTGGCGTGCATCTGAAGAATACGGCCAATGCGCTCCTTCCGCTTCTTGACGGCATTGTACACATAGGAGCCCGCCTCCAGGGTACCGGAGTACACCCGGAAAAAGGCCAGCT
>CAJTSO010000025.1:0-2830 GCA_910579115.1 uncultured Selenomonadaceae bacterium
CTTTTTTCAAAGTGATTCATGTTTGCTGCATTGTTCAGTTTTCAGAGAACACCTGCGGGCTTCCCCGCTGCTCACCGAGGTGAGCGACTCGTGTATAATATCAATTCAGGAGTTATTTGTCAATCCCTTTTTTGAAGAAATTTCTAAATAAAATCTCCGGAGACTGTCCAATCCTTGCCGAGTCAGCCTTCGGAGATTCCTTGCTTAATATTTGTCCTCCTAATCACCGGAAATTCCCCGGGATAGCGGAGCCAGATGCTGCGACTGCGCACAGCCTCCACTGCCTGACGAATGGCTTCTATATTGCCGTCAATTTCCAGGTCGAAGAAGAATATATAGGCCCCCAGGCAGGTGCGGGCGGGACGGGATTCTATCCGGGTAAGGTTCACCCCGAACCGGGCAAAGTCCTGTAGCACGGCCAAAAGACTTCCTGCCTTGCTGCCGTCGATCTGGCAGACAAGGAGGGCCTGACCTTTTCCGAGTGGCGGGTTTTCCTCCTTATCCTTTTGCCGGCTTTTTGTGCCGTGTATCTCATAGAAGCGGGTGCAGTTTTCCAGGCTGTCCTGAATGTCTCCGGCGATGATGTTCAGTCCGTAAATCTCAGCTGCCCGCCGGGTTCCAATAGCGGCCATTCCTTCGGCGGGATCGCTGAGGGAAACAATTTCCGCCGCTTTTGCCGTAGAGGGTTCTTCAACCAGGGCTGCCCAGGAGAAGCTTCTGCGCAGGAAGCTCCGGCACTGGCTGAAGGGCTGTCCATGGGAATGAATGGTTTTAATATCCCGGGCTTCGCACTTTGCCAGCAAATTATTGCGCACCGGCCAGATCAATTCTCTCGATACGCTGATGGAGTCGGTGCGGGCAATTATGTCAAGGGATATGTTTATGGGGCCTTCCAGGGAATTTTCCACCGGGACAAGGGCCTTGTCCACGGCTCCCAGCCGGACTGCCTCAAAGACATCGGCGATTTCCGGGTAGGGCACCAGCTCCGTTTTTTCTCCCGTCTCGGTCAGGCTTTCCAGATATAGGGCCGCTTCTTCGCTGTGGGTTCCCCGTGGGCCAAGATAACCTGTTTTATTCATTTATCTGTCACCTATGCGGACGCTGTGGGTGACTTTGATTCCCTTTTCCTCCAGCTTGCCGGTAATGCCTTCGGCGGGGAAATCTCCCCGGATGATGAGCTGCAGCTTTTCCTCCGGCTGAGGGACAGTTACCAGGCTTTCGATGTTGATTCCATTCTCGGCGAAGACGCCGCAGATTTCCGCAATGGTACCGGGACGGTCGTCAACAACAGCCGTAAGGCGGGTAGTTCCTTTTTCCAGCCCCATAATTTCAATAAAGGAGGCGAATACGTCGGTCTCGGTGATTACCCCCACCACGATGCCGGCGTCGTCAACCACTGGGAGGCCGCTGCGCTTTGACTGCTTGAACAGAAGGGCCGCTTCTTCAATGGCGGCGTCCTGACTGATGGAAATCAGGGTTCTTGGCATTACGTCCCGCACTTTGATCTTTGCCAAAAGAGTAAGCAGCTCGTTGCGGGAAAGGAGGGAGGCTGAGGAGGGGCTTGCCTTCTGCAGGTCTCCCTCATCGATAAAGCCGTAGAGATGGCCCTTTTCGGCCACCGGAAGATGGCGGATATGATTCCGCTTCATGATATTCATCGCTTCATCAATACCGGTATCTCGGGTAACGGTAAGGGGATTGCCGGTCATGCGTTCTTTAACAAACATTTTTTATCTTCCTTTCCTGAGCGGGCCGCTAAATGCCTGCCCCGCAACCATTTTTATTCGTTGATTATACCATGCAGCAAAGTATTTTTCACGGAAAAATCGAAACGGGATACGGATATTTTCACCCGCTGTGTTATAGCTGACTTTAGCAGCTAAACGCCACCAAATGAAAATTGCTCCGCAATTTTCTGAAAAACTGCATTACCAAATGTTTGCGGCATTCCTTACCATGTCCGCCATTTTCGGTACGACAGCCGCCATCTTCTCCGTAAGCGAAAGGGAGGGGGACAGGTCGTAGGGTACTGCCCCCAGCACGATAATTTCCGTCACCCCCTGGCCGGTGAAATTCATCAGGGCCAGCAAATCCGTTATCCCCAGCTCGTGGGCCATCAGCCGCCGGGAAAAATGATCGTTCACCTCGTCTCCCGCCAGCCGGTATATCTTCCCCGGTTCGTCTCCCTCGACACCCTTCACCGCGTCCACGATAATGAGCCGCCGGGCCCCGGTAACAAAATGCAGCAGCTCCGCCCCCAAGGTTCCGCCGTCCACCAGATCCACATTATCCGGCAGGCCGCCCTCCCGGGAAAGGTATTCCACGACCCTGACCCCAAAGCCTTCATCCCCGAGGAGAATGTTCCCGATCCCCAGCACCACCACCGGTTTTGCCGCCCCAGCCGAATATTCCGCCCGAAGCACTTTCGTCCCCAACGCCAGCTCCGGCTCATCAATCCGATTACCCATTATTCCTTATCCCGCTATTCTCTTTCTTCTCTGCCGTCCTGGTTCTGAGCCACTGGCAGAATCTGTCCAAGCCCTCGCCGTTTTTCGCTGACAGGGGAAAAACCTCCACTCCGGGCTGGAGCATTGTCACATCCCTTTCCGCCCCCTCATAGTCGAAATCCACATAGGGGAGCAAATCCGTCTTGCTGAAAACAACGGCCCCGGCTTCCTTAAAGATCAGGGGATATTTCAGGGGCTTATCCGCCCCCTCCGCCACCGAAAGGACCACCAGCTTCATGTCCTCCCCCAGATTAAACTCCGCCGGGCAGACGAGATTTCCTACATTTTCGATGATCAGCAACTCCGGCAGGGGCAGCGCGCCG
>CAJTSO010000025.1:2863-21427 GCA_910579115.1 uncultured Selenomonadaceae bacterium
CTCTTTCCAGGCCCTTTCGATCATGGGGGCGTCAAGGTGGCAGCCCCCCTGGGTGTTTAACTGGATTGCCCTGATCCCTATGGCTTCAATGCGGGCCGCATCCCTTTCCGTGAACAGGTCTCCTTCAATAACGGCGACCCGAAGGCTTCCGTCCAGCTGCTGAAAAACCTTTTCCAGCAGGGCAGTTTTTCCCGCCCCGGGGGAGCCGATTATATTCAGGACAAAAATGCCCTTTTCCCGAAACAGTTCAGCCAGCTTGGCCGCCGCCCGGTTATTTTCCCCCAGAATATCGCTTTTTACTTCTATTCTCATATATACTCCTGCCGCTATTCAATATCCAGATAGTCCACCTGCATTTCCCGGCCGCTGATTACCTCCAGGGGCTCGCCGCAAAATGGGCAAACGAAACTACATGGCATTAGCCGGGGGCCGTATTCCAGCTCGATAAGGCCTGCCGACTCCTGCATTTTCTTTCCGATGGGCACTTCCCTTTCACAATTATGACAGCGGCCCACCAGCGGGATACGGTTTATTACGAGGGCGGAATTTTCCGCCGCCGTTCCTCTCGTCACCACCAGCCAGGCAGTCCGCAGGGCATATTCCTCCACGCCGGAAAGCTCTCC
This sequence comes from uncultured Selenomonadaceae bacterium, assembly GCA_910579115.1. Lineage (GTDB taxonomy): Bacteria > Bacillota > Negativicutes > Selenomonadales > Selenomonadaceae > RGIG250. The sequence continues at coordinate 3,487 of CAJTSO010000025.1, forward strand.
CAGCTTCAGTCCCACCTGATCAATCACGGCGCCTTTGTTCCGGTGAAGATAATCCAGGGCAATGGACAAAATCCCCTCCGCAATGGCTCCCTCATGCACGAGACTTCACCTCTAAAAAACGGGGACAGACCACCGCCTATCCCCGGATTTTCCTTAAATCGTTACCTTTAGTCCCCGCTTTTCAAACGCCATTATCAGATCGGTCAGCCCAGTGACTCCATTCTGATAACTGACGCCAATGACCTCGCTGTCCTCATGGGTATGAACCTCGAGAATCCCCGGCAAGCCGTACAGCTCCTGCCTGATCTCTTCAGTCTGGGCCCCGGTTATTCCGGTTGCCCTGAGGTGCAGGTGACTTGTTCCGGCAGGCAGCTCATGGTCGTGATCATGATGATGGTCATGATTTCCGCATCCACAGATTCCACACACAGTAAAGCCTTCTTTCTATACAACAATCAGATTATCTCCTTAACATCGGTAGGCACATGCACGAGAACCTTGCTGCCGGAGAACATACTGGACACTTCGCTCTCCCCCTCCATGAACTCCGCCCGGGTAACCATGTAGAGGTGCCCGGAGGCAAAGAGAATGATCGCCCAGGCCGCGTAGTGGTGGACGAGATGAGTCATAAACTCGCTGCCCAGGGCAGTATTCACCCAAGAGAAGGCGAAGGCCCAGACGCTGTCCGGATTCACCATCAGGTACATGGCAAAGCCGGTAAACACCTCGATGGCCACCAGCACATACAGAAAAGCGTATGACATCCTGGCCAGCGGATTGCGCAGATAGGATTTGTGGGCCTTTCTGAGCAGCATATAGTGGAGGGTAACATCAATCGTTTCCCAGTAGAAATGCCCCTCCCAAAAGCGGGGGAAAAGCCGGTCTCCCTTGTTGATGATAAAGCCGTATACCCTCAGCAAGAAGGAGGCGCAAAACACAAAGGCTGCCAGAAAATGCAGATTCCGTACTACATTCGTCAGAAGAAAGGTTGAGGATGGCTCAAAGTTCATGATTTCCAGGGGCTTGCCGATGAGGATGCCGGTGACGAACAAAACGCAGATACAATCCACCATTATCCAGTGAAACAGCCGGAGGAAGGGACTGAACAAATAGTAAATCCGGCGCTGAACAACGCTGACATTACTTGCATCCATCGCCATTCGCCTCCTCTACTCTCGATCCGCTGTATGGATCTGTAGTCACGATGCGAAGCTCCTCTCCCTGCAGATCATACAGATGAGTCGCGCAGGCCATGCAGGGATCAAAGGAGCGAATGACCTTCAAAATCTCCAAAGGCTGACGGGGATTTTTCACCCTTGTCTGCATCATTGCCGCCTCGTAGGCCCCCCGTCCGGCCTTATCATCCCGAGGGCAGGCGTTCCAGGTCGTGGGAACGATGCACTGGTAATTGTCGATTTTTCCGCCGTCAATGGTAACCCAATGGCTCAAAGCCCCCCGGGGCGCCTCGTAGAGGCCGACTCCCCGAGCCTGCTTCGGCCAGGCCGACGGATCCCAGCGCTCCATATTTGCCACTTGAGTATCACCGGTGCGGACATTGGCGATTAGCCGGTCAAAGAAATACCTGGCAATCTCCGAATTAAGCTGAGCGTCCATGGCCCGGGCAACCATGCGGCCTACCATGGTAGGCATCCATTCCTCGGCCCGCCTGCCCAACAGGGAGGAAACGTAGTCCACCTGGTCCACCATCAGCTTCTCGGCCCAGGTCATGTCAGGCAGAATCTGCTGCCTGGCCTTCGTGTAAACGATGATGTAACGGGCCAAGGGGCCCACTTCACAAAGCCTTCCCTTCCATCGAGGCGTCTTGACCCAGGAGTACTTGCCCTGTTCGTCGAGGGCCCGCCAATCTGTATCGGTTCCGTCCTTCGGTCCCGTATAGTCAGGTTCGGTCTGTCCCTTCCAGGGGTGAAGCTCCTCCGCTCCCTGATACCTGAACCAGGCATGGCCCACACTTTCCCCGAAAGCGCTGCCATCGGTAAGGTCCTCCGCTGAAATCCTGTGGACATCGGCAATTTGCGCCCCCCGGCCAAAATTCTCAACGACCCCGTTGGTCCGAACCAGCAGATTATTAAAGAAACCGCCCTCCTTTGTATTCAGGAAAGGCTCCTCCGGGAAGGAGCCAAAACCCAGCACCCGTTCCCCGGCCAGCCCGCCCCCGTCAAGGTAGCCTGCTTTCACATAAGCCGAGGCCATGGCCAAGGCATCCGGCAGGTAATACCTGGCTGCGAGGCGGCGGCCCAAATCAATGGCCTTTTTCACCTCCGCCAGACGGGCGGCGTTAATGGGAGAATTTCCGTCCCGGAGGGAAATCGAGCAGGGCATACCGCCCATTACATAGTGGGGGTGGGGATTTTTGCCGCCAAAAATAACATGGGGCGTTACCAGCTCCCGCTGCCGGTCAAGCATTTCCAAATAGTGGCAGACAGCGACGAGATGAACCTCCGGAGGCAGCAAATTGTAGTCGGGATGCTCCCACCACTGGGCCGAGAATATCCCCAGCTGCCCACTGTCTACTATTGTCTTCAATTTACGCTGCACCGTCCGGAAATAATCCGGAGTGGCCGCCGGAAAATCCTTCGGGGCGGAGGAATATACCTCTTCCAAGGTCGGATTTGGCACCCTGTAAGTCTCCGCCAGGGAAGCAGCAATCCGGGCGGAGGCGACCGGGTCTGCCGACAGAGCCGCCACGGGGCTCACCCAGTCCAGGCCATGCAGGTGATAGAAATGAATGGTGTGATCCTGCACCGTAAGGGAGGCCCCCATTATATTTCTTATATAATTTGCATTTTTCGGTATCTTGATACTTAAAGCGTCTTCCACAGCCCGGAGAGAGGCCAGGGCATGGGCCGTCGTGCATACTCCACAAATCCGCTGAATGTAGGCCCAGGCATCACGGGGATCACGGCCGTGCATTATAAGCTCCAGACCGCGCCAGGCTGTACCGGAGGAAAGGGCATCAGCCACCCGTCCGGAGGTCTCGTCAATCATCAGCTCTACCCTAAGGTGCCCCTCTATGCGGGTAACCGGATCAACTACTACGTGCTGCATTATTTATTCCCTCCCTGACCATTCATGATGCGGTGAGCCTCGGCTGCCTCCGCTTCGTCACGCTTCTTTTTCTGCAGCAGGGACAAGGCCCCATGGACGGCCACCCCCGCTACGGAGGCGGCGGCCAGCCCGGTGCCGATCATATCGATATCCCCCATGGGTCCGTACTTCGGCAGTCTTTCCGAGAAGGGCGCCTCATCCCAGAATTTTGCAGAAGTGCAGCCGATGCAGGCAGCACCGGACTGAATCGGATAGGACATCCCCTGATACCAGCGCATATTTCCGCAGGAGCTATAGGTCACCGGCCCGCGGCAGCCCAGGCGGTACAGGCACCAGCCGGCCTTTGCACCCGCGTCATCATAGCGGTCGGCGAACATTCCCGCATCGAAAAAGGGGCGCCGGTAGCAGGTATCATGAATCCGATTTCCGAAGAACTGCTTGGGGCGGTTGTCGCTGTCAAGAGGTGGCAGCACGCCAAACATCGCCAAGTGCATTACGACACCGGTCATGACTTCCGGAACCGGAGGACAGCCTGGGACATTCACCACCGCCCTGGCCGAAATGTACCGGCTTATTCCCGCCGAGCCGGTAGGATTCGGTTTCGCCGCCTGTATTCCCCCGTAGGCGGCGCAGGAACCGTAGGCGATGACCGCCGCCGCCCCCGCCGCCGCTTCCCGCAGAATTTTCATAAATGGCCTGCCGCCGGACATACAGTAAATTCCGTTGTCGCCGGTGGCCACCGCACCCTCCACCGCCAGGATATATTTCCCCCGATGCTCTTTCATCATCTTTTCCAAATGGGTTTCCAGATCGTCGCCGCTGCCGGCGCTCAAAAGATGGCTGTACTCCAGGGAAATACTATTCAGCAGCACATCGGAGGGCAGCGGCGCCCCGGTACGGACGAAGGATTCGCTGCAGCCGGTGCATTCCTGACCGCTGAGCCACAACACCACCGGCAGAGGCTTGGTTTCCGCCGCCTCGACCACCCGGGATACAAAATCAGTGCTCAGACCCATCAGCGAAGTCAAGGCCACACAGCTTTTCAAAAAAGAACGGCGGCTTACGCCTTTATTCAGACAGGCTTCCCACAGCGTCTCACGCTCTTTCAAGGAAATTTCCTCCCCTCTGCCCGCAGAAGCAGGTACCATCATCAAAAATCAAGCGTCTATAATCGGCGCTTCCGTTATGGACAAACAGCCATTTTTATTATAATGCAGTCCTTCGGGAAATTGCAAGGCAATTTCTCCTTATAAGCAAAGAGCGGTTATTTATGTACACAGCCATTCAGGTTACAAAAATCCCGGGCGGATCGGCTCCACCCGGGACGAAAAATTTCTGCCGCAATCAGACAATACCCTGAGCATACATAGCGGCAGCCACCTTCTGGAAACCGGCGATGTTGGCTCCGGCCAGGAAGTTATTCGTCAGGCCGTAGTGCTCGGCGGCCTCCTTTGCCTGCTTGTAGGAATTAATCATAATGGCCTTGAGACGCTGGTCAACTTCCTCGAAGGTCCAGGAAAGACGCTCGGAATTCTGGCTCATTTCCAGAGCGGAGACGGAAACGCCGCCTACATTTGCCGCCTTGGCCGGAGCGAAGTACACGCCGTTCTCCTGGAGATAACCAATGGCATCCAGGGTACAGGGCATATTAGCCCCCTCGCCGACAGCGATTACTCCATTGGCCACGAGAGCCTGCGCAGCCTCCAGGTTCAGCTCGTTCTGGGTCGCGCAGGGAAGAGCGATCTCTCCCTTTACAGTCCATACCCCGGCGCAGCCCTCATGATACTCAACGCCCTCTTTACGCTCGGCATATTCCTTGATTCGGCCCCGTTCTACTTCCTTGATCTGCTTCAGGAGAGCCAGGTCGATACCCTCCGGGTCCACCACATAGCCGTTGGAATCGGAGCAGGTGATGGGCTTTGCCCCCAGCTGATAAGCCTTTTCCACCGCATAGATAGCCACATTACCGGAACCGGACACGAGGACGGTCTTGCCCTTCAGGCCGATGCCGTTATCCTTGAGCATACACTCCACAAAATAGAGGAGACCATAGCCGGTAGCTTCTGTGCGAACCAAAGAGCCCCCAAAGGCCAGGTGCTTTCCGGTGAGAACGCCAGCTTCATAAGCATTCCGGATGCGCTTGTACTGACCGAAAAGGTAGCCGATCTCCCGGCCGCCCACGCCGATATCACCGGCGGGAACATCCACATCCGGACCGATGTGGCGAAAGAGCTCAGTCATGAAGCTCTGGCAGAAATGCATTACTTCCCGGTCGGACTTGCCTTTGGGATCAAAGTCGGACCCGCCCTTACCGCCGCCGATGGGGAGGCCGGAGAGGGAATTCTTCAAAATCTGCTCGGTGGCGAGAAACTTCAGGATGGAAAGGTTTACAGAAGGATGGAAGCGAAGGCCGCCCTTATATGGTCCAATGGCGCTGGACATCTGAACCCGAAAGCCCCGGTTTACATGAAGCTTGCCGTTATCGTCATCCCAGGGAACCCGGAAGGTAATGATCCGCTCTGGCTCAAAGAACCGCTCCAGGAGGCAGGCGTCCTCATACTCCGGGTGCTGGGCCATCACCGGGGTAATGGTGCTGAGGATTTCCTTGCAGGTGTTATGAAACTCCGGCTGATCCGGATCCCGCTTGATGATCTCCGCCAGTACCCGCTCACAATATTCTTTTGCTTTTTCCATATCTGCCACAATAAAACACTCCTTCTTTCGTGACCTTTGCTCGGGGCAGTCTGCCTCAGCGCAACTGTCATCGAGAAGATGAGGAAATCTGTTTGCGTTGGTTCAGGCGCCGTTACCCTTTGTTTAATCACATATCTGTTTTTTGACATTGCAGATTATACAAAGAGTTTTTTATAAAATCAAGCTGTTTATTCATATAATATTGTATACATTCTGTAAAACTGTAATCCGAAAAAACTGTCTCACCTCGCTTCAACCCCTGTGTATACAGTATATACATGGACAGAAACACTTTACATCACCCAAACAAAGTCATCGTCCTCTTTTCATTTTTCTTCTGATGTTTTCTCTTTTTATACATATTACATTTATATTATGCACTTTTGATTTATTGTCTGTTTTCTTTACTTTACAAGAGAATTTACACAAAAATACACCCGGCAACTAACGGATTTAGCTACACGAGTGCATTTTCTTAATTATTTAATTTTCAACCCTGTGGTTTGTTTTTGCTTCTTTAATTTTTTCTCACGTCCAGGGTCAGCTTTATTTATCTCTTTCTCCTTTTCCTCGGCCTGTTTCTCCAGCCTCTGCTCCCGGGTGGGCATCTCCTTCGCCCATTTCTCCGCCAGTTTTCTCCTGGCCTCTCGGATCCTTCCGGCCTCTTTCGGGTCAAGTTTTTCCAAATACTTTAGCTCATAGCCGTTGGCCTCCGGCTCAAGGCGCCTGTGCTCCCGGTAAAAGTTCAGGGCTTCCTCCTCCCGTCCCAGCTCGTCAGCTATATCCCCGGCAATGTAGTAGGCCGGGGAAAATTTCGGATCGCAGGCGATAGCTGTCCGGCATTCCTCAAGGGCCGCTTCCGGCTTCCCTTCCCCCCGGTAAATATCCGCCAGTGTCACATGGTTAAAGGCGCTGGCAGGGTTTAAATGCAAGGCGTAGCTGACCTTTTTATGGGCCTCCGGAAAATCCAGCTCCTGCATACAGGCTCTGGCAATCACTGCATACACCTTGCTGAGATCCTCCGGAGCGTTATCGCTGTCGAAGACCCGCAGCGCCTGCTGCCGGGCGTAATCAGGCAGATATACATCATTGTACCGGTCACCGTTGTCCACGAACGCACTCACCAGTTCCGAGTCAGCCAGCTTTGTCTTGGCCAGCCGCTCCATCCATTTTTCCTGTCTTGCCTCATCAGCCTCATGGAGTTTCGTCCGGACATCAGTAATGACCTCTCCGCTGTAGACGACGCTTATGAGCTTTTTAAGCTCCCGCTCCAAATGACGCTCAGCCACGAATTGTTTCAGGGGCTCGTAGACCCGGTCATCAGTGAGATAATCCTCCAGCCCGTCCCCTCGACCGCTGGGCCGCCAGTTCCAGCCGGATAGATTGTCATTGTCGTGAATTCCCCGGGCAATGGCCCCGGCTACCAAATAGGCGGTTTCCCTTGTCAATTCGTTATCAAAGTCAGTCCAGGCAACCTCCGCAAAAAGCATATCATCGATGAGGATTTTGTTTTTGTCTACCTTCACGTGGCCGCCACTGTAGTCCGTCATCATCTGGGCCAGCTTTTTCTCACGGTTAGGCGTTTCGGGATGGTCATAGGGATCAAACTTGCCGTGAAATTCCGCCTGCCGGTTCACAATGCTTTCCATCCTGACCATGGCCGCCGCTGCTCCGCCGGGATTGAAGCCCGCTGAACAGGCGATGTAGAACCCTCCTTCGTCCGCCTCGTACTCCGTGGGAACGCTTACCATCTTTGCCACGGCATAATCTGTCATCATCGATACCACCCCCGGGTCACCGGCTCCGGTGGCGGCATTTACCGCCACCATGCCGATCTGAGTGGCAGCGGCCTTCGCCATGTTTGAGGCGGAGTGAAGCTTCAGCCCGTGAATCATTTCGTGCCCCAGCACCGCGGCGATCTCGTCCTCGTTTCCCCGTAGCCCGGCCACAAGTCCCCGGTTTACGCTTATGTAATTTGTAGGATAGCAGGCGGCATTGAATTCGTCACTGTCGTTTACAGCCCAGCGAAAGGGAAGGTTGCGGCTCTCCAGGGTGTACTCACCCTTTGCGGCCAGCCGCTTCATCACCTTGTCCACCGTGATCTTATCCTGACGGAAGCGGGAAAGTCCGTGCTCCCCTATATCCATCCGGTAGGTTTCTTCTTGATAAAGAGCGTTGTTGCCCATCTCGGATATCTGCCGGAAATACCCGTTATAGGCCGCCACCGCGCCCAGGGCCCCAAGGACTCCCGAGAGAACATCTCCCTCGCTGGCTCTTACCGGGGACGGAGGCATTGCCACAAGAAGCGCTCCGCACAGCCCGACCGCAATATTTGCCGCTGTCTGTTTCTTTATTCGCTTTATAAATTCCTTAAGCACGGGCAACTCCTCCCCAACCACCTGCACGTCAGTCCGCTGATAAGCTCTATATTACCATATCAACCGGTATCCTTCATTAAAATCCGGTGAAAAATAAAAAATTACCCGGGGAGGTTCATCTTCCCCTCCCGGGTAAAAATTTCTATTGACGGCCGCCAATGTCCTGCCAGGCGGAATACATTCCAACAAGGACAATAAAAATCTCCAGCCGGCCCAGCAGCATGGCAATCATTTCTACGATCAAGGCCCCGTCACCTGTGTCGGGACCGGTAATGCCGATGGAAATTCCTACGTTGCCCAGGGCGGAAGCCGCCTCAAAAATCACTTCCGTAAGGCCTGCTCCAGTGGTAAAGCAAAGAGCTAATACCGTCAACAGAAAACAGCCCGCATAAATCAGGGAAAAGCCAACGGCCTCGTCCATCAGATGACGGTCAAAGGCCACTCTACCCTCAACCCGAAAGTAGTAAGGGACAATTATCATCCTGTTTGGAACAAGCCGCCGTCTTAGATACAGGCCCGCCGTCCTCAGGAGAACGTAGACACGTTGAAGCTTCAAACCGCCAGCAGTGGAACCGCTCATGCCCCCCATGAACATCAGAACAATCATGATGGCCAGTACTGCCGGAGTCCAGGCTTCCGGTCCGGTTATCCCGAATCCGGTGCCTGACAAAGACGTGGCGGTCAAAAACATTGCCCGCCGCCAGACGTCGAGGCAGGAAACAATAAAATCCAACGGTGAAGAAAAGGACATATCAGCAACCAGGGCCGGCAACTCCTGAAGGGCGATGAACATGGTCGCCCCCAAGACCACTGCCCACATGAGCCGCAGCTCCGTTACCCTGACAGCCTCCCGCCAATGACCCCGGAAGCACTGAAGCATGACATAAAAGTTTGTCATTCCCACCAGCATAAGGAGGATGGACACCCACTCAGCGGCCGGGCTGCCGTAGGAACCAATGCTGTTCGTGTATGTGGAGAAACCGCCGGTAGACAAGGCGCTCATCGTATGGCAGACCGCCTCCAGAGGCGGAACACCCGCCATAATATAAAGACTGGTGCCGGCCACAAGGAAACCGTTGTACATCAGGAAAACGACCTGCGCCGTCCGCTGCAGGCTGGGCATTATCCTGTCCGGATGACCTTCCCCTGAAAACAGGGTCATCGCCTTTCTTCCCGGCAGGAACAACACCATTACCAGGACAAAGCCAAGGCCGCCCACGTACTGCATGAACGCCCGGTGAAAGAGAAAAATATTGGGCAGCTTCTCCGGCGCCGCTACCGTAAAACCGGTGGTGGTCCAACCGCTGACCGCTTCAAACATGGATTGGACAAAATCCAGCTTCCCGGCCAGGAAAAAGGGCAGGGCCCCGATCAGCATCCCCCAAAGCCAAATGGAAAGTACAGTGGTACTGCTCATTCTAAGCCTCAGCTTCCAGCGGAGGGCATCAGGCTCCTGCTGAAAATAACCATAGATGCAGAAAAGACTGCCGGTAAAAGCGGAAAACAGAAAGCTCAGCAAAAAACTCTCCCGATAAATATATTCCTCCGGGTAAAAGAAAAGAACAACCAGCGGAACCAGGGTAAGCAGCCCCAGCAAAATCATGTATTTTCCCAGACTGACCTTGTCCAGAGTTTTATTCATCCGCCCTTACTCCTCGCAAAATCCTGACAGCTTCAATCTCGCGGCCCCCCGCCGAAAGAATTATCAGTTTGTCTCCAGGAAGCAGCCTTGTTTCGCCCCGGGGAATAATTGTAATGCTTCCCCGGAGCAGCGCCCCGATAATAACACTGTCCGGCAGAACAATATCCCGCAATTTCTTTCTGACCGTGGGACAAGCCTCATCCATAACCAGCTCAACAATATTTACCCTGCCATCCTCAAAGGACACCATCCCCTTCATTTCTTCCAGGAAGGCCTGCTGCTCGATAATTTTCGTCACCGCCTGCACGGCGCAGACGGGGTGATCGATGCCCAGGCGGCGGAAAAAAGCCACCTTGTCCGGGCTGCCCACAATCGCCACCGTCTTTTCCACCCCGAACATTTTCTTTCCCAGCTGGCAGGCGATCAGATTGTCCTCGTCTCGAGGGGACATGGCAATGATTACATCCGCCTCGCCGGCCCCGGCTTCATCCAGCACATAGGGCTTTGTGCCGTCACCATGAATAATGTTCAGACCGTCAACGGAGGCCAGCCGGCGGCAGTCCTCGGCCACGGCGTTTATTACCGTAACGGAATGGCCCTGCCCAATTAGGGACTGAGCAAGAGTTCTGGCCTTGGTGCGCCCCCCCACGATTATTATCCTGTCATTTATCACTGGTCTACCTCCCCCAGATAGCTGGCTATTTCCCTGGCCGACAGCTCTGAAGGGCAAATGCTGGTGATTCCCAGTTCCTTGTAGACGACCTCCCGGCCCGGCTCATAAAGGCGGGCAATTATCCGGGGTTTTCTTCCAGGCTGAATTTCTCTTATCAGCTGAGCAATCATGGCATTCATGTTATCGTTGTTTGTCACCACGATAACCCCCTCGGCCGATTCCAGTCCCACCCGCTCCAAAACAGACATCTCGCTGGCATCACCTGTAAAAGTCATACCGCCATAGCTGTCCGTCAGCTTATCAAAGGCGCTTTGGCGCTTGTCTATTATAAGGATTTCCTTGCCTGCCGCTTCCAGCTGCTCCGCCAAAGTTGCCCCCAGCCGTCCACATCCGATTATTATATAGTAGTTCTCTCCTTTAAGGGCCTTACCGATACCTTTGAATAAATTCATGACGATCTCCTCCGAGCAAATACGGCGGCGAAAAATCTTCCTCACGTATTCGTTGACTAAATGCCAGGCGACAGATTGTAGAATTCCACCAAAAAAATGCGACAGACCTCATGATCTGCCGTAAATTGTCCCCGTTATTTCGCCCCTACAACCAGAGCCTTAACATTCACGTTTAGTTTCCTGACCACCATACCAGTCTGAAGCTCCAGCTTTTTTTTCGTCTCATTCTGAATCCCCATAATAAGCTGGGGAATATTTTTCCCGTATACGGCCAGCACGACGCTGCAAACGATAACCAGCCCCCGATGCTCATCATCTTCGGTAATCTGCTCTACCTTAATGTCGGTTACCTTGCGAACGCCTTCGCTGCTGCCCACAATGTAGCGAACGATGTCGGCGATGGCCTTGTTATCGATAATGAGCTTGCCGTAATAGCTGAATACCGGGCGGACAATGGACTTCTCCCCCAGCCGGCGCCTCTTCCTGCCCCCGTAAAAAAAAGAACGGATCGGATCGATAAGGTAGCCGGAAAAATGGGGAGCCAGCTCAATGGAAGGAACCGGAATAATATGCATCCCCTTCTTCATCCTTACCTCGTGAGCTTTTTCCATTTCCGCGGGAGTCGCCACATCCTCTATCCTGACAATCTGGCTTATGGCCGGCAGTCCCAGCTTCTTGGCGATTTTACCCACCATATTGTCCGAAGTGCCGATGATCAGTATCCGGTTCGGCATATCCTCCCGGAGAGCCTCCATCACTTCCTCAGCATGACCGGGCAACACAAATATCGCCCGGCGGACGGCCATTATCTTACTCTTTTCATGCTTTGCCGATTTTCCGGCGACAATTTTACCGTCTCTGATGAGTATCCCATCATCAATTATGGCATCTGCCTGATATTCATTGGCCACCATGAGGGCACGATGACTTTTGCCGGTGCCGCTCTGACCAACCAAAGCTATTACTTCCATTTCATTTACCCTGTACAAAAATAGACCGCATAGACCGACACCCATCATTCTGGCAAGCGCCGCAGTCCTTTTCCTTCCTTACGCGCATGATAGCAGTAAAGATACAGACTCCACCAATCCTCCTGTAAAATTTATGTCCCCGGAAGTAATGACAGTCACCTATCATTGTTCATTGCCTCCACAAAAGGCCTGGCCAGTTCGTCATCCACCACGAATTCTCCCAGGGTTTCCGGGTACCGCCCGGCGATGCCGTGGAAATCTGAGCCGCCGGTTTTCAGCAGGCCGTGCAGCTCCGCCAGCTGTTCATACCGCTGGACATCATCACCGTTGTGCTGGGGATAATAGACCTCGATCCCCGCCACATCCAGCTTTAATACCTTGGAGACAACGGCGTCGTCCCCAATGAGCAGGGGATGGGCCAGCACCGGAAATCCGCCGGCTGCCCTTATCAGATCCACCGCCACCTCCGCTTCAACGCGGTAGCGGGGAACATAGCAAGGCTTACCCTCCCCCAAAAGCTCATCAAAAGCAATCCGGGCAGTAGGGAAAAAACCTTTCTTCACCAAGACCCGGGCCACGTGAGAACGGCTGACCGAGCTGCTGGCTCCCGCCACCTTCAGCACTTCCGCCTCAGAAACGTCATATTTCAGCTCCTGAAGCTTTTCCAGCATGAGAACAAGCCGCTGCCAGCGGTCTTCGCTGATCTCCACCAGTCCCTCCGCCAGCTGGGAGCTGTATATATCGACATTGTACCCAAGAATATGTACTTCCCGACCATCTGTCTGAGCCGAAAGCTCGATGCCGGGGATGATCGTCAACCCTTTGACGCTGTCTTTTTCATTCTCGTAAAGGTGGCGGAGCCCATCCACGGTATCATGGTCCGTAATAGCAATATTACGGAGCCCTGCCTCACAGGCAGCGGCCAACACCTCCTCCGGCATCAGCCGGCCGTCCGAAAAAATGGTGTGAATATGTAGATCACTTGACATCCTTAGTACCCAAACCCTTTAGCTTTCACTGCTTTACCAAAATACGCTCTATGGCTACAGCCTCATTCGTCTTATCATTCACGTCAATAATGACACCACTGTATACGCCCGGTCCGGTTTCTTCCGCCACGAAGCGCACCGGCATACCGGTAGTAAACCTACGGATGATACATTCAACACCGTCACCGATAACGGAATCCCAAGGACCGGTCATACCCAAATCGGAGATGAAGGCCGTTCCCTTATGAAGGATCCGCTCATCTGCCGTCTGTACATGGGTGTGTGTCCCTACCACGGCCGTAACCCTTCCATCAAGGTACCAGCCCAGCGCCATCTTTTCAGAAGTAGTTTCCGCATGAAAATCCACCAGAATAATATCCGCCCTGCCCTTCAGCTCGTAAAGAATATCCTCTATCCTCTGGAAAGGGCAGTCAACGGGGGGCATGAAAGCCCGGCCGGACATATTTACCACCGCAATGCGCTTCGACTTGAGCTGATAGACGCACCAGCCCCGGCCGGGAGTCCCCGGGGGATAATTCGCCGGTCTTACAAGATATGGCTCATCATCGATGAAATTCATTACCTCCTTATTATCCCAGATATGGTTGCCGCTGGTCACCACATCTGCCCCCGCCTGGCACAATTCATCAAAAATCCTGCGGACGATCCCTTTGCCTCCGGCGGAATTCTCGCCGTTTACCACCACAAAATCTATCTTGCGCTCCGCTTTCAGCCGAGGGGTAAGCTCCTTGAACAGCTCGCGGCCCTTCTTGCCAAAAACATCGCCGATCATCAGTATTCGCACGGGTACCTCACTTGTTATAAACCATTACCCGGCCGGCTTCTCGATAGCCCACCATCGTCTCTGATATAACCCCATGCCGGACAGAGCCCAGTATATTATCAATATTATCCTCATGAGCCAGCCTCGTTGCCTCATCAGGAAGATCTTTCTCCATCTCCGTATCGGTCACCAAGCCATCCTTGAAGTTATCTCTTACCAGGGCGGCAATCAAACTTATCTCTCCCCGGCTGATTGTTGCCATATCCCGTTTGATCCCGAGAATAGCCGCCTTCCCATTGCCTTCAACGGTAATGTTCAGCCTGCCTTCCGGCAGTCCCAGAAGGCTGTGGTAAGTACTAATGCTTTCCGTAAGGAACCGCCCGAACTCTTTGTTCTCCTCATCACTTGGAAGACGATTCAGGGCAAAGGCCATCTGCAAAGTCTCTCCCTTTGCCGGATCAAAGGTAACGGTTCCAATCTCCGGATAACAAAGAAGCAGCGTCATCAACAGATTGACGCCGTCCATATTCGGTTTACGGCTGCGGCGCAACAAGGACATCTGACTCAGCTCCTATCCCCAAAATATTTTTAAGAAAAAAGGAGCGCTGCTTAAGGCAACACTCCTTTTATTATCTGCCACGCGATTATATCTTATACCATTTACTTGGCGTAGTCAACTACCCGCGTTTCGCGGATGATGGTAGCCTTGATCTGACCAGGGTATTCAAGCTCCGCTTCAATTTTCTTGACGATGTCATGGGCCAGGGCAACGGCAGAAACATCATCCACCTTGTCCGGCTTGACCATAACGCGGATTTCCCTGCCGGCCTGAATGGCGAAGCAGTCCTCCACCGCCTCAAAGGACTTGGCAATGTCCTCAAGCCGGGAAAGGCGCTTGATATAAGACTCCAGGCTTTCCCGGCGGACGCCGGGACGAGCGGCAGAAATGGCATCAGCCGCCGCTACCAGCACAGCTTCCACCGTGAGGGCCTCGCAGTCCCCATGATGGGCGGCGATAGCATTTATAACCTCCCTGGACTCCCGGTACTTCTTCGCCAGGTCTGCGCCGATAGTGACATGAGGACCTTCCACCTCATGGTCCACGGACTTACCGATATCGTGGAGGAGACCGGCCCGCTTGGCCAAGGTAACATCTACTCCCAGTTCAGCGGCCATGATCCCTGCCAAATGGGCAACCTCCACGGAATGATTGAGGACATTCTGCCCGTAGCTTGTCCGGTAGCGCAGGCGGCCCAACAGCTTCACCAGCTCCGGATGAAGACTGGTAATGCCGGTCTCAAAGAGGGCTTGTTCCCCTGCCTCTTTGATCCGCTGGTCAACCTCCCGGCGGGCCTTTTCAACCATCTCTTCAATGCGGGCCGGATGAATACGGCCATCAGTAATAAGCCTTTCCAGCGCCACTCTGGCCACTTCACGGCGGACCGGGTCAAAACCGGAGAGAATGACGGCCTCCGGAGTATCATCAATGATGAGATCAACGCCGGTCATGGTCTCGATGGCCCGGATATTGCGGCCCTCCCGTCCGATGATCCGGCCTTTCATTTCATCATTTGGCAAAGCCACAACCGACACGGTTGTCTCCGCCACCTGATCTGCGGCACAGCGCTGGATCGCCTGGGACACGATATCCCGTGCCCGCTTATCGGCTTCATCCTTTGCCTGCTGCTCATACTCCTTGATCATGACCGCTTTTTCATGCTTCAGCTCTTCTTCAGCCTTGGAGAGAAGCAACGTCTTAGCGTCCTCCGCGGTCATCCCACCGATGCGCTCCAGCTCGCTCTTCTGCTCTTCCTTCAGAGCATCAATCTCCTTTTGGCACTTATCAATGTTCGCTTCCCGACCGGCGAGGGCCCCTTCCTTTTTCTCAATGGATTCGAGTTTCCGGTCAAGGTTTTCCTCCTTTTGTACGAGACGGCGCTCAGTCCGGCTCAGCTCGGACCGACGGTCCTTCGTTTCCCGTTCCAGATCCTGACGGAGACGCTGTGCATCCTCTCTGGCATCCTGAACGATTTCCTTGCCGCGGCTTTCCGCCTTTGCCTCAGCCTCTTCGACAATTTTTCTGGCCTGGGCTTCCGCCGTGCCGATTGCCTTTTCCGCTGTGCTGCGACGAAACATATATCCTCCGCCGGTTCCCGCCGCGAAAGCGACTATTGCTACTAAAACTAATTCTACGATCATATTCACCCCCTGTGCGTATAAAATTTAGTATGATTATGCGATTCTTATCAAAAAAATCCCACATTCCCTTATTTTATAGATTTTTCTTGCCGGTGTCAATCTGAAAATATTTTTCAATCACGTCCGTCTAGTAAAAACGAAGTATAGAACTTAACGTCTAAATACGAGAGCATTTCTTGAAATACGGGTATTTTATTCGTATTTTTATGAATAGCCTCTTGCGCAAGCGTGACACCGCTGTTTGTCAAATGAGCGCTTAAAATTGCAATGCTCTATGGGAATTACATCCTTTGATGAGCTGCGAACCGCTTTCCCGTCTATCGCAATTACTTCGCCATCCGTTCCAAAATGTTGACGTAGTATTTCTAAAATGGCTTCTTCTATCCGTTTGCCGTCAATCATGCTCAAAATACGTCCAAAGGTGGCTTTAGATGGGATATTTTCGATTCCCAGTGTTTCCCTCAGATAAATTTCCTTACTTTTAGCGTAGATCATCAAATCCCCCAGTCCATCCAACCCGCTTAATACTCCGCACATCACAACGACCAGAATATCTGCCAAATGGATATTTCACGTAGCTTACGTGTCTTGGATCGTCTATTTTTGCCAACCATTCTTTAATTTCTTTCATTGCTATCACACTATCTCATTATACATCTTTCTATGAGACGGGCGTGGAAAATACTATATGATATTTACAGTTCCATTTCGTATGTGACAAACTATGCGCATCATGACCACTGGCCATCGATATCCCGCCCCTGATTTATTCATTGCAACTGGCGGACGCAATTATATCTTATCGTAGGAGGAACTTTTTCTTTGAAGATCCATACCTAACAGTCTTTTTACTAATCAATTCTGTAAGGTAAATACCGCTATCTCCGGAGGGCATCCAAGGCGGAAGGGGAACCAGCTTCCGTTACCGCAGTGAACATAGCCAAGGGTCTTTTTTCTATCTTTTCCTTCTACAGCATACATGCCTCTCATATATTTGAATGTATGAGGGACAAGAGGTATTCCAAAGAGTCCAATCTGTCCGCCGTGAGTGTGCCCGCAAAGGACGGCAGCCGCCCCGTTTTCTGCACCTGAGTCAATAAAATCCGGGTGGTGAGCCAGCAATATAGAGGCGGCTCCCTCTGGGATAGACTTATGCGCCTCCCTGGTGTATTCCTTTACCTGCTGGGAAAATAAATCACGGCGGCGAGGATAATCAACTCCGGCAATATATAAGGCTTCTGCAGTCTCGGCTTTCCCGGAAATACATATTGCCTGATTTCGCAGTACTTTTATTTTGGACCGGGACAGCCCATTTTCAATAAGTGACAAATCTCTAAAGTATTCGTGATTTCCAAATATGTAGATAATTCCATCCTTGAATCTGTCACAATAGCGGTCAACTATTTCGATTGCTTCCTTATTTGTCTCATTATCATCAAAAATATCCCCGGTCATGACGAGCAGATCACCGCCGAGGCCGGCTGCTTTCTCCAAAAGCTGTTCAAGTCGTTCAGTGGTGAGAAACGGACCGCAGTGAACATCGCTGAGCTGAACTATACGGTAGCCATTTAGCGCTTTGTGAGCCTGATTTTGCAGGGGAACATCAAAGCTATTGATGACAGTATCATCCTTTTCCACCAGTCCTCCATAAAGACCTGCCGCAATTGCTGCCGTTGGATATAGAACAGCACCCTTCAACAGCCGTCTTCTCTCCATATCCAGCGGGCTGATAAGGGGAGAGCTTATCAATCGCCGGATGCAGCGCGCACTGACGCTTAATGCCACAAGCACAATAAAAAGCAGTTCTATCATCACAAGGACTGACAATGTATGAAGAATTATTCTGGCCGCTTCGTTCATGTTTCCCCAGCACCATCCCATAGCAACTGTTGAAACTGCATTGAAGAGTACCAGAATTATTCTCAGTCTTTTGCAGTTTGATCCTATAGCCACATACCTGACTGACCACACGGCCGCAAGAGTCAATAAAAGAATGGCCCCGGCAAGAAGTACATAGAATATTATCATAATAATTCCCTCGATAATTTCCATCATACAAAAGCCCTTCAGGCTACTCCTGAAGGGCTAAAATT
>CAJTSO010000025.1:21452-24675 GCA_910579115.1 uncultured Selenomonadaceae bacterium
CGAACCCGCACGATTTGTGGTCGCTTGATTTTGAGTCAAGTGCGTCTGCCAATTCCGCCACTTCGGCACTGATTTGATATTGACCAATAAATAATAACACACCCGTGATTATCAGTCAATATATCGGAAAAATTATTGAAGCATAAAAGAGACCGCCCATTGCGACGGTCTCTTCGGAAGCTGCTTGATTACCAATCAATCCTTTGACAGGTCACTGCCATCTTTAAGCCAGCTCATCATGCTGCGGAGCTGAGCTCCGACCTTCTCAATTGGATGTTCCGCATGAATACGGCGCTGAGCCAGGAAGTGAGCCCGACCAGCTGCCCGGTTCTCCAGGAGCCAGTTCCTGGCAAAGGTGCCATCCTGAATCTCAGTGAGGATCTGCTTCATGACCTTTTTGGTCTCTGCATTGCAGACCCGGGGACCGGATACATAGTCACCGTACTCCGCAGTATCGGAAACAGAGGTACGCATCTTAGCCATACCGCCTTCATACATGAGATCAACGATGAGCTTCATTTCATGGAAGCACTCAAAATAGGCAATCTCCGGCTGATAGCCTGCCTCAACAAGGGTCTCGAAGCCGTTCTGAATGAGGTGGGTCACACCGCCGCAAAGAACAGCCTGTTCACCGAAGAGGTCAGTCTCAGTCTCTTCCTTAAAGGTAGTCTGAATGATACCTGCGCGGGTACCGCCAATGCCGCGGGCATAAGCCTGAGCAAGATCGAAACAATTGCCGGTTGCATCCTGATAAACTGCAAATACATCAGGAACGCCGCCACCTTCAACATAAGTACGGCGAACGAGATGACCGGGTCCCTTCGGGGCAACCATGAATACGTCTACATCAGCCGGAGGAACAATCTGCTTGAAATGGATATTGAAGCCATGAGCAAAAGCCAGCGCCTTACCGGCGGAAAGGTTCGGAGCGATTTCGCTCTTGTAAACATCGGCCTGCTTTTCATCCGGGATAAGGATCATGATAATATCGCTGTCTTTGGTAGCCTGAGCTACAGTCTTGACAGTGAGGCCCTTGCTTTCAGCCACAGCCCGGGATTTGGAACCCTCATAAAGGCCGACACACACATCGATACCGGACTCCTTCAGGTTCAGTGCATGAGCATGACCCTGAGAACCGTAGCCGATGATTGCGACCTTTTTACCCTTCATGATGTCCCAATTTACATCCTGATCATAGTAAGTTTTTGCCATAATACTCTCTCTCCTCACAATGTTCATAAATGGTATGGATGCCGCGCTCCAACCCAATGAGACCAGTACGGATTACCTCAAGGGTTCCATAAGGCTTCAACAGCTCAAGGAATGCGGTTACCTTTGAATCCTCTCCGGTAATCTCAAATACCAGAGTTTCCGGCTGCACATCAATGACATGGGCACGGAACAGTTCTGCCATCTTCAGTATATCAAGGCGATCCTTGTCATCTGCTCTCACCTTTATCATGGTTAGTCCACGGAAAACTGAGGAGCTGTCATCAAGGCGACGGACAGCTACAACGTCCGGCAATTTTTCAAGCTGCTTGATCATCTGGTCAATGACACCTTCGTCAGCATGAACGACAACGGTTATGCGGGAATAATCCGGTGACTGGGTGACCCCTACCGCCAAGCTGTCGATGTTGAACTCTCGACGGGAAAACATGCCTGCAATCCGCACGAGGACGCCTGGCTGATTTTCTACCAAAATTGATAAAATATTACGCATTAGCTAAACCTTACTGCAAATTTCTGTAAACATGTAAACTATCGACATTTCGGTATTTTACTACAAGTTACACGATATATCAAGCCTTTTTCTGGTCTCTTTTCCAACGATAATACATAAAGGCAACAATGATGGCCGAAGCTATTACAAAAATGAGGCTGGCCTGATGTCCGATGGCCATGAGAAGTTCCCAGTTCTCTCCCAAAGCCATACCGCAGCCGATGATAAACACGGTCCAAGGCAGTGAGCCTACAAAAGTAAGAATCAGAAACTTTGTAAAGTTCATCCGGGCGAAGCCTGCCGGCAAGGATATGAATGTACGGACCACCGGCAGCAGGCGGCTGAAAAATACAGCTTTGTAGCCATATTTGTCAAACCAGGACTGCGCAAGATCAACGTGGGACTTCTTTATGAAGAAATATTTACCGTATTTGTCAATAAAGGGGCGTCCCCCCGCTACACCCACATAGTAGGCAAATATAGAGCCTGCCATACCGCCAATCATACCTGCTACAGTGGAGCCGGTGAGAGTCATTTTTTCAGCGAATACCAAATATCCGGCAAAGCCAAGGATAAGCTCGGAGGGAATAGGAATGCAGGCATTTTCAGCGGCCATGAGCAGCGCCACGGCAAAATATCCCCAGTCCTCAATAAACAATAAAAAGTTGTGTGTTAAACCTTCCATAATACGCCTCACCTTTCTTCGCACAGGTATAAGAGAGAGTAGAACCCTCTCAGCCAAAAATTTCGTAGAACCCAAAAACACCAAAAGCAATGAACGTAATTGCCGATATATAGTTTATTCTTTCCTTTGGTAAAAATTCAGTCAAAACCGTTCCTACCATAATGCCAAGCCCATCGGCCAATACCATTGCCATCGTCGTTCCACAGATTATCCAGACAAGGCTGGCATATTTTGCTGCCAGCGCCGCCGTGGCAAACTGGGTTTTATCGCCCATTTCAGCCAGAAAGAAGGCTATTGCCACAGTCTTTACCGGGTGCCGCGCCGACACATTTATATCTTCTTCAGCTTCTTTATCACCGGTTATTGCCACCTTCAAGGCATAAATACCAAAAACAGTGAAAAGAAGAGAAGCCGCAATTGATACTGTCCTTCCCTCTACAAGACTGCCACACAGGACACCGATAATTCCGGCCAGCAAATGGTTTCCAACAGTGGCCAGTACTACCCCTGCCATGACCTTTTGCCAGGGAAACTGCATAGACAGACCCATTACCAGCAGCTGAGTCTTGTCACCCATTTCAGCCAGAAAAACCAGGGTGAAAGCGGCCAGCATTGCATCCATCAAAATCCCTCCTATATAGTGCAGCAGTTAAAGAAAATTTCGTCGAAATTATCTCCATATCATCCTTCAACGGCCAAGGGCCGCCATAACAATCTCAGGCTACAAAAAAAGGGATGCCAAAGCACCCCTGTTTTTTCTATGGTGCCTCAGCGCAGAATCGAACTGCGGACACAAGGATTTTCAGTCCTTTGCT
>CAJTSO010000026.1:0-3604 GCA_910579115.1 uncultured Selenomonadaceae bacterium
AGACCAGCTCAGAGGATGTCGGCGTCATATCCTTCAGGGGAATAAACCGCAGCCCCTCCCCCACCGGAATGATGTATGTGGAAAGCAACAGCCCCATACGCTGCCGGACAAGACACAGGGCATTGGCGATAAGATTATGGGTGGCAGTTACCTGAACGGTGTCATAGACTGAACCGAGCCATTTTCGGAGATCCATTTGCACCTCGTTCCGCCAGGGCATAATCAGGGAGCGCCCCGCCAGATCCTCCGGACTTATTTCCCCTTTATCCGCCAGCTCATCCTCCGCCGGGGCGGTAATGCCCCAAATCCCTTTTTCCGGCAGGTTCAGCACCTCATAGCGGGAAATGTCCACGGGTCCCGTCAACAGGCCGATGTCCACCAGTCCCTTTTCTATATTTTCCTTGATAAAATCGGCGGTACTGCTCTGGACCCGGAAATCCACCAGGGGATATTTTTCCTGAAAGCTCTTCATCCAGCCGGCCACTATCTCCATATTGTGGGTCTCCCCCGCCCCGATGACGATTGTTCCCGCCAGCTGCTCCCCCTCGCTGCAAAATTCTTCCTGAGTGCGCTGAACCAGATCCACGATTTCCTGGGCCCGGCGCAGGAGCAGGAGGCCATCCCCGGTGAGCCGCACCTGATGATTGCCCCGCTCAAACAGAGTCACCCCCAGCTCCTCCTCCAGCTGGCGGAGCTGCCGGGAAAGGGTCGGCTGGGTCATGTGCAGGAGCGCCGCCGCCCGGGTAATATTCTCTTCTCTGGCTACCGTCAGGAAATACTGCAAAACACGAAGCTCCATATCCGATACTCCACGACCTTCCCGATCTATTAACTGCATTTACGCTAAGGCTCCCCTCTCCGTCATGTCTGGCGACATACCACCTCTTACAAACTACTAAGCTCTGCCGTCGTTTCATTCGGCAATCGCTAAGTAGTTTGCATGGCTCGCACTAAATGCGCTTCGCTTATTAAGTGCTCATGCCAACCCAGAGGGAGAGGCAAGAGGACCTACCCTTGGCTCTCCCTTTGGGAGAGCTGGCAGTCCGTAAGGACTGACTGAGAGGGCGTGTGGAGCCCTCCTCACCCCATCACGACCGGGCCAGATCGTACAGGGCCTGAATCTCCACCGGAAGCTTGTCCGGCAGCATCCCGTCCAGCCGCTCTTCACTTCCATCGGCTATCGCCTGCTCATAATACCAGCACTTGAATTTCGTCATTGCCAGATTCTTCTCCAGATCCCTGATCTGGGCTTCCAGCGCCAGCTTCCGGCTTTCAAACAGCTCCCTCCGCCGCTCGTAGGTGGCCGGCCCCGCTTCGCACCAGGCGATAAACCGGCGGATGTCCTTTATCTTCAGTCCGGACTTTTTCAGGCACTCGATCACCCGGAGTAGCTCCAGCTCGTACTCGGAAAACCGGCGGATGCCGGAGGCCCGCTCCATATGGGGAAACAACCCTTCACGGTCATAATACCGCAGGGTTGAAACAGGCAGACCAAACATCTCGGAAACCTGTCCTATGGTATACATAAAAACCTCCCGTGAAAAATTTGCAAAAGCATATTGACCTAAAGTCAAGTTTAGGATATATACTGGCATCAGCATATCAGCTAACGGGAAAAATAACAAGACAAAATGAAAGCGGGATTTTATCATGCTGCATTTTATCTACAGCAGCCCCAGAATCAGGATGCCCTGCCCGTATCAGGGCATTGCAAAAGCTTCCGGGAGATGCCGCTCTCCTCGTATCAGTCCAGTTTAAGTTACAAAAGGAGGAAAAAGATGCTGAAAAAATTACTTACCGCTGCCCTTATCTCATGCTCCGTCGCCGCTCAGTGCTTTGCCGCCGAACCGGCTTCCCCCATGGAGAGCCGTACCGGAGAAACCTCCGTGGTTTATTTTACCCGGGATCTCAGCGCTGCCGGGCTGAAAAAAATCTATGACCGGGTGAAGGAGGATATCACCGGCAAAGTGGGAATCAAGCTCCACACCGGCGAAAAGAACGGCCCCAACATTTTGCCCCGGGAATGGGTAAAGGAGCTTCAGGCGGGCATCCCCGACAGCGTCATCGTGGAAACAAACGTCTACTATCCCAGCCCTGACCGCTACACCACGGAAGCCCATCGGGAAACCCTGGAGGTGAACGGCTGGACCTTCTGCCCGGTGGACATCATGGACGAAGAGGGCACTGCCATGCTGCCGGTAGCCGGAGGCAAGCATTTGAAGGAGATCTCTGTGGGCAGTCATCTGCTGAACTACGACTCCCTGCTGGTGCTGACTCATTTCAAGGGTCATACCATGGGCGGCTTTGGCGGCTCCAACAAAAACATCGGCATCGGCTGTGCCGACGGCCGCATTGGCAAGGCCATGATCCATACTGGCGACAACCCCGAGGAGTGGGGTACCGATAAGATGTGGCAGATAAACAAAGAACCCTTTATGGAAAGGATGACCGAATCCACCAAGGGCACCGTGGATTACTTTGGCAAGCATATCGCCTACATCAACGTGCTGCGCAATATGTCCGTTGACTGCGACTGCGCCGGGATCCAGGCGGCGGCTACCACCACCCCCGACATCGGCATATTGGCTTCCCTCGATATTCTGGCGGTAGACCAGGCCTCTATCGACATGGTCTATTCCCTGCCGGAAGCGGATCATCAGGACCTTTCCGAGCGAATCGAGACCCGGGCCGGCCTGCGCCAGCTTTCCTACATGAAGGAACTGGGCATGGGCAACGACAAATACATCATCGTGGACCTTGACGCAGAAGAAGCCGGGGAAGATTCAGCCTCCGACAAGTAAGGAATAAAAAGAAATTTACAAACAACTGAAGGAGATTTACACAAATGAAAAAGAGACTATTCAGCCTAGTTCTTATGACCCTGCTCATAATGGTGACCGGCTGCGGCTCCGCTGCAAAAACGGAGGCTCCCGCCCCCAGCGCGAAGCCAAAGACAACAGCAACTGAAAAGGCGGTGACAAACCAGAAAATATTAGTGGCCTATTTTTCCGCCACCGGCACTACAAAGGCCGCCGCTGAACAGCTGGCCAAAGAAGTAAACGCCGACCTGTTTGAAATCGTCCCCCAGCAGCCCTACTCCCGGGAAGATTTGAATTACAACGACCAGAACAGCCGCTGCGTTAAGGAACATAACGATCCCAGCTTCCGTCCGGCCATCAAAAATAAACTTCCCGATATGCAGAAATACGATGTAGTCTTCATCGGCTACCCCATCTGGTGGGGCGTCACCCCCAATATCCTGCTTACCTTCATGGAAAGCTATGATTTCGCCGGAAAGACCCTCGTCCCCTTCTGCACGGTTATCAGCAGCGGCTTTGGTCGTAGCGACGCCGAATTAAAGAGGCTGACCCCCAAAGCTAAATGGCTGCCTGGCAGGGATCTCACCGACGGCAATGATATAGCCCGCTTTGTGTCCGGACTGAAGCTGTGACAGGCGATAACGCGGAAGCTATTACATACCCGATATTCCTTAAGCTGTAACACCCGATAATAACGATGAAAAGGAGTCCCCCGCTTTAACAAAGCGGGGGACTCCTTTTCATCGTTACATCTGATAGGCAAGAGCTGGCAGTCCGTCAGGACT
>CAJTSO010000026.1:3646-15009 GCA_910579115.1 uncultured Selenomonadaceae bacterium
GTCCAACAGGCTTCCCTCAAGGGGAACTGGCGCTGAAAGCTCCTGAGGGGTGAAAAGCAACGAACCGGTTTATCTATCACCCCTCCGCCCTTCGGGCACCTCCCCTGAAATGGAGGCTTTAGGCTGTGGCTCCCCTTTAGGGGAGCTGTCGCCGCAGGCGACTGAGGGGTGAAGAATCAAATATCTCAACTTGTCTGTCACTCCCCTGTAGCTGACTCCCGGACCCCAACCAAAAAGCCCCCTGCCTAAGGGCAGCTCGGTAGAGTTGCCCTTAGGCAGGGGGCTTTTTCTCTTTCCGGATTTATTATAACTGGAACTTTGCCACGCCGTTCTGGAGCTTTTGCGCCAGCTCCGCCAGCACCCGGGATGCCTCGGACATCTCATGGACGGTGGCCGCCTGTTCCTCGGTGGAGGCAGAGACGCTCTGAGCCTCGTTGGCCGTTTCCTGACTGATGGTCTTTGCCTCTTCCAGCTCTACAACGATCTGCTGGGCGCTGCCTGCCCCTTTCTGAATGTGGGCGATAGCCTGACCAATATTGTTGTTCAGGTTGGTGATAAGCTCCTCGATATTTTCAAACTCAGCTCCGGTGCGGCGGACGCTTTCAGTTCCGGCAACGACCTCCTCGTTGCCCCGCTGCATGGACTGAACAGCCGATGCCGTATCGTTCTGAATTTCCGCGATCAGGACCGCAATATTGCGGGCGGCCTCGCCGGACTGCTCTGCCAGCTTGCGAACCTCCTCTGCCACCACAGAGAAGCCCCGTCCGGCCTCCCCGGCCCGGGCTGCCTCAATGGCGGCATTCAGCGCCAGGAGGTTCGTCTGGTCGGCGATGGAGGAAACGGTATCGACGATCTGACCGATCTGCTGAGCCCGGTTACCCAGATTTTCTACCTGCTGGGAGCTGGCGCTGATCTGTTCAGCCATTTCCCTGATTTTGCTAATGGCTTCGGTTACGGCGGCCCGGCCGTTTTCAACCCCCTGCCTGGTACGTTCGGCCATCTGCTGCATTTCTTCAGAATCCTTCAGGAGTCCCTGCATATCCCCGCCCATTTCCGTGGCCCGGGTATTGATTTCCTCCAGGCCTCGGGACTGCTTTTCAGCCCCTTCGCTCATGGAGGTGGCGCTTTCCGCTACCGCCCGAATGGTATCGCTGGTCTGGCCAAAACTTGCGGTCAGCTCCTGAGATGAAGCAGCCAGCTGTTCCGCCATCAAAGCCACATCCTTCAGGAATCGGGTCAGGCTATTCTTCATCTTGTTTGCGCTGCGGCAGACTTCGCCGATTTCGTCCTGGGAATCCACCGTCAAATCCTCGCCCCGAAAATTGCCGCCGGCAATGACCCCCAGGGCTTCTACCGCAACATCCAGCTTGCTGACAGCCCGGCCCACAACCCAGGCTGCCACCACAGAAATCAGAATGACAGTAACAAGAACCGCAATTCCTACGGAAGAAATATAATCATCCTTGATGGTATCGATAGTCTTGGTGGGAATGCCCATAAAAATCATGCCGACGATCTGGCCGTCACTGCCCTTTAATGGCTCATACACGCTGTAGTACTGATGGCCCATAACCTCCACGTAACCGGTATAGTTCTTACCGCCGCGGATAACTGCCTCAGCCACCTCGGCTGAACACTTGGTGCCGGTGACCCTGGTGCCGTCCTCCTTCTTGACGGTAGTGGCTACCCGGATATCTCCCCGGAGGAAGGTCACATGGTTGCCGGTAAGCTCGCCCAAGCGGTCAACGAATCCCGTATCTCCGTCGATCATCGTCTTTCCTTTGTACAGGGCCCCATCCACTACCTGCCAAGGTCCTTTGTCCATGGCGGAAGCGATCTCTTCAGCCGTGGCCGTATCGCTCTCTGCCTTCAGCGCCAGGGCTGTTTCAAAACCGTGCCCGGCCATAATATAGCCGATTACGGAGCTGACCGCGCAAGCCAGAACAATGAATATGGCAAAGGCCATAACTGCTTTTTGCTTTAACTTCAAAACATCATCCCCCTTGAGCTGTAAGCGGCTTATTGGACAGTAGTCCCAAATTTATATCATCTTTTGAGCATTATAAGCCTATTGTCTGATAAATACAACAAAAATTTTATCGCTTTAATGTAAATCCTAACAAAAAAGTCTATATAAAATAACATCAATGCACATTGGTATTCAGTGGGTTTTGTAGTTAGAGACACCCGTACTTATCACCCTGCGGCGATTATTACAGTCAAATTATCTACATCAGCATGATATAAAATACCTATTCTCCCCATGGCGGTTATAACGGCCTTTGACTGTTGAATGCCAATCGGTTCAAACTGCTTTCCAACTTTCAAAAAGAATGCATTATCAATTTTTATAAATAAAAAGGAGCAGTCTTCACCAGCTGCTCCTCTTTCCACATTATTTTTCCATCCAGGGGACATTTCTCCCACAGCAATATTCTTTTATTCCAAAACACATTCATCTCGCCGGATACTTCCAGGAAAAGCTTACCGCTCAACCCCATAGGGCCAGTCGATTATCCCGCCCATATCCTTTATATTGGCATACCCCATCCCGGCCAGCAGCTTTGCCGAGGCCAGACTCCGCCGGCCGCTGCGGCAATACACGAGAATCAGGGCCTTCTTGTCGGTCAGCTCCCGGGGCGCTCTCTGCTCCAGCTCAAAATCCGGGATAAGCACTGCCCCTTTTATGTGTTCCTCAGCGTATTCATCCGGCCGGCGCACATCCAACAGAATATATGCCACCCCCGAATCCATAATCTTTTTCGCCTGCTCCGCCGTTATCGTTTCCACTTTTCCACCGCTCCCTGCTGCCCCGTTGGTACAGCCAATCGTCAGAATCGCTGCCAGGGCCAGAAATATTATCCGTATTTTTTTACTCATTCCTGTTCCCTCCCGCTGATAAAAATCTCCGCCCCCGCTCCATTAGCTGATAAATGATAGATCCCCCATACTTACCCGGAACTGGGGACAGTCTTTTGCCGTTTTTATCCGACAATCTTCTATTCCGCTCGGAGAAGCCTAAACCGCCGCCTCAAAGATCTTTCTTACCAAATCCCGGCATTCCTCCTCGGTTTCTCCAGGATGAGCCTCATACAGCTTCTGCCCCTCCACAAACATGGAAGGCACGTAATAATAGTCTTTACCATACTTTTGAGCTTCCGGGCTCCCGTCCTCCAGCCTTGTTATCTTAATATCTTCGTACTCCGGATGGGCCTTTCTGAGCTCCTCAATAAAAATATCCGCCCTCCGGCAATAGGGGCATCCCTTCATAAAGATATATACTACTTCCTTCGCCATTTTGATCCTTCTTTCTTTTAATAAAAAGTCCTGTCAGCTAAATAACCAGATTACCTGTAACGGATTTAACCGTTGAATCCCACCAATGGGAAATTGCCCGGCAATTTCCTGATCTGCCGCATTGTAAAAAATCACCAGTTAAGCCCTCGCCCCAAAAGGACCCCGGGCAGATTTTCCACCCGGGGTCTTTTCCGCAAATATCTCAGTCCAAGGTCATCTCATGAAGAAGATCATCTTTTCTCCCTCATCCATGGCTTCCTCAAAAGCGTCTACCAGCGCCCTGTCACGACTATGTTTGCTGTCTCCCTCAACGGTAAATTCGTACCTTTTACCAATCCCGTTCTTGTCGGCCAAAACCAGCACGAAACGCTGGTTTGCCGTATTCTCCGTCTTAAACCGGCCATCGTCATATTTCTTTTTCTGCCCGTAGGTAATATCCTCGGTGGCATAGATGAAGAGCACTGGCTGAGCCTGCTGGGCAGCGAATTCCGCCAGTTCCTCAGGCTGGAGAATATGCTCTCCGGTATGGGCCGTGCTATTGCAGAACTCGATCCACTTTGCCTGGACCGCCTTGTCGCAAACCACTCGCTGCCGGCCAGGCGTCAGATTATCGTTCATTTCCTCCGCGATAATCCCAAAGAACAAATCCTGCCGGTCCAGATATTCCTGCTGGGAGCCGATAAGCACCGCGGTATATTCCTTTGCCTCCTTATAGCTGGAGCCAGGCTCCTGGACAGCCGCTCCATTATTGTACCTGGCATACAGCTCATCGGTTTTTGAGGCGAATGCCGTCCCCGCGCAGAGGGTCGCTGCGGCCAGCGCAACAGCTAATGTCTTTTTAAGCATAGTCATCTCTCCTTTTACCAGATAAAAAATTCAACTGAAAATCTTTCTCACTATATTGTAACAAAACGGCTTCAAAAATGCAATAAACCGGGAATAAAATAATGTTAAACAAAAGATAAACTACAGATACTTCCAAAAGGCCTTTATTCAGCCGCCCCGCATTTTTCAAGCCACTTTAACAATATGGACGCCGCATACTCTCCCATCTTTTCATACACCTTTGCTTTTGGGTGCCAGCCATCAAGATACGCCTCCCGCAAATCTTCCTCCGACCTCCCGATGGCCGGCTGAAGATCAAGGATAAAGACCCCCGCTTCCCTGGCCAGCTCTGTCCGAAGCTCCCCTATCTTTCCATTGGCTCCTTCCTCACCGCTTAATAAAGGCAGCGCCAGGCAAAGCCGCCAGTCTTTCTCCGCCGCCAGGGTCTTTACTTTCTCAATGGTATCAAGGACAACCTCTTTCGGAACGCCCTGTATGATGTCATTTGCGCCCCCAAAGAAAAGTACCCGATTAACGCCCTTCGGCAGGGCTGCATACCGCATATTATCCAGTATCTCGCCGGTTGTTGCCCCGCAGACCCCTTTATTGATAATACTGACTCCGTATTTTTCCAGCACAGCCGTCCAGCTGTAATCCGGAGAAAAGGGCCATCCATAGACAAGGGAGTCCCCAAAGCACGCCAGGGTCATCTCCTCCGTCCCTCCTTCAGAGCTTTTTACTGGTAAGTTTCTTCATCCAGAGCAAATCGTCCACTAATAGACGATTCTACCCTCACGTTTTTTTGACCGATAATTATCATCGCCCACTAATCCAAGAAATCCGCCTGAGAAACATTCTTGGAAAAGTCCGCTCTTAATTATCCCGGGCAAATTCAATATTTCCGGCCAGGGCATTATGTACCGGGCATTTTTCAAAAGCCCGGGCAATGTATTTCTGCTTCTCTTCCTCGGGAATGTCTCCGTCGATCTCCGCTTGCCAGCTGATGATCATAGCGCCCGGTTTTTTATTTCTGTCTTCATCGGCGGTAACCTTTACCTGTCTGTAAGGCACCCCCTTCTTATCAAGGAGCATCCGGACAGTTATGTTCAGGCAGGCGGCAAAACCGCTCAGCAGCAGCTCAAAGGGAACCAGCCCCTCCCCGCTGCCGCCGCTGGCCACCGGCATATCCATGGTGATCGCAGCTGATTCCCCCATAATATCGGTCTTATACCTGTTCTCTCTGCTTACTGCTGTAATCATTTTCCAAAACCTCCTTAATTGTTTTGATACCTTTATCCCTAATCCGTGCCGTAGCTTACCGGCACTACTATCTATTATTATACCCCCATTGTTCAAGAAAATGCCACAAGCATTTTCTTTCCACTTTGCATTCAATGGTATTGCTATTATACCCCACACCCTATTGAATGCCAATATAGGGAAAATTCTGGGAGATTGTTCCGCAGTATACCACTGAAAGTGGTAACTGCACAATCTATCTCAAAGGCTCCCCTCCAGGGGAGCTGGCGGCGCAGCCGCCTGAGGGGTGACATAATTCAACCGCCTGATTCTCAGTAGTAATCCTTGCTTTTTCCGGAAAGACTGCATTATAATGTTCTGCAAAGTTTCAGAGTATACGAGGCAATATATCGTGAGGAATTTGATTTCAATGGCTCTGGCTATGGGCTTCGCCCATGCTGCCATCATAAAGGTTTCCGAGCTTGTCTATGTGCCTGAATACAGAAGGTACTGCGAGGAAAACCGCTGCGGAAATTACGGTAAGCTGCCGGTCTGCCCGCCAGCCTGCGGCACCAGTGATGAAATGTACGACAAAGTTCTCGCCTGCAAAAACTGCCTCGTGCTTCAAACGGAATTTATCCCCAGGGAAAAAGTTATGCTTGAATACCTGCGGGGAAAACGCCTGCACAACGAGCTTACCGAGAAGCTGCTCACAGCAGCTGGTATGAAAAACATACTTGTCATGAGCTCCGGCCCCTGGAAAAATTTCTCCTGTATGTCCGCCTATTCAATTGATTCAGAAGCGATGGCTAAAACCTGTGGAATGGTTTGCTGGGGCCATGATGGAATCATCCGCTATTTTTCCTGCCTGCTTTTTAATTGATTGTAATGGCCCATTATCTCCTACCTCAAATAATATTTCTTTACAAAGGAAGGTTTTTTCAAATGTTAGAAATTGGTTCCCCTGCCCCCGATTTTACGCTCCCCGACCAGAACGGAGTAAATCATTCCCTCTCCGATTACCGTGGGAAAAAGGTAATTCTTTACTTCTATCCGAAGGACAATACTCCCGGCTGCACAAAGCAGGCTTGCGGATTTGCCGAACGGTATCCGCAGATCCTGGAAAAAGGCGCCGTAGTATTGGGGATAAGCAAGGACAGCGTGAAATCTCATAAGAATTTTGAGGAAAAGCAGAATCTCCCGTTCACCCTGCTTTCCGATCCTGAGCGAACCGTAATTGAACCTTACGGTGTCTGGCAGGAAAAGAAAAACTACGGGAAGGTTTCTATGGGCATTGTCCGCACCACTTACCTTATTGATGAAAAGGGGATTATCATTAAAGCCGTCGGCAAAGTAAAAGCGGCTGACAATCCCCAGCAGATGCTGGAAATGCTTTAAGATTGTTTTTGATCCGCTGTAAGGCTGCTTTGCATTGCCTTTCAGCGGGTTCTTTTGTTGCTCGTCTACTAATAGACGAATCTCTTCGCTTTTTAATTTATCTATTGATAGACGAATTAGCCTGATTCCAAAAACAAATACGGGACACAGTAGTCAAGCATGACCACCGTGTCCCGTATTTTCTAATATAAAACTGTCAAAGCGTCAACGCCTCACCCCATTTTTTTGCCAACTCGCTCATTCGATAGCGGGCATTGGCCGGACTAGTGGACGGAGCTGCGACGACAGTAAGCCCGCCGCGCATCAAAAGCAGCTTATTGAACCGCTTAAAGCAAGCGTAGGATTTTGCTCCGTTGCAAATTATTTTTGTCACCTGCGGGTATTTTTCAATGAGCGCAGCAAAGTCGTTGCCCGTTTCGTCGCAAATAGCGGAATCCAAGCTTCCTTCACGCCGACAGGACGCAATCGCGTCCCACAGTCCGATGTGGCGGCTCACGATCATTTTCAGCCGCGTCCGATAATCATCCGGCGCTTTTTCTTCGCCTGTCAAAAGCAGCGCCATGAGCGGCCAAAAGCGATTGCGCGGGTGCGCGTAATATTCGCCCGCTCTTAAACTCGCCTCGCTGGGCATAGATCCTAAAATAAGCATCGTCGTTTTGCCGTCGAGCACCGCGTCAAATCCCACGAGAAGCTTTCCCTCAGCCAACAAATTCGCCTCTCCCTATCATCTATTATCATCTGCCACATGACTGCTCTATTAAGCGTTTAATCAGCGAACCGCCGAGTATAGTAAAGCTATTCCTTCGTCATCGACGCCGCTCCTTAAACAATCTCTAAGTTAATTTACTATATCATAACCGTCACCTTTACGCAACAAAATGCAGCCACCCGCCAAACGGAGTCTTTATACAAAAGGGATTATCCTATCTGACTTCATCTACGAACAGACTAATTTTTCCCCCAACAAAAAAGAGGACCGCCGCCCATAAGCGGCAGTCATAAAAAAGTATTAAATTATCATTCAACCCGTAATCTTTTCAAAAAGCGGCGCGCCTTTGGTTAAAAATTATTTTCCATTTCAGGTGCATCTAAGAACGGCGCAATCAAGGTGTTTTTGTCCGTGCTAAGAGCAAAATGATCTGTATCTACCCACGAATTAGAGCTTATTACATAGCTGCTTTCGTCAAAATTTCGCCAGGCTGTAAGATCACCGTCTCGACCACACCAAAGAAACGCTAAGGTCACGTTTACATTGTAGACCTTAGTGCTGGTTTCGTCTAAAGTAAAATCTCCAAATTCCGTAACCTCCAAGTCACCGCCTGCGACTGCATTCACCTTACACCATTCCCAATTTCCATCATAATTGCCGTAATCATACGCAAAAATCACAGGCTGTTGCCCTTTCTTAAATACTGGACCTCCATTGAGGGCACCGGTGCTGCCGTAAACCCCGTCCCTCAATGTCACCTGTCCCTTGCACTCAAAATGATTTTTGAAAACGTATTTAATGGCCGTATATTTTCCCGCAGGGATCTGGCCGCTGCCGTTTCCTACGGAGATATTTTTGCTGATGTCCGTGTCTAAGCCAAGGTGCCCGCTCATACCCAAGTCCCTTTCGGTCCCGTCGGCGGCGATAAGCGAAACCGATCTCAGTTCGCCGCTAAAATAAGTGATTTCATTGCTTCCCGCAAAGCAGATATTGGCCAGGACAAGGCATAAAAGCCCCGCCAGGCATGAGATATATTTTTTCATATTATCGCTTGCTCCTCCCTTACTGAGTTACTTTTATCCTTACGTTTAAGCCTTTTTTCACAATGCTGCCGTTTGCGTCCTTCTGGTACCGCTCTACCCGGATATCGTTTTCCCGGCGGACCTTTTGCAGGCGTTTATTCCGCATCACCAGCTTTATGGTTTACTTTCCTTCGAGCGCTTATGGCCGAACAGCGAAATATCTCTGGCCGCCAAATTGTACATTATTTTGGCGTACCGTTCGCTTCCCGCGCCATTTTCCTTTATCCAGCCAAGTTCCGCGCTGATGTTGGGGGACAGCTGCAGCTCCGTCGCCAACCGCACGCCCTTTGGCGTCCTTATCATGTTTGTAGTCCCACAAAAAGCCCTGGATGTAAAATTTCGCCCATTCTGCCTTCGGCACGGTCACGCCATACTCAACGTCATAGCCGCTCA
This sequence comes from uncultured Selenomonadaceae bacterium, assembly GCA_910579115.1. GTDB lineage: Bacteria > Bacillota > Negativicutes > Selenomonadales > Selenomonadaceae > RGIG250. The sequence continues at coordinate 12,590 of CAJTSO010000026.1, forward strand.
GAGCTTTTTCAAAAATGTGATTCACCCGGTCGATTTCTTTTTCCCCGGATACGGCCCGATATATATTGGCTCTCAGCTCGTGATAGCCGGTGAAAAATTCAAGCCCTGCCCCCACCCGGGCGTGATTATGCTTAAAGCCGTGGTCGTAAAAGGCGTTGATGCCGTAAAGGCTCGTTTCCGCCCGGTTCGTCCTGCGGTAACCGAAGCCTAAGTTCGCCGTGGTCCCAATATCGGAGGTATTGGCAATCCTAAATTGAGTAAATACGGTAGCCAAGTCATTTTCATACAGAGGCGGAATCGTTTCCAGCGAGTACACGGGCTTCCAATTATCCTGAAAGTACAGCTGCAGCTCCGTGCGCTTCATCCAGTCCCTGGCATTTTTGCCGTGCAAATAGTCGTTGAGTCCATCGTTAATGACCCCGTTGATCACGTTTGCGGTAGCCTGCCTCCCGTCCAGCCTGCCGTCCTCTGACGCAGCCCCGCCCACGGCGCTGATGATTGCTTGCGCCCGATCATCAGCGGCGCTTGCGTCAGCTTCCGCCGTACCCTCGGCGGCGCTGCAGCTGCCAGCCAGGCTCATGGCCAAGGCGATGATTCCCAATGTTTTCTTCATTCCCAAAGCTCTCCTTCCTCATGGTTGAACTAGATATTGCCGAAAGGTGTACCTTTTGGCAACGTCCGAATTACCACAAAAAAGAATCAGACAGATAGTAGAACATATCATACCGTCTGTCTTTATTGCTGTGTCTAAAAGCCTTAAACCCCGCCAAACCAAGGATTTGCAACTATATGCCACCATGTGTATACACTATACGATACTTTACAATAATTAGAATTGTATTGTATAATATCCCACGGAAGGTTTACCAAAAGGTACACATTCCGGCAAAACGCCCTTTTACAAAATATTGGCTTTTTCGTAAATCCGCGCCCGACGGCGGAAAGTAGACAGGGGCATACCACAGGCTTTCGCGGCGGCAGTGCAGGTGATTTTACCGCTTTTCCAGTGCCGGTAGTTCTCGGAGAAGTTTTCCGGCAGGGAACGAGGCGGCCGGCCGAATCGGATCCCTTTTGCCTTTGCCGCCGCAATGCCCTCCGCCTGCCGCTGGCGGATATTTGCCCGCTCGTTTTCCGCCACGAAGGACAGCAATTGCAGGACGATATCGCTGAGAAATGTCTCTATCAGGTCTTTGCCCCTCCGGGTGTCCAACAGCGGCATATCCAGTACTACAATATCAATGCCCTTTTCCCTGGTGAGGATCCGCCACTGCTCCAAAATCTCTCCATAATTCCGCCCCAGACGATCGATGCTCTTGACATAGAGCAGATCGTCTTTTTTCATTTTACGCAGCAGCCGCTTGTATTGGGGCCGGTCAAAATCCTTGCCCGATTGCTTGTCCATGAAAATATTCCGTTCCGGAACAGCTATCTCCCGCAGGGCCGTCAGCTGCCGATCCTCGTTCTGCTCCCTGGTACTGACCCGGATATAGCCGTAAACGTTTGACAATCCCTCGCCTCCTCTCTTTACTTGTTCTTCACCCGGTTATACTAAAACGCGGCAGGTCAAAATGGCCAATTATCTTGAATCCGTTAAAATTGCTCATAAAAAACCGGGCGAAGCGCCGATTGATTCGGTACTTCGCCCGTATGCTGTTAAAACAGAACCGCCCTCGATCCCAATGTGTAAGCCGAATCCCTGCCTGAGACAGCCCTTCAGCCTTCAAACAGTTCACCAACTCCCCGTGGTCAAAAGGGTCAGCCGCGCCGACTATGCAATCTGTCTATCCTGTGAGACTGACCTCATTCGGTATATGTCCCCTTTAATCTGTCATCCCGTTCTTTCATTCTGGCCGCTGCATCTATCTCCGCCCAATACTTTTTCTGTTTCTCGTATTCCTCCTTATCCTCGATTACGGACCGCACAAATCCGCCCGGATTGCTATACCGGCCTTCCTTCAGCAGCGGCTCGATTTTCATCAGCACATGCTCTATCCACCGCTCCCCGTATTCCTGAATCAGTTTATCCGGCACATAGTCCGGTTTTATGCCAATCTGCCGCAGCCGGTAAGCAAGGAAAGACCGGTTTTCCTCGGGGGAGGTTTCGGCTCTTTCCGCTTCTATTGCCTCCTCGGTCCGCTCCATGGTAATAGTATACCCGGCTGTTCTGCCGCCCTTCAGCATCGTCTTGGCCGATACCTTATATTTCGTCTTCTTGTTGATTTCCTCTATGGGCTTGTCTATGACATTTTTCTTAAAGGAAGATACCTTCAATTTTCCGTCTATCATGTAGGCATCATCCTTCAGATTCAGATACCGGCGAAGCTCTTCAATCGTGAAATTGCGCACTATTTTCTTGGTTGGCATATTTTTATGCTGCAGGAGAAGCTCCAGCAAGCGCAAAGCATGGGTACTGCTAACCT
>CAJTSO010000026.1:15019-20066 GCA_910579115.1 uncultured Selenomonadaceae bacterium
AAAAGCGGCATTTAACGGAAATTTCGTATATGGTATATCTTCCAGCTCCAGCAGGTACGGCTTAGTTTCAATATTAAAACAGATTGTCAGGCCCTCCGATGCCCTGAACTCAATTTTTCTGAATACCGGCACCACGCGAAAATCAGGCTTGCTTTTGTCAGAAGAAACGTTTATATCCTTGATGGCTTTCGTTCCCATGTTTTCGCAGGTTTTTCGCAGCTCCGTATAAAACCGCTTATTCCCCCCAAACAAATTGATTATCTCTTTCGTATCTATGTGAATTTCCGGGAACTCATCATCAAAATACTTCGCATTGGGAAGGTGGGGGCGCAATTTCTGAAGCCCCAGAAAAAACAGCCTGCTTTCATTCATTGAGAATGTTTTCCTGGATTCGATAAGCGGATTGGCCTGATATACCATTACATCCTTCAGGTGTTCCAATTTAGGCTGCTGTTCGTCGTCTTTCACATTTGCCAAGAACAATACCTCCCCATTTACTACTCTGCTATCGCTCAGAAAAACTGACTTGACTGTTGTTATTTTTTCCGCCCATAAGGGAAATTATACATTCCGGAATATTCACGTCAGGAAAAACGCACCATGTTGATACATGGGATAACTGACCAACTCATTCCAGCACAAAAACAAGCCCTATGTTTCCGGGATAGTTTTTTGATACCATATTCTCTTCCAAATCTGCCCGACGCTTCAAACAGGATAGCTATATGATACTGGCCTTGCAAGCCTTATATCCCGCCTGCTTCCGGCTGTTTATCAGGACAGTTTTTCGACACCTCTTCAGATGTTTTCTGTGCCTGATTTATGCAGGAACCTCTCCTTGTCTTTGTACATGCGAAACTTCCGTTCTTTATAGAAAAGATCTCTTCTCCCCGCACTGTACCACGTCAAGGATAGTTTTTCGACACCTTTATTCTTCCAAATAATAATAATCGGCTGACCCCTTACATCCGTCCAGGATAGTTATTTGATACTAACCCGGAAAGCCGGTTACTGCAACATCTTTTTCCTGAAACCGGGATAGTTATTTGACACTTTTTCGGCGCATTCTTCTTCTTTACTGCACCGGCCAAACGATAATGCTTTTTTCAGCAAAAACCAGACCATCTCCACCGAGAAGTATTCATCGGCTATGCCGTTATAACGACGGGAAGATGTCTCCTGCTTCAATTTGACAATCAGCTGACGCTATGGAACTAATATATTCATGATTGTTTAACCCAAAACGGAAGAAAAAGTCCCGCGGTACTCCCTTAACCAAAGACAGTCTGACAGGATAGTATTTCGATACCCATACCTATACTTGGCAGGATACTTTTTCGATACTTCCAGGAAATATCTTCAGGATAGCGATCCGATACTTTTCAGGAAAATTTTTTCAATCAGGCCCAAATCCTGGATTCTCTTTTCCCTTTCCTTTGGTATAATAACACAATCCTTTTTTATCGGCAAGCTTTCCTTTCATATCGTATCCCTATCCTCTTGTATCGAAATACTATCCTGCTTCTGTATCTAAAAACTATCCTTTTACCATTACGGTGAGCAGTATCCTGTGAACACCCCAAATTATTTATGATTTATTCTTTCTCTATCCTTTGGTGTCGAACTTCTACCCTTGTGTATCTTTCTTCTATCCTTTTTTATCTTTTCCCTGTTCTCACTCCTTTTAATCTCAAGCTGTCAGCAACATACCAAAATTAAAGTACAACGACTAAAAAATTTTCTGCTCCGACTAAATATATGACAGATGCCCCCGTCAGCTGACAAAGAGTCCTTAATTTTCCTCCATCTTTGTCTATTGTTCAACGCACCAGGAAAAATCCAGTCGCCAGAGAACCGTATATTAACGTGTTTCACTTCCACCGCTTTATTGTTTTATTGATGTAAATAAGAGTGTATCGACATCATGAAAAATAGCTGTAGAATTTTCTCGGACAGTAGCGTTATACAGGTCTCCAGGATTTCCCGGCGTATCGGAAAACTATCCCACAACTTATATCCAGCGCCTGATGCGGCTTATTTTCGGTAATTATTAAGAGATATTGTGTATTCAAACGACCAAATTTCTGCTTATCCACAAAATAAATCTGTTTATCCACATAGTTTTCCACCAACCGGTATCTTTTGGCTATCCTACAAGTATCTATATCCTATCCTGTAAGTATCTACCCACTCTCCAGACAGTATCTTTTTTCTCTCCAAAAGTATACTATTACTATCCCAATAAATCTGAACCCCCTTGTCATTAACGCTTTTTCAAAAACTCAAAGCAATATAAAAACAATATAAAGCATAAAAAAAAAACAAAAAAGATTGTTGAGATAAGACTGCCTTATAGTTCATATAAAGAATAAAACCCATTGCTGTTACTTAAATTAAATCAATTGTGCCGCGAATAACCAATCATTGATAGTTGAAGATGAGCTTCATCAGCAACAAAACCACAATAAAAAAATACTTACGCTTGCTGCATCATGCAAATATTTTCCTGGCTCTCTATGTAAAGCAGCATTGGAAATGACGGAGGCAGTATTAGCCGAAGAATTAGGCGGCACTTATATTGTTGAAGATCGTAAATATCCCACTATTAAAAAAATATAGTATCTAAAAGCTATCCCGAACGAAAAAAACCGGGATAGCTTTTAGATACTATGGGGAAATAATGCACTGCTATAATGACTGAGGCATCAATTAAGAGACGGCTCTTTTTTATAAAGGTTCAGGAAACAGAACCTCTTTTTCAGACCGACCCTGATGAGTAAATTGTACCTTAAAGGCTGTTTTTAACCACTGCCGTCCCTCAATTCAAAATAATAAGCAAACTGTTGCGCTAGCGAAAACTGGAGAAATGGCGTTAGACACAGCGATTCCTATTTGGGAAAATACGCAAAAGAAAATGGAAATTTTCTTTGCCTGCAAACTTCAAGGTTTAGAGAATCGGATTCGGATGAGGATGTAAAAAGAATCGGCAAACAAGCTAAATAATGTGGCTGCTTGGGTAGGGCAAGGCAACCGGCGCAAGCTGGTTCATGCCAGGCGGATGCCTGGCGCCAGGACACTATAAAACATGTTGTGGAAGGGCAAAGAAAAGAGTCGTCTATTAGTAGACGACTCACAGACTGTAGACAAAAGTCACTGCCTTATCCATAGAAAGCAGAGGCTTTTTATATTCATCACAGAACAGCAAAGTTGAAACCAGATTTCTGAAAATACTACAGAAAATAGGCCGTTTTTCGCAATATTCGCTGAAAAATGTGGGTAAAGGTACCTGTGTCCTGGAAGCAGCGGAATAGATCTTGCTGCAGGTGGTGCGGAAGATCTATTCTTGTCAAAGAGGGTACTTTTTGAGATAAAGACGCCATCCTGTAGCCAAGAAACGATCAATAGCCCTTTCTAAAACAGAAAAATGTCTTTCTTGAACCAAAAATAAATAATCTCTTACTGAATACCTTGAAGCCCTTAAATAAAACATTTTTGCACTTTTTGTTTCTTCCATATTTTCAAATTTATAAAATCTTTTCAGATATTCACTTTCGGGTTTTCTATCTCTATGATTATAAATGATTACCGTTGAACCTTGCGCATAATAATTTGCTGCTTCTGTATATGTTGTGTATTTGTTGCCGTGTTTTGAATATGGTTTTATACTTTTCACTTCCAATCCGTTATCAGGATCTAAAAATATTACATCCTGCTTATGCAATTTCTTTAAGGATGCCGAATGCCATTTATTACGGCTCTTCGCTTCTAACATTTTGTTCCAAAATAAAGCGTTTTCAAAAAGTTTTGCTCTTTCAAGTCTTGCGACTGTTCTGTTGTTACTTAATACGATTTCTTTTAAGGCGCAGTGCAAATAAATATCAGGAGTATCACAATCGCATTCTAAATATTCTGTGTACCTGCCGTCAGTGGAGACTCTTGAGTATTCAGGTTCATCCGGCGTCAAATACCAGTTTAACCCTATACTGAAGTCAGCGGCTTCGAGATTTCTCAAAATCCCCAATTTTGTATAATCTCCTATATCACCGGTATATTGATTTTTCATGATCAACCCTCCTTCAGACCGTCGACAGACGGAATTGCCTATTAGTAGACGATTCTTTTTTTAGGAATGTTTCAACATGAGAGCGAAATTCTTGAGGGATTTTGAGCGGCTATTTAATTTCTGCTGGGGTCAGTCCGGCAAATTCTGTAATCAGTAGAGTATTTCCCTTGGGAATCTGGATTATATCTTTATCGTAGTTTCCAGATATCAGTTTTTCCAGTATTTTATATGTACCGGGTATTTTTGTGATTTTTCCGCCGAGGATGTCAATCAGTGGAGTAATATAGCTTTCGACATCATTTATATCGTATGTGCCGGTATCTATAATGTAGAAATCAGTAAAGCCTTTATAAATGGTTCTAAGTTTTTCAGCGGCATTTTCGTAGCCGTGCTTACTGATAAGCTTTTCGTGGCAGATTGAGGAGGCCTGCATGAATTTCATCCAGCTGGCGGTGAGAAATATGGCGCCTTTGGGGCGGGGAGTATTGCTGCCGCTGAGGAGGATGTCGATGCAGTCCATTGTTCGGGGGACAACGATATTACAGGAACTGGCGGTGAGATTACAGGTGGCCTTCCCGCAGCCGGATACGCAGATGACTATTTCATAGGCAGGGTTATTGGCCGAGCCGTTTTCATCGATTATTTTCTGTAAGGTTTCGCGCATTTTCTGTGGGTTGCTGTGAAGCTTTGAATCAAGGAATGTAATCTCATCCTTACAGCCAAGATTTTTGGCGGTAATTTCAAGCTCTTTTTGAATTGTAATACATGAGTATATTTTTCGGCGCATCAAATAACCTCCGGGGCAGGGGATGTGCTTTTGTATAATGGCTTTCAACGGTTAAGGCCGTTATACAGGCAGAACTTAACCGCAAAGAGAAAAGGTAGGAACTGTGGATAAAGTGGATAGAGTTAAAAGAGAAACTGGACTGTTTGCTTAGTCACCCCTCAGGCGGCTGCGCCGCCAGCTCCTCGAGAGAGGAGCCT
>CAJTSO010000026.1:20081-24280 GCA_910579115.1 uncultured Selenomonadaceae bacterium
GAGGTTGCCGCTTCGCTTATTAAGTGCGCATGCCGACCTACAAGGGGAGCCTGTTATCAATTATCCTTCCTCCGGGGAGAGGATGAAGGTTTTTTCCTCATTTGACGGAAGCCTGACAATTACCTTTAGTTTTATTGGCTCCTGGGAAAGGATTTCGGTTACTTTGAGGGAAAGGGCAGAGCCGATGGAGATTTTATTGATGTTTACAGGTTTTTCCCTTGCATATTTTTCCTTGATTTGAGCGACGGTCATTTTTTGCCAATCATCATTTAGCAGGCTTTTTTGTACGGCCTGGGGGAGGGAGGAGATAGCTCTGGCTTTTGTTGTGGCGAGGGTAAGGCCAAATTCCTGTTGAAATTCGGGAATCAGGTTTTGGGAGATCTGGGTATAAACGCCGGCTTGACTGCGGGATATGCCAAAGGTGTTGGCCACCCGGAGAAGGATATCGCCATCTCCATAGTAGGAATGGGATTTTTCCAGCTTCACCATTTCCAGCACCGATTTAAGCTGGAGCTGGGGGGCTTCCTTGGCTCGGCCCAAGCCGTTGTTCAGGATACAGATCCGCCGGGCGTCCGCTTCGGTCAATATGCCGTAGGCGTAGGATTTTGCCGGGATGGTGGAGTAGTGGGCGATTTTGATGTTATCAGATGCTTCAGCAGCTTTTTTTAGAAGCTCCCTGTAAGCCTTGAGCCGGGTATGGCCGCCGAGGATGGTGTACCGGCCGCTTGGCTGGGCCCAGACGACGATGGGGCACCAGAGACCGTCTTTATCAATACTGGTCACAAGCTCCTGGAAACGGTTTTCCTCTAAGGGCGGGAAAAAGTTCCATTCGCTGGGGGCGGGGTCCAGGAGGTCCAGTCTTATCGCAAGGTCAGTGCAGTTTTTGTAAAGTCTTCGATAGTTTTCGTCTGCCCGAATGGCTTCCAGCTTGGCAGTTTCTTTGGAGACGATTCCGCTGGCCCCGATTTCCGGAGCGGTTTTGGCGTCGGAGCTAATATCAAAGTAGCCTAAGCCCAGAAGATTTTTTCCTTTAATTTTATTAGCCAAGTCTGGTCACCACCTCTTTGGCCAGGGCCATGTATTCAAGGGAGATTTTGTCCTTGGGACGACGGACGGTAAGCAGTTCGGAGCGAAGCTCAGATTGCCGGGCCACCTGTCCCCGGGAAATCTGGGTGTTAAAAATCATGTCGGCGGGGAGGGTGTCGGTGACTCCTTCGTAAGCCAGGTCAGTCGATTGGGTGCCTCTTTCAACGATATTGAAGAAAACACCAAGCAGGGTAAGGTCAGGGGAGGCGATTTGGATTTTCTTGACAAACCTGATCATGCGGATGATGGCTTTGATGGAGCTTTTGTCCAGGGTGGTGGGGACAAGAACGCAGTCAGCGGCCAGAAATACAGAGCTTGTGTCTTCGTTCAGATCCGGGTGGGTATCAATGATGATATAATCGTATTTATCAAGATCTTTGACCGCCTGGATAATCCGCTTCAATATGTTGATGCCGTAGTCGTTTTTGTAGCTTCTAATTTCTTTGCAGGCGTTGATAAGGCCGTCGTCACCGGCAATAATATCAAGATTGTCAACGCCGGTGGGGAGGATATAATCCTCGATGGCTCCGGGTTCATCCTTGGTGTATTCAAAGACGGCGTCGGTAAGGGTGATATGGTGGGGGAGGCTGGAGCCGGTGACCCGGGCCTGGTAATTGTACTCCGGGTCATATTGGAGCAGCTCGGAAAGGCTTCCCTGATGATCAAAATCGATGAGGAGGACTTTATTGCCCAGCTTTGTAAGGCTGTGTCCCAGACAGCCGGCAGCTGTGGTCTTTCCGATCCCCCCCTTATCGCTGGCGATGACGATGGCTTTGGCCGTAGGTTTTCTTAGTTTGGCAATCATTTTTATGCCCTCCTCGATGATAGAAGTCTGGGTTCTGCCTGATACGCTGGCCAGCTCGTCCAGCCGCTGCTTGGCTTCCCTGGAAACCCGGCTGGGGATCCGGCCGATGTCTTCCGATTTCTTTGCCATGGATTGACCTCCCTGTGATTTTTTCGGATGCGTTTGCTCTTGTGACGCAAAATTTGACGTCAATTATTGCGTCAAATATAACATTATTACGTTCAGGTGTCAATGGAAAATCAGATGTGTCAAGAGGTCAGGGGGAATATTCTGTACGGGGAAGGCTACCATGGACTGGCCTCATTATCACTTTGTTTTCTGTTCCCGCTTCGGCTGTCGCTTGGTACATTCTATATTTCTTTTATTGTTGATAACTTCAACTAATTTTCTTTAATATCATTGATATATTCAATTGATTTTATATAATAGTTGACGGATAAAACAATCGACAAACGGGAGGAATATTTATGAAAAAGAATGATATTGTGACAGAAATACGGGGCTTTAATCGGTTTTACACCAATATTTTAGGCCTGTTGGATCAACATATTATTGACTCTGGCTATTCCCTTACCGAAGCCAGGATTTTGTTTGAAATCAGTAAGACGGAAACCTGCACGGCGAACAAGCTTTGCTCGGTTTTGGATATTGACCGCAGCTATATGAGCAAGATTGTCAATAAATTTGAAAAAGAGCAGTTAATCAGCCGGAGCGCCTGCGACAGGGATAATCGAAATATTGAAATACATATGACCGAAAAAGGAAGAACAGTCTTTCATGAACTGGAAAACAGCGCGAATGAACAGATTGAAAATCTGATTTCCAGCTTAGACGCGGCGGACTGTGAAAAGCTGCTCGGCAGTATACGGACGATAAAAAAGTATTTTTCAAGGGCAACTAAGGATATTAACATTCGCCCGTACAGGGAGGAGGATATTTCCTACGTCATAGACAGGCAGTTGTCCCTGTACGAATCGGAAAGGCGCTTTACCACCGATATATGGAAAAACTATCTGACCAAGGGGGTAATTGCGCTGGTGGAAAATTTTGACCCGCAAAAGGATTGTATGTTCATTTTGGAATGCGACAAAAGCCCGGCGGGCTGCGTGGCCATCACGCATACAAATGACAGCGTGGCCCAACTGAGATATTTCTTTTTAGAGCCGGAGCTCCGGGGACTGGGGGTTGGCACGGGTTTATTACATAAGGCTTTGGATTTTTGCCGGGAGAAGAAATACTCCCAGGCTTTTCTTTGGACGGTAAGCGCTCAGGAAACCGCAAGAAAATTGTATAAAAAGGCCGGTTTTGTAATAACGGAAACCAATGAAAATAAAAGCTGGGGGATTCCCGTGCTGGAGGAAAAATGGGAGCTGGATTTAGTCTAGCTGAATAGCTGTGCAATCGCTCCGGAAAAATTGATATAGACGAAAGGAACCGCAAGCCCTCGGAATGAGGCTGGCGGTTCCTTTCGTTTACTTGCGCTGCACGGGACAAAAAATCCGGTTTTCCCGTTGACTCTACAATAGCTATAGACTTTATGATAAGATGCAAATTACAGGCTGAAAGGAAATTCTGATGGAAAGGAATTTGATAACCGGCAGCGTGGGGAAAGCGGTTTTATATTTTTCACTGCCATACATTTTATCGTACTTTTTACAGACTTTGTAGGGGATGGCGGATTTATTCATCATCGGGCAGTTTAACGGGGTGGAAAGTACCACCGCCGTGGCCATCGGCAGCCAGGTCATGCACATGCTGACGGTTATGATTGTGGGACTGGCAATGGGCGCTACCGTTATGATTGGTCAGGCAGCGGGGGCGGCCAAGAAGGAATGCGCTTTGCAGATAATCGGGAATACCGTTACCCTGTTTATGGGGCTGTCACTCATTTTGACAGCGGGGCTGCTCCTGGCCGTGGGGCCGATTGTCCAGATGATGGCTACGCCGGGGCAGGCAGTAGCAGGCACAGTTTCGTACCTTATCAATCTGTTTTATTGGCATTCCGTTCATTACGGCTTATAACGTTATAGGCTCTATCTTCCGGAGCATGGGCGATTCCCGGAGCCCGATGTATTTCGTCATCGTTGCCTGCGGGAACAATATCGCGCTGGATTATCTTTTCATCGGAGGGATGGAGCTGGGCCCGGCGGGAGCGGCGTTAGGTACGACCTTATCCCAGACGGTCAGCGTGGCGGTGTCTTTGGTCGTAATCCGCCGGAGAAAGACGGGGCTGACGCTTACAGTACAGGATTTTAAGCCGTATAGAAGGGTAATGGCCGGTCTACTGAAAATTGGCGTGCCGGTGGCT
>CAJTSO010000027.1:0-859 GCA_910579115.1 uncultured Selenomonadaceae bacterium
CTTTAGGGGAGCTGGCGGCGCAGCCGCCTGAGGGGTGACAGAAAAACATTTTTCCTTATCCGTATCATCATACCATGGCCATGATGATTGCTCCCAGGAAGGTGGTGATGGAGAAGCTCCGCACTGCCTGCTGGATGGCCTGGCTGTGGGCCGGGGACAGCTTCCCCAGAACTGGAGCCATGACGTATATAATGAAGGAAAAGGCCAGATAGATGACGGGAATATCTTTGGTCAGGAGTCCGTAGCAGAGAACAAAGGCGGCGATGACCAGACCGACCGACAGGCCCCTGGCCCGCGCCGGCTTCTCCTTGGGGGTTCCCAGCGGTCGTCCGGCCATAGTTTTTCGAAGATAAGGGGAGTGGAAGGACTCACTGCCGCTGCTGCCGGCGTCTCCCGGCCTTTCTCCCAGCATTCGGACATGGCCGCCCTCCTCAAAGGTGAGGCGGAACTGATTTTCATCGATTTCCCGCCCGAAGCGGTCGATTACAGCCATTTCGTCACTTCCCTTCAATGTCCTGAAAATAATACCATTATATTATAATGCAGCGTTTCCGGAAATTGCAAGGCAAATTATCCTCAACGGCGTCCGGGGGAAGTGGCAGTAAAAAAGTTATTGAATATTAAGAAAAAAACTGGTACAATAAATAGTCAATAAAAAAGAGTCAACAATAAACAAAGATAAGTGAGGTGTGATTATGCTTGGGATTGAACGGCGGAAGGCCATAATGGAGAGACTGAAAAATGAAGAGAAGGTATATGTTCGTGATTTGGCACGGGATTTTCAGGTAACGGAGGAAACCGTCCGCCGGGATCTGGAGCGCTTGGAGAAGGAGGATCTTCTTTCCAGAAATTATGGCGG
>CAJTSO010000027.1:936-23060 GCA_910579115.1 uncultured Selenomonadaceae bacterium
GCCTTTTCCGTCGTTTCCGGCTTCAGCCGGATAATGCTTGACGCAGGCACCACCGCCCTGGCTCTCCTTACCTATTTGAAGGGAGAGCGGGGGATTACGGTAGTCACCAACAGCGCCCGGGCCCTGACCCTTGCTTCCGATGGGGCTGTAACCCTGTACTCCACCGGCGGCAAGCTGAAGCGGCGCGCCCTGGCCCTCACCGGCCCGGCGGCGGTAAAGATGATCCGGAGCTACAAGGCGGACGTGGCCTGCGTGGCTTGCAAAGGACTCGACCTTGTGGGGGGCGTCCTGGAGTCTGACGAGGATGAGGCGACTATCAAGCAGGAGATGCTGCACCGGGCCGCCAAGCGGATTCTTTTGGCTGATAACACAAAGTTTAACAGGACGGCCTTTTCGGTGATCGCTCCCTGGGATACCTTTGATATGATCATCACTGACGAGGAGCCTACGGCGGAATGGAAGGATGTTTTCGCCCGTCACGAGGTGGAGCTGGTGGTGGCCGGGCCGGAAGCAGAGGAAAAATAATCCGATAGGAAAATGAAAGAACGGCTACTTTTGGCTCCCCTGTAGGTCGGCATGAGCACTTAAGCCGCTGAAAGCGGCTTTTAGTGCGAGCCATGCAAACTACTTAGCGATTGCTGAGTCGTAAGACGATGGCAGAGCTTAGTAGTTTGCAGGAGGCTATAGGGGGACGGTTTCCTCAAACTACTGTAAAAAAATAGGAGAGAGCGATGCTCTCTCCTATTTTTTTGATGATTCCTATTTCCCGGGGCCCCATTTTATCCCCTGTTTCCCGCATCGAAAAATTTCCGGATGGCAGATTTTACGGTTTCGGCTCCGCTGGATTTCAGCAGGTAGCCGGCCGGGTGGTAGCTCATTATCTGGAGAATGGAGTTCCGGTCGTTGCGGCCGGTAAGGAAGATGATGGGAAGGTTTTCGTAGTCGGCTTCCGACTGGATCATCCGCAGGAGCTGCGGGCCGTCGCAGACGGGCATTTCATAGTCCAGCAGCACCAGGTCGGGCCGGTCCTTGCAGATGGCCCTGATGGCCTTGAAGCCGGAGTTGGCCACGGTCACCGCGTATTCGTTCCCCAGCCAGTTGATGATGCTTCTCAGCACGGTGCCGGAGTCGTCCACCGCCAGGATCTTCTTGCGGACGATCGGTTCGGCGGGGGGAAGGCCGGCAGGTTGGTTGCCGTCAGCGGGCTGGTCCGTATCAGAGGTCTGGGCGGATTCGGCAGTTTTGTCAGAATCAGGAGTCTGGGGAGAATCGGCGGGCTGGGGGATAATGCCGTCAAACTCCGGTTCGGCAGCCAGGGGGACGTCGGAGGGCTGGCAGGGGCTGTAGAACCGGGGCGGCCCCGGGAGCCGGCCCAGGCCGAAAAGGTCCGCCTTCATGATGTTTGTCATTTCGCCGAAGTCGATTGGGCGGACAAAATCCCGCAGGATGGAATCCGGGGAAATGATTGCCTGAATGTGAGCCAGTTCCACCGGGTCCTGGGCCAGGATGAAGATGGGAACGTCCATTTCGACGGCTTTGCTGCTGATTTTTTGGAGGATAGACTGCTTATCTAGCAGCTTGGGGCTGGCGTAGAGGAAAAGTACGTTGGCTTTGAGGCCGATGCGGTCCAGGGACTCCCGGTCAGCAATCCCGGCCATTACCGGAAAGCCTGCTTCCTTGATCCTTTCCTTGATGGTGGTGTTGATGTAGCTGGTGGCTTCGGTGATGAGCAGGATGGTAAAATCGTGAAGTCGTAATTTTTCGTCCACTGGTGTGGCTGGCATGAAATCGTGCTCCTTTCTGCTGGGGGGTCAGTGGTTTGTTTTTTAGGGAAGGTAAAAGACGAAGCGGGCGGTTTGCCTAGCCGCCCCTCCGGTCTCCGGCTTGCGGCCTTCGACCACCTCCTACAAACTACTAAGCTCTGCCGTCACTGCGTTCGGCAATCGCTAAGTAGTTTGCATGGCTCGCACTAAAAATCGCTTTCAGCGATTTAAGTGCTCACGCCAACCTACAGGGGGGGCTATGAGGTGGATTAGAGGTTTATGGCAGCTTTTCCAACAGGCTGTTTATGACCCTGGCGGCGCCGCTGTCGTCCATGTTCGTCACATAGGCTTCCAGCCGGGAGATGTCCTTTGACCAGTCCTCCGGCAGGCTGGCCCCGGCCAGCTGGGTCATGGCGTCGTCCATTCGGGCGATGTCCAGCTCCTTTATGGCGCTGTTCAGGGTGTTCAGGAGGTTCCGGATGGTATCGTTGTCCAGGCTGGTCTTCGGGGCTTCGTCCTTCTTTTGCAGCGTGGCGGCGATCCGCTCCTTGTAGTCGTAAAATTCCGCCAATAGCTCCGGGGTCTTTTCCCGAATCAGGTCCAGCTGGAAATTTTTTCCGGCTTTTTCCATGGCGAAGAATTTCTCCCCCAGCTCCATGGCCCCGATGAGCCGGGCGATGCTTTTCTGGGCATGGACCTCGATGGTGTAGCCGGTGACGTCCCCTGCGTTCATGAGGTTTTCGATTTCTTCGCACTTTACTTCGGCGGCCTTGACGAAATCCTCTAACAGCTCTCGGAAATTTTCCACGCTGCCGCAGTTCTTTACGCCGATGGCGTTGTCGATGCCTTGGATTTCCGGCAGCTCCGACAGGGTTGGTTTGGCGGGGGCCGCCGGGGGGGAGTCCGGGGACAGGCTGCCGGGCTCTGTTTCCCGGGGAGGATAGAGAAGCTTCTCCGGAGGGAGCCAGCGGCGGAGGACGCCGGTGATCTCCTCATTTACGATGGGCTTGGGCACTAGGTCCACCATTCCGGCTTCCTTAAAGGCTTCCCGGTTGTCGCCGGAGTCGTTGGCGGTAAGGGCGACGATGGGGACGCGCTTGAAGTAATCTCCCTGGTGACTGCGGATGTTGACGGTGGTTTCACAGCCGTCCATGCCGGGCATCATGTAGTCCATGAAGATGAGGTCAAAGGGTTCCCCGGCTCCTGTAGCGGATTCCACCAGCTGGATGGCCTCGGGGCCGCTGTTGGCGGTAAATATCTTCATTTCCAGTGGTTCCAGCAGACGTGAGGTGACGGTGATGTTCATTGCGTTGTCGTCTACGATGAGGATCCGGGCCTCCGGGGCGGTGAAGCCGAAGCCGTCCCCGGCGCCGTCCTGTTCCGGGCCGGGATTTTCGGCTGTAACGGGAAGAGCCTCCCCCTTTGGCAGGTCCTGGCGGGGGGAGTCCACCCGGATATAGACCTGACCGCCGGCGGAGTCTTTTTCCTCCGGGGCGGAGGCGTCCGGAGCTTTCCGGGCAGGACGGATGAGCTTTTCCGGAGGGAGCCATTTCCGAAGGATAGCGGTGAGTTCCTTGCTGTCGATGGGCTTGGCCACGAAGTCTACCATTCCGGCTTCCTTAAAGGCCGCCTGGCTGTCGGCAAAAACGTTGGCCGTAAGGGCGATGATGGGGACGTTTTTGAAGTAGTCCCCTTCGTGGCCGCGGATGAGGGCGGTGGCTTCACAGCCGTCCATGCCGGGCATCATGTGATCCATGAATATTATATCAAAGGGTTTCATCAATTCTACCATGCGAATGGCTTCCGGGCCGCTACAGGCGGTAAATGTTTCCATTTCCAGGGGTTTCATCAGGCCGGTGGAAACCTTCAGGTTCATTTCGTTGTCGTCCACAATGAGGATCCGGGCCTCCGGGGCGGTGAAGTTGAAGTAGTCGTCCAAGGGGATTTCTTCTCCGGCAGCCAGTCCCCTTTCCCCGTTCAGTACCTGGCAGAAGTTCAGGGAGTAAAGGGGCTGGCTGATCACGATGGCCTCCGGGTCGTTGATGCTGCCCCCGGCCATGGCATTGCGCAGGACCACCAGCCTGGTCCGGGTCAGGAGGTCGTGGCAGAACCCGGTCCGGCTCTGATAGGTGCCGTTGTCTACAAACACATAGTCAGGCCAGCTGTCCGCAAGAGAAAGCTCCCGAACCTCCCGATAGGGCACGCCGAAGTCTTTTGCCATATTTTGGAGGAGCTGGAGGGTTTCCTTCGATTGGAAGATGGCCCCGACGGAGGGGATGTCCGCCAGTACCGATTCCTTCAGGCTGGCGGCGGGGGCAGGGTCTGATACCTTCTGGGGGATGGTGAAGTAAAATTCACTGCCTGCTCCTAATTCACTGCGGACGCCGATTGTACCC
Organism: uncultured Selenomonadaceae bacterium; assembly: GCA_910579115.1. Taxonomy (GTDB): domain Bacteria; phylum Bacillota; class Negativicutes; order Selenomonadales; family Selenomonadaceae; genus RGIG250. The sequence continues at coordinate 5,096 of CAJTSO010000027.1, forward strand.
CCCATGAGCTCCACCAGCTTCCTGGAAAGGGAGAGCCCCAGGCCGGTGCCTTCTTTGTTGCGGTTTTTCAGCTGGTCCACCTGCTGGAAGTCGCTGAAAAGCTTGGGGAGGTTTTCCTGGCTGATTCCCTGGCCCGTGTCGGCGACGGTGACGGTGAGGTCGATGGTATCCTGGCCGGTTTTCCTTGTATCGATGGAGAGGCGGACATGGCCCCGGTCGGTAAACTTGATGGCGTTGTTGGTGAGGTTTATGACGATCTGGCGGATGCGGACGCTGTCGCCGATGAGCTCCCGGGGCAGGCTTTTGTCTACCACGTATTGAAGCTCGATGGGTTTCTCCCCGATGCGGTTCAGGAGGATCAGGCTCAAGTCGTTCAGGAGGGAGAGGGGTGCGTAGCCGCCGTTGGTCAGCGCCATCTTGCCGGATTCCACCTTGGAGAAATCCAGGATTTCGTTGATGATGGACAGGAGGGAGCTGCCGGCGGTGCGGATATTTCCCAGATACTCCTTCTGCTGGCTGGTGAGTTGGTCCCGCAGGAGGATTTCCGTGATGCCAACGATGGAGTTCATAGGGGTGCGGATCTCGTGGCTCATGGCGGCCAGAAAGACGGACTTGGCCCGGTTGGCCTGCTCCGCTTTGTCCTTCAGCTGTTTCAGCTGCTCGGCTCGGGCCGTCTCCTCGGTGATGTCCACCAGAGTGATGAAGCAGCCAATATCCGCCTGGTTGTGGGTGATGGTCTGAAGCCGGGCGCTGTAAGTGGAGCCGGCAATGTTCAGCTTGCTGGTTTTTTCCGGGACGATCTGAGCCGACTGTGATTGGAGCCACATGACCAGCTGTCCCGGCAGCATATAGGAAAGGAGAGCGTCGGCGGCCTGGTTGGTGTAGACCGTGTGCATATCTTTGTCCAGAACGATGACCGCTTCCGCCACGGTGTCCAGAACGGTGTCCTTGGCCGTTCGGACGATATCGTAGACCCCGTAGCGGGAAATGAGGATGTACATGGCAAAGGCATCCAGAAATATGCCCAGGGGGATCATGTTGTCGGTGACGGCGCCGCTTCTTGAGAGAAGGGCAAAAAATATGGGGAACAGCTGGACAGCGGCGATATTCCGGCAAAGGGCGGCCCTGTCTTTATTTTCCGCCGCGAGACTCCTTTTGTACCGCTCCCGGATGACGGACAGGCCCAGAGTGATGCTGGCCAGCAGGAACAGGTCGGTGAAAAGCCGGGCGGGGCCGCCGCCGGAAGGGATCACGTATTTTCCGGGTATAAAGGTGGAGTCCAGAAAGACGTAATCGGAAATCCCGAAGCCGTAATCGTCGGCGGCGAGAACCAGCACCGCCGCGGCGACGGCCCCGAGGATCAGCGAGAGCAGGAGCCGGGGGGAAAGCTTTCGGCCAAAGAACTGGCAGATGAACAGGGTGCAGAACAGGCAGGCCTGATTTTCAGCCAGAACAGTCAGCCGGGACAGGGAGCGCATTTCGTGGAGTGAAAGGGCGTGGTAGCCCATGAGGGATGTGCCCAGGGCAAAAATGCAGCAGGCAAGTAAGAGGAGCATGGGGCTCCGGAAGCCGGTGCTTTCGTTTCGGTAGACATCTAGGAATACGCCGGCGGCGATCAGGATGCAGAGCAGGTTCAGGTAATACCATAAGCTGGCGGTCATACAGCGGTCTCCTTCCTTTCCGGCGGGTCATCATCCTCCGCCAGATCCAGGGAAATGGTGAGGATGAAGGTAGTGCCCTCGCCCTGGTTGCTGGTGATGGTAAGCCGCCCGTTCATAATTTCCGCCAGGTGGAGGGCCACCAGGGTAGTCAGGCGGGAGGTATAGGTCAGATCATCGCTGGGGGCGGACAAGAGGAGTTCCGGGTGCAAAATCTGCCGCAGCTGGGTATCGGAGAGGCCCTGACTGGTGTCGGAGATCATGAAGCGGAAGAAGGCAAAGCTGCTGTCCTGCCCTGCCATATCGTCGGTGAGCTCACTGACGGAAAAATTGGCGGCTCCGCCGGTTTTGGTAAAGATCACCGCGATGGTAAGCAGCTGGCGGAGGAGAAATTCCAAATGAGCCGGGGAGGAGTAGACCTTCCGGTGGAGCAGCTGAAGGCTGGTATCGATGGTCACCCGGCGGGGAGCGCAAATCTGTTCCGCGTCGCTGATGATCCGCTGAAGCAGCTGGTCCAGGTGGATTTCCTCCCGGGTGAAGTCCATCTCTCCCGTATGGATGGTGGTGAGCCGCAGGGTGTCCTGCAGGATGGTATCAAGGGCTGCGGCGGATTTTTTCAGCTTTTGAAGGGAGTCATGATCGTCCTGGCCGGCAGGAGTCTGAAGGAAGGAGGCGCTTTTTTGAATTTCGTCCAGGTGCCGGCGGACGGTTTCATTGACTGCGGCAATGATGGCCCGGCGGTCACTGGCATTGCGGCGGGCGTCGGCGAGAAGCTCCTTGAGGATCCGGTTGTCCTCCCGCTTCTTGGCGATATTTTGGTAGATAAAGGCCATTATTCCCGCCAGCATGAGGATAAAGCCGCCGATGACTCCAAATTCAAAGGGGCTTATCCGGTTGATGATAAAGGCGTTTTTTTCCTGAGCCAGCGCCCTTATCCGGGCATCGCTGACCATCGCCGCCGGCAGGGTGGAAATACCCTGGTTCAGGATGGCCCGGAGGGTGCTGCTGCCGGCGGCCACCGCCATGGACACCTGGTAGGGCTCCGGCAGGGGAAGGTGCCGGAAAACCGTGACCGGTTTGTAGTTTTGGGCGATCATATTTTGCAGCAGGTCCGATTCCATGATGACGCTGTCCACTTCGTTCCAGCTCAGGGCGTCGAGGCAGGCTTCCATATCCGGGTAAAATTTTATCTGGGCATCGGGATAATGGATGCTTATATAGTAGGCGTACTGGTTGTTTTGGGACGGAACCGCCACTCTGGCCAGCAGCTCCTTGTAGGTTGAGGAGATGGCCCTCTGGTAGATCAGGAACATTTTGGAGGCGGTAACCGGGCTGGTTATTACGATGTTCTGCTCCTCCGCGGCCCAGTAGCTGCCGATCACCGGTACGCCAACGTTGACGGCGCCGGACCGCAGGGCGTAGACCAGCTGGCCGGGGCTGCTATAGGGAACGTATTGGAATTTCAGCCCCGAGGACAGAGCGATGTGGCTCAGGACCTCCGGCATTATTCCCGATACGGAGTCCGGAGAATTCACATCTGTCTTACAATAGGGAGCGGCTCCCTGAACATATCCCACCCTGACCACGGGATTATTTTCGATAAAAGCCTGCTCCGTGCCGGTCTTCAGGGCGGAGACAATGGTGCTGCCGTTTATGTATTTCAGATAATTTTCTTCATTGTAAAAGGGGTTGAGCCCCTGGATCCGGCGGATGGCATAATTAAGCTCATCCATTATCTCCGGATTTTCCCGGGAAACGGCAAAATAGGTAGCGGCCTGTCCCACCTTGGCCCCCATGACAAAGGAATCGTTCCGTTCCGGCACCTTGGTGATGGTGGTGGTGACGATGGCGTCCACATAGCCGGTGCTCAGGGTATCCCGCAGGGTGGACTGGGACTGAATGGGGACGGTGGCGCACTTAATCCCCTGGCGGCGGCAAAATTCCGCAAAGATATCGGCCAGGTAGCTGCTGGGGGTAATGCCGATGGTCTTGCCGTCAAGGGTAGAGGGAATGCTGGCGGAAACTACCGGCTGTCCCGGGTGGGTATAAATATAGTATTCCTCCACCCCGCAGGGAAGGGCGCTGAAAAGAAGCTGGCTCTCCCGCAAGGGGGTTTTTGCCACTCCGGCCATCAGCTCGATTTCCCCCCGGCGGAGCTTGGCCAGCAGGACTTCAAAGTCCCCGTAGACATACTCATACTGCCAGTCTGTATGGTAGGCAATTTCCTGAAGATATTCGTAGCCGTAGCCGGATTTTGCCTCGCCGTCCCTTCCCTCCTGAAAGCCCGCCCGCACGAGATAGCCCACCCGGACGATCCGGCTGGCGGCCAGAGCCGTCCCGTCAGCCGGCAGCAGGGCCAGGGTCACAAAGGAAAGGACGGTAAAAGCCAGAGCCGTGAATTTTTTCAGAGCAGCCACCACCTTTCGCAGCATATTCCATTGGGGAACACCGGCTATTGTAATCTTGCTGTAAGCTTACCTTATGTTGGGGCTCGTTGCAATAGATTATTGAAATATATTATAACTGCCGCGGTCAATTTATCTCCGGCAGCTGCGCCGCCTTTTCAACTGCTGAGCATATTTTCCCGGTGGGTTTAATTTTCCCCTGTCTATTGTTTTTAGGCCCGGTATATGGTAGCATATTGGCTCAAACAAAAACGCTGGAAGAATTTTCGAGGTGAAACATGACCGACTATCTAATCCAACTGGGTTGCCTGGCCGTGGGCTTTACCGTGCTGGTGAAGGGGGCTGACTGGTTCGTTGACGGCGCCGCCGGTTTGTCCAGGAAATTTGGTATTCCGGAGCTGGTTATCGGACTTACCATCGTGGCCATGGGAACCAGCCTGCCGGAGGCGGCCGTCAGCATTACCGGAGCCCTGAAGGGCTCTGCCGGCATTGCCATCGGAAATGTGGTGGGCAGCAACATCTGCAATATTCTGCTGATCCTGGGGGTCACCACCGCCATCACCAGCCTGCGGATACAGCAGTCCACCATTCGCTATGAGATTCCCTTCATGATTTTCATCTCCGGCGTTCTCCTGGCCATGGGTATGAGCGGCGGGGTTATCACCCGTATGGAGGGCGGTATCCTGTGGAGTCTCTTTGCGGTTTATCTCATCTATCTGAAATTTCTTACGGACAAGACTCCGGAGGAGGCGGAACCGAAAGAGAAGGAGGAGCTCCCCACGGTGGGGAAATGCGTCGGTCTCATCATCCTGGGGGCCGCCATGATAATATACGGCAGTGACCTGGCCGTACAGGGGGCGAAAACCCTTGCCCGGCTCTTTGGTCTGAGCGACCGCCTCATCGGGCTTACCATCGTTGCCATCGGCACCAGCCTGCCGGAGCTGGCCGCTTCCGCCGTAGCGGCCCTCAAGGGAAACGCGGACATTGCGGTGGGCAATATCGTGGGCAGCAATATTTTTAATATTCTCTTTGTTCTTGGGACTACGTCCCTCATCGTCCCCGTCCGCTTTGCGGAAGAGTTTGTTCAGGACGGCATCATCAACATCGGGGTGGCGCTGTTTCTCTGGGCCTCGGTGTTCCGGACAGCGAGAGCCGGCCGCCCCCTGGGGGTCACCATGCTGGCCCTTTATACAGCCTATACCGCCCACCTGCTGGGGGTATTCTGACCGCAGGTGGAGAAATATTCCCTAACATGTGTTCAGCTGTGAAATTTTTCGCTCAAAGGTTGTCGGACTGATGAAGAACTACACCACCGCCGTCTTTGACCTTGACGGCACTATCTTTGATTCCTCCGAAGGGATCATCGCCAGTCTTGCCCATGTGTTCCGCATCTGCGGCTGTCAGCCACCGCCGCCTGAGGAGCTGTTCAAATTTATCGGCCCTCCCCTCTGTGATGCCTTCGTGAACATAATGGGGTTTACAAAGGAACGGAGCCGGGAGCTGACCATTGCCTTCCAGGAGCATTACAGCGCTGGAGCCATCTATCTGGCGAAGCCCTACGAGGGGATTTTCCAATTGCTCGATGTCCTGAAGGAAAAAGGCTTGAAGCTGGCTGTGGCCACCTACAAACCGCAGCCGCTGGTTGACCTTTTGGCCCAACGGTTCCAGCTTTTCCGGTGGATGGACGCCGTCTGCGGGGCTGACGGCACTGCCCGAACCAAAGCCCTCATCATTGAGAAGGCCCTGAAGCAGTGCGGCAGTCTGCCGGGGGAGGCGGTCATGATTGGCGACACCCGGCAGGATAGAGTCGGGGCTCTGGAGGCCGGAACGGACTTCATCGGGGTAAGCTATGGCTTTGGATTCACCCCCAAAGAGGCCGCTGATTTCAGCCGTGATCCTGAGGGAGCCGAATTTCCCATCGTGAAGACACCTCTGGATGTGCTAAAGCATATATAATATTATTAAAAATTTAGGCGGCGCCGGATAAGCGCCGCCTTTTTTTGCACAAAAAAGAGCGGCCGTCTCAATCCTCCGGCCGCCCTGCGCTATTTATTTTTTTATGGTCTTGCTGAGCTTTGAGAGAAATTCCTGATTCGCTCGAACATTTTGTAGTGATCGTCCGCCGCTTCCTTTGTCCGCTCCTCCCGATGGGAGTAGACCAGCTTTCCCTCCGGGGTATATCCGTCGTAGCGAACCCGGATCGTGGAATAATAGCTGGTGTAGCCGGGATGGTTCACCGGCACCTGAATGTAGCGGACGGCGCTCTGGCGGCGGCCTTTTTCATCGTACCAGTAATAAGTTTCGCTCCTCGTTTCCCAGGTGGTATAGGGAGGATGGTACTCACTGCTGGACTTCCACCGTTCAACGGAGGTTTTGAATGTAAGCCCGGTGGGGTGGGGTTCTCCCGGCGGCACTATCCTGAGCCCCGTCTTTTCCGCTGTTCGCCGCAGGAAATCGCTCATCTTTTTTTCGGTGATGTCATCGTCAAAATCCGCTGACAAATCAAAGGCCGCGTCCTCAAAATAGAGGGCCTTCACCGAGGAAAAATCAAAGGCCGAATCAGCCCAGACATCCTGGGATTTCGCCATTGCCCCCGGGACGGCGGAGATCAGGACCAGCAGGCAGACCGCCGCCAGCAAAAGACAACGCCGGAAAATTTTAACCATAACGCATTCCCCTTTCGGATTTATCTGTCCTGTGTTTTTTATTGTAACACATCCGATTGGGATTTGAAAACAGCGAAAAATTTTTACCGGCTCCCTGGTTCGCCGCTAAAGTACCGACGGGCTATCCCTCCTTTCGCCGCAGCCGCTTTTTGACCAGCGTCCCCTTTATCCGGCGGGTACGGTCCAGCAGCACGTCGTATACGGGCTCCACCCCCAGGGAATCGGCGGTTACGTAAGCCGCTATGGTCACGGCAACCAGGGGCAGCAGCGCCGGATAGGAGCCGGTCATCTCCATGATCAGGATACTGCCGGTAACCGGCGCCTTTACCACCGCGGCAAAGTATCCTGCCATCCCAAAGACGATGAAGGCGGCGGCATAAGACCCGGCGGCGCCACCGGAGGAAGCCGTTTTCCCAATCCCGGCCGCCCCGCCCAGAGGGATGGTATCCGGCAACACCCCCAACAGGGCGGCGGATGCTGTGAAGAACGCGCCTCCTACCGCTCCCAGCACCAGCATAGGCAGGAATATTCCCCCCGGCACCCCCGAACCGAAGCAGATGACCGTAAAGAGGAATTTTGCCAGAAACAGCCCCCCCAGCGTAACCAGCCACCGGGGAGTGACGGCAGTGAAATCTGCCGCCGCCAGCTTGTCCACCAGGGGGGCGCCGCCGCCTAAAATTTCCGGGAAGACAAAAAGCAAAACTCCCGCCATGGTCAAAGGGACCAGTGGCCGCCATAAAAAAGCAAGATGCTTTCCGTACCAGTCAAGGGAGGCGATGAGGGCCGGGGTAAAATGCTTTGCCAGCCAGCCGGTAAAAACTCCCAGCAGGGCAAACAGGATATACTCCCACAGGAGGTTCAGGGAGGGAACCGCGGAAAAGACCGGCAGGGGCGGAATGTGAAATACCGGTGACGCCCCGAAAAAAATCCGGGAGGTAACGGTCGCGGTTACGGAGGCGGCGGCGGTTCCCATAAGCACCGTGGGGGAAAAGCGGTGGCTCAGCTCCTCAAGGCAAAAAATCACTCCCGCCAGCGGCGCGTTAAAAGCCGCCGCCAAACCTGCCCCGGCGCCGGCCATCAGCAGGAACCGCCGCTCCACCAGGGGCCTGTGCTCCAGGGAGCTGACACCCTTGCCCACACAGCCTCCCAGCTGGACGCTGGGGCCTTCCCGGCCCAGCGAAAGGCCGCAGCCAATGGCAATTACCCCGCCGATAAACTTTAAGAGCAGGACCCGGAGCCAGTTCATGGACAGCTCTCCCGCCAGCTCTCCCTTCAGCTGGGGAATGCCGGAGCCGGAGATGAGGGGCTCCACCGCCAGGATTTTACAGAGAAAAATTGCCGCCAGAACCAGCCACAGGCAGTAGGCTGCCAGGTAAAGATACGACTCCCGGAGCAGGGCAGTCAAAGCCGGGTGGTAAATCTCCGGCAGCTCCAGAAGATACCGAAAAGCCGACACCACTAATCCCGCAAGGCAGCCGATCATTATCCCCTCGGCGAACAGGCGGCGGTGAAAGCCCCGCCGGCCGAAGGAAATCCCCGGCTTATGATGGAACAGGATGGTATTGATAAATTTACTCGTAGAAATTTCCCCTTAGCAAAAAGACCGCCCCCGAAAGGACGGTCTTTAATCTCTCAATTCTCGCAGAAGGGCAAAAGAGCGATGTTACGGGCACGCTTGATAGCGCGGGTAACCTGACGCTGGTGCTTTGCGCAGTTGCCGCTGATGCGGTGGGGCAGAATCTTGCCGCGTTCAGTGATGTAGCGGCGAAGCTTGCCAATATCCTTGTAGTCGATATCCTCCACGTGGTCTACGCAGAAGCTGCAAACCTTACGACGTGGACGACGGCCACGATCCCGCTTGATCATGGTTCATTCCTCCTCAAAATGGGACATCTTCATCATCGTCTGAACCAAAGGCAGGCGCTGCCGGCTGGCTGTAACCGGCTGGCTGGCTGTAGCCTGACTGAGCCTGAGCCCCGTAGCCGGATTGCTGACCGCCGCCCTGGGGACGGGAGCCGGCAAACTCAAAGCGCTCCACCACTACCTCCGTGACGGTGCGCTTCTGACCCTGCTGATCATCGTAGCTTCTGACGGAGAGACGCCCCTCCACCAGAATCTGTGAGCCTTTGGTCAGGTAGCGCTGAGCCAGATCCGCGCTCTTTTCCCACATCACCAGATTGATGAAGTCCACGGTCTGCTGGCCGGGCTGAGCATCCTGACGGCGGGCGCCGGGACGGTCAACGGCGAGACCGAGGCGGGCCACCATGCGGCCGCTCTGGGTGGTGCGTATCTCCGGGTCACGGGTGAGGCGGCCCATCAGTATAACCTTATTCACTGCCTTATCCTCCGATAATGGAAATGCGAAGACAAATCTTAAACTAACTTTGCAGAGCTGTCCGCCTGCTGCCGGGCGAGCCGAATCATTCAGCCGCCGGTTCTTCCACGGCTTCAGCCGCAGCTTCCGTTTCCGCTGCCGGACCTTCCGAGCGAACGATCATGTGCTTGAGAATGCCATCGGTAATCTTGAATACCCGATCAGCTTCATTCATGCAAGCCGGCTCAGCAGTGACGTACAGAAGGTCATAGTAGCCTTCGGTGCAGTCTTTGATCTCATAGGCCAGCTGACGCTTGCCCCAGCGATCCTCCTTGTCCACCGTACCGCCATTCTTCTCAATGAGCTTGAGGAACTTATCAATTATCTGATTGGTAGCCTCTTCCTCCATGGGGCGGATGATGAACATGACTTCGTACTTTCTCACGAAATCACCTCCTCTTTGGACTTTGGCCCCGCCATTACCAATTTGACGGAGCAGGGAAGGCACGAAAATTTCGAGCCTGTTTCGACACCGTGACAGTTTATCATCGGATAAGAAAAAAAGCAAGCTGTAAAACAAAAAATTCTCCGCCAAAAGCTACGGTTTTTTCAAAAGCCGGCATCAAATGGAACAGACAATAATTTCTCATAATAATGCGTAAAATGGGACTTTCGTCCGACAGGTCCTGCTAGACCACCATTAACTTTAGCTGTATACTGAAATGAAAGAAACCCTGCCAGACCGAATCATGAAGGAGGATTTGCATGAATAACTTAACGGTGTCCATTAAGCTGGCAATAATTTCCATCATCTCCATCGTGGGAATTATCGTGAACGGCATAGTGGGCTACAACAGCATGGGTAAAATCGAACACTCCCTTAACGAAATGGAGACGGTGAACGTAGTTGTCCTGGAGCATCTGACCAAGAGCATCGAAGCGATGCGGGTTGCCCAGGTCCGTTTCTATCAGGCAGTGGCCGATCCGGCCCGCGCCTGGGAGGTAAACAAGACCTATACCAGTAAGATGGACGAGCTGGCGAAGGAGTGGGATTTGCTTGAGCCAAAGGTCGCTGCCTTCGATTCCGTCAAGGACAAGGTGGCCATCACCAGAGCCGATGTGGCGTCTTTCCGAAAAAACCTTGACAGCGCCATGAATAAGGCTGTAAATCTCCAGAGTCAGGAAGCCCTGGCCGATTACAACGCCGGCGCCAGGGGCGCTACCGTAAAGCTCCGCAATGATTTGGCCGAAATCCTGAAGGGCGTCGAGGACGCTATCGCCCAGGAACGGGAAGCAAATGCCGCCATGACGGCCTCGGCCACCAACACTCTCATCGCTTCCACTATCATCTGCGGCCTTTTGACGACCCTTCTCTGCTATTACGTCAGACGTGACATCCATGTGGCCCTCAGGGAGGTATCCGCCATCTGCGAAAAGGTTACAAACCGTGACCTCCGCGACGACGGCGTCACCTTCACCCGTACCGACGAGCTTGGGGATGTGGGCCGTTCCGTCATTCAGATGCGTTCCGTCCTGGCAGATGTGCTCACCAAGGTGGCCCTGTCGGCAACGGAAATTGCCCACGCTTCCGATACCCTCACCAGCAGCTCTCTCCAGTCTGCCCAGGCCGCTACTCAGGTTGCCCAGAACGTGACCGATGCCGCCGAGGCGGTAGAGAAGCAGTCTGCCGCTGTCCAGACCGGCTCCCGGTCCGTGGAGCGGATCAACAGTTCCGTGTCCAGCATTTCCTCCGAGGCTCAGACCGTTGCCGCCAACGCCTCCAGCGCCGCTAATCAGGCCGCTTCCGGCGCCGCCGCTATCGGCGAGGCCGTCGCCCAGATCAAATCCGTGGAGCAGACCGTTTCCGAATCCGCCCTCATCGTGGACAAGCTGGGGGAGCGTTCTCAGGAAATCGGCATGATCGTAGACACCATCAGCGGTATCGCCGGACAGACCAACCTGCTGGCGCTCAATGCCGCCATAGAGGCTGCCCGGGCCGGTGAGCACGGCCGGGGATTTGCGGTAGTGGCGGAGGAAGTCCGCAAGCTGGCCGAACAGTCCCAGGAAGCTGCCCAGAAGATTGCCGACCTTATCGGCGCAATCCAGCAGGATACCAACCATGCCGTTGATTCCATGCAGCAGGGCCGCAACGCGGTTATCGTGGGGGCTCATTCTGTAGCCAGCCTGAAGGAAATGTTCGTTCAGATCAGCGACCTCACCAACGGCGTTTCCGATCAGATGCAGGAGATGCAGCAATCCGTTGGAAGCGTTTCCGCCGATTCCAACGACGTAACGTCTACCATCGAATCCATTGGCGACCAGGCCAGCCAGGTTTCCGATCAGATGAACGCGGTCAGCGCTGCCACCGAGGAGCAGTCTGCTTCCGCTCAGGAAATTGCCTCCGCTTCCGATAGCCTTGCCAAGCTGGCTCAGGAGCTTAATGATGACATCAGCGGCTTCCAGTTGAAATAAGACATCAGGGTTTTATGAGGAACGTTTTCCAGGCTTTCCAAAAATTTTTCTTGCATTCTGTTTCAGTCTGTGGTAACATACCTCATGCGGCACCTTCGTCAAGTGGTTAAGACACCGGCCTCTCACGCCGGGTTCACGGGTTCGAATCCCGTAGGTGTCACCAGCTGAATACTTCAGCCCCGGTCTTGTATCGGGGCTGTTTTTTATTGCCGAATAATTTAGGGCTAATGTCCCAGAGACTATAATTATATTTAATTGACAGGTATTACGGGCTAATTTATAATGAGGGTGAGATTAACGATTAAAAAAGGAGGGGACGATGCACCGTGGAAAACAAGGTATATGCTTTGGTAGGCCCCCACGCTTCCGGCAAGGGACGCTTTGCGAGGGAGCTGCAAAACATCGGGCTTCATTACATCCCCTTTTACACCACCGGATTCGTCAAACAGGAATCTGAGACTCCCGGGCAGACTCCTATTGCCCTGCCCATTGAGAAGATCGAATTTTTCAAGACGGATTTCATCGTCAAGGATACCTATAAGGGAAACTACATAGGCATCAAAAAGAGCGATATTCTGGAGGCCGTGAGCAGCCACAGGGCCAGTATCGTGATTCTGACTCCTGCGGAAATAAAGCAGCTTACAACCGTCCTGCGGAGCACCTTGGAGACGGTTTACCTGATGAGCGACTATGTGGCCATCGTGGAACGGATGCTCATGATGGGCTGCAATAATGACGAAATCAAGTACCATTTGGAGTATGCGGAAAACAATCACGAGTTTGATTTGTGGAAGACTGCCCGCCACGTGATAAAGAATACCGGTGATCCGGCTGATGTAATGCGCCAGCTGATGGCGATTATCGGACTTACCGTCCCTGCCTCCCCTCAGCAGGTTAAGGAGCTCCTGGGTAAATAAAAGATAAAATCGGATTTTTTCGGTTCAGCCGAAGAGGTCCGGTTTTTTATTTTCAATTTCCGGAGAGGAGGAAGCCTGACGGCTTTTTGTCAGGCGCTTGCCTTTACAAGGGCTTTGATTGGTCCCGGCCAGCGGGGAGAATTTGCCTTGCAATTTTCTGAAAGACTGCATTATAATTAGAGGCGGCAGGCAACGGGAGCCGGAACGGGTTCCCCGCCATCGGATCCGCAAAATCATTCATATCAAAATTATTCATCTCAATGAACGGAGGAATAAATATGTCCAGCACCGCAAAAAAAATCCTGCGCCAGCAGGCAAAGAAACAGGCCGGTCAGCGAGCCGCCAGCGCCGCCGCCCGCCGGGAGGAGGTCACCCGCCTAATTGATGGGGGCAAGTACGCCGATGCCGTAGACCTTATCGCCGAGCTGGTGTCCGACAAGATAGTGGACGCTGATCTCTGCTGCCAGCTTGCCACCTGCTACTTTATGACCGGTGACTTTGACCGGGCCGGCAAGTGGATTGAAAACACCTTCTACTATAACCCGGGACATCTTGGCTCCCGGATGCTCCTGGGCCGCCTCTGCCTCATGGAGAATAAAATCGAGGATGCCTTCAAAATCTTTGAGTACATTCTCCGGAATTACAGCGGCGTCCTTACGGAGGACGACCGGATAACCATCGAGGATTCCCTCTTTGCCTATTACCGCCTGGAGGAAGACAACATCCGGAAAAATTATCCCCTGCTGGCTAAATTTATGGATATTCCCCCGGCGGAGGAACCGGATGAAGGGGACGCTGCCTCCCAGAACGGGCCGGACGGGCAGGAGGAAGCTCCGGCCCCTGAGGAGTCAAAGCCGAAAATCACCGTCATGAGCCTGGACGATATTAAGAAAAACATCACCACCGCCGTCACGGGCAGCGCCAAGGTCATTAAGGACAGCCTCAGCGATGCCGTCGCCCTGGGCAGGGAGACCGTTCAGGAAAAGGCCGGGGAAGTCAGGGAATCCGTTCGGGAAAAGGCTGGGGAAGTCAGGGACTCTGTCCGGGAAAAAGTCGCGGAGGTCAGGGAACAGATCGGCTCCATCGACAGCGGTTCCATCAAAGATACCCTGGACAGCCTGAAGGAAAGGATCAATTCCGCCGCCAAGGCCGGTGAGGAGGAGGCTCCGAGGGCAGGCGCCGTCTCCGCTTTTGAAGCTTCAGAGGCGGCGGAATACGCCCCGGACGAAGAAACCCCGGAAACTATCACCGGCCGGAGCATTGCCCTGACCGCCAAGCTCCGCCTCCTGAATTTCTTTGCCGGAGCCCACTATGTGGACGGTAACATCGCCAAAGCCCTTGATTTCCTCACCGCCGCCCTGGCCATTGATGAAAATGATGAAGCCACCATCAAAAACCTGGCCGTGGTAAAGGCTGCCAAGGGCGACCGGGACGGAGCGCTCCAGCTGGCGGCCCAGCTGCCCGCCGCCGACCTGGCCCTCCTTTATGTAATCAATCACCAGTGATGGGTTTCCTTCTCGTTTTAACAGTCAGGAGGTATCGCCAATGCCGCTTATGACCCGCGCCGCCTGGGAGGCTTTGGCGGCGGCGGAGAGGGCCTGCCGGGAAGGCCGTTCCCATGATGCCTGGGACGCTTTGGGACGGCTGTCCGTCCTTGACCCGGCAAACCTTCGGGCCCGGTACATCACCGCCCGACTCTCATTGACGGAAGGGGCTTTCAGCCGGGCCGCCGACCTGATAGAGGATTATCTTTCTCTGGCGGTCAATGACCCGGACACCTCCCGGGAGGATATCCGGGCCGCCCGGCTCATGGCGGGGCTGCTGTTTTCCCGGGCCGGTGACAGGGCTGCTGCCGCCCGGGAGATCACTGCCTGTCTGCCCCTCTGTAACGAAGGGGATAAGCTGTCTCTCAGCGGCGTTCTCGCCGCCATAGCCGCCCCGGAGAGAAATCCCCGGGAATACCGCCGGGCTTCGGCGGTATTTCGCTATCAGGCGGAGAGAGTCACTCCCTACCGCCGCTACCGGGGAACCGCCGGGCCTCCTTACCGGGTGGCTTATTTATCGGAGGACTTCTTCGCCCCCGATGCCATAGACCTGACCAGAACCCTTACCGGCCACGACAGGATGAAAGTCGTACCCTCCTTTTACCGCTACGCTCCCTGCCATCACCGGTCGCTTTTGGCGGGACACGAGGCTCCCGGGGATTTGCCGGTGGACGTTACCGACCTTTCCGGCTACAGCCCCCAGGAAGCCGCCGGAATCATCCATGAGGCCGGGCCGGATATGCTGGTGACACTCACCGGGTTCCGCTCTCTCGGGGCCTCCCCCCTGGCCATTCTCGCTTATCGCCCGGCCAGGATCCAGCTTGCGTGGCCTGCTCCTCTCCTGCTCCGGTCAGCCGGGCTTAACTGTCTCGACTATATCATCGGCGACCAGCTCCTTTTTGGGGAGTACGAGCCAGCCGGGACGGAGGAGCTGCCCCCGGAGAAGGAGCCGGAGCAAAATACAAATACTCGCCGCGGGTACAATGCCGCCCTCAGTCAGGCCGCCTCCGCCGCCGATAGCCGCAGCGCCGGGGAGGCCCGCAACAGGATCCACCTGGCCTACAGTCTCAGCGATATGCGCTCCATGACGGATATAATCGAGCTGGACGAGGCTCACGCGGCAGAAACGGCGGCGGAAACTTACTCCCGCCTCTCCAGGGAGGAGCACTACCGGCTGCGGGATTCCCTGCAAAAATTATCCTCCGGTCTTTCCGGAGGGCTGGAAAGGCTGGGAAATTTTTCCCAAAATATCGGCAGCGGCTTCAAAGCCTGCCTTGCGGAAGGGCTGAGCCAGCGGCAGGAACCCGCGGAGCCGGAGGAGCCCCCCAAGGCCCCGGCCGTCACCGTTCCCTTCATAAAGGAGGCGGAGGACTTCGCTGAAAAGCTGCTGGTTCTTCCCCACAGTCTTTGGGCCGCCCGGTTTTCCCCTTTCCTGCCGCCTCCGGACTTTAAGGATGAGGAACCGGAAAGCAGCCCCCTCAACCAATCCCTTATCGCCGATCCGGAGTTGGTTTGTCTATCCCTTACGGACTACCGGGCCATCACGAAGGAAACCCTGGAGCTGTACCGGAAAATACTGCAGGGTCATCCGGCGGCGAAGCTGGTATTCTGCCATGACTTCGGAGACAAAAACGATGCCATCCGCTTCGTGAAGGAGCCTCTGACGGCGGCCGGCCTGCCCCCGGATCAGCTGGAGCTTGTTTTCAGCCGCAGCGGCCCTCTGCCCCTTTTACAGCCCGGGGCCTTTGACCTGCTGCTGGATGACGGCTCGGCGTCCTGCGCCTTCACCGCCCGGGGGCTGGCCGCCGGACTGCCGGTGATTACCCTTGAGGACGGTTCCCCGGCGGGCAGCCATCGCTATGACCGCCGGCTGGGCGGGACAGTCCTGCGTCATGTATCCCTGGCGGAATTTATCGCCAGAGATCAGGAAAGCTATCTCAATCTCTTTGACAGGTTGGCCGGGGATCACAAGCGGCGGAAAGACCTGGGGAAAAACCTTCCCCTGGCGGTAAGGGAGTCAGCCCTGGGAGATCCGGCCGTTTTCCTGACGGACCTGGAAGCGGCCTATGACTTCCTCTGGCAGCGGCAGAGAGACGAAGCTGCCGGGGAAAAACCTTCCGTCATCGCCGACGGCCGGGACCGGCTCCCGGAAATACCGGCAGAGGAAATTCCCCGGGAAAAAACAACGCTCCTTGCGGGATTGAAGGGGCTTTTCTCCCGAAAGGGCAACTCTTAATCAATCTAGTTAGTAGGCTCCCCTTTAGGGGAGGCAAGCCCTCTCCGTCATGTTTGACGACATGACACCTCTCCCAGAGGGAGAGGCAAGAACCCCTTGGCTCTCCCTTTGGGAGAGCTGGCAGTCCGGAAGGACTGACTGAGAGGGTTCGATAAGTTCCCGCCTATTCATTAAGGAGGCACCATGTCCATCGGCGCGCCT
Organism: uncultured Selenomonadaceae bacterium; assembly: GCA_910579115.1. Taxonomy (GTDB): domain Bacteria; phylum Bacillota; class Negativicutes; order Selenomonadales; family Selenomonadaceae; genus RGIG250. The sequence continues at coordinate 21,509 of CAJTSO010000027.1, forward strand.
GCCTGGCTGCGAAGCTACGATCTTGACCAGGAATTGCTAAATATTATAGAGAACATCATAAGCGGGGCGCCAAAGGGGCTGCCCCGCCATGTTTATGTCCTCGCCTCCCGGGAATTTGCCGCCAGGCTCCGGGGACTCTTTGCCCCCGCCGGGGAAGATATTTTCCAGGAGGGAGACTGCTACGATGAATTTTTCATCACCGCCGCCGCCTTTGCCCGCCGTCTTGAACAGCTGGCAAAGCGCCTTGCCGCCGCTGAAAAGGAAGGGCAGGCTGAACCGGCCGGGCAGCTTCTTCGCTATGACTATATCATCATTCCCCGGCTGGCGGAATTCGCCGTGGATGCCGGCGGTCTGCTGGCCCTTTTGAAAAAACGCCTGACTCCGGCGGGCCTGCTCATTACCGCTCAGCTGAATGCCGACTACCGTCCGATCCTTCAGGAGGCTCAGGAAGGATGGCACCGTTTCTTTGACCGCCACCTTTACGGGCGGCGGGAAATCAGAGATTTGATGTACGCCTCCTTCTACAAGGATGTCGCTCTGCTTCCGCTGGGGCAGGATCCCGGCTGTCCGGTTGACGGCAAAAACAACCGCTTCTGGCTGGAGCTTTGCCGTCCACATACCCCCATTGTTCGGGTGCTGAAAACGGAGGAAAAATATCCCGGAGAAAACGGGGCCATTGCCGCCCGGCTCCGCCGGATCGAATATGAGATAGAAAAGGACGGGGATTTGGACTCGATTGCCGAAATTCCCCTCCGCCGCCTGGCCGTCTTTATCAGCTCGATTATTTTCCCCCGGCACAGAGAAAATTTTCTCCGGCGGATTTCCTCCGCCCTGACGGAGGCCGCCGCTTGGGAATTAAAAGAGATTTTGGCAGAATTAGAATTAACATGGGAGGAGCGGGAGCCTGAGGATTTTTCGGATTTATTCGAGCCGGAAGGGGAAGCGGAAATCCCGGCTCCCGTTATTGACGGCCATCCCCATACAATCGCTTTCGTTACCTGCGTAAATGACGAAGCCGTCTACGCCGAATGCTGCCACTATCTTAAATCCCTGCCCCTGCCGGCGGGCTGGTCAGCCCAACTTATCCCTGTCAGGGGAGCGGCCTCGATGGCCGCCGGCTATGAACAGGGGCGGAGACTGGCCAGTCAGGCGGCTATCATCGTCTATCTGCATCAGGATGTTTTAGTGGTAAATAAAAAAATGGTGGAAAATCTCCTGTCTCTGTTCTCCTGCTCCGACAGAATCGGCCTCGTGGGCCTCATCGGCTGCCGCCGCCTGCCGGAAACGGGCATCTGGTGGGACGGCCGGCGGCTGACCGGGCAGGTGCTCCACGCCTGCCAGCCGGAAAGCATTGCCCTGGCCGAGCACCACGAGCCCTCCGGCGGAAAATTTTACCAGGGAGTGGAAGCCGTTGACGGCCTGTTCCTGGCTGCAAGGGGGCCCGCCTTTGTAAAAGCGTCCGCCATCCAAAGCCTACCATTTAGGGGAGGCAGCCGTCAGGCCGGCGGGGTAAACAGGAAAGACGAGTCGTTGACTCTCCACCCCCCAGGCG
>CAJTSO010000027.1:23070-23537 GCA_910579115.1 uncultured Selenomonadaceae bacterium
CTTCGCCGCCAGCTCCCCTATAGGGGAGCCAATCAGACCGATTGACGGTTACCAGTCAGCTTCGCCGGAAGCCCTCCTCAATGGGAGCCTTGGGGCAGCGCCGGCAGCCGATAGTATTTATGATATTCCCTGGCGCTCTGATCTCTTTGACGGCTGGCATTTTTATGACAGCTCCCTTTGCCGGGAATACCGCCGCCGGGGGCTGTCGGTGGTGGTCCCCCGCCAGTCACCGGACTTCTGGTGCATCCATTGTCCCGCCGAGAAGCCTCTTGATCCTTCCTATCACCAGTACCGGCAGCGGTTCCTGAAGGAGTATGGAGCGGAGCTGAAGCCGGAGGTATAATAGAGACACAACAAAAATCCCCCATTGCCGGAAAAGCAATGGGGGATTTTCCACCGAATGAAAGAAAACCGGATTGAACATCCGATCCAGACTGTTGACAAAATAGCCTCCCCTATAGGGGAGG
>CAJTSO010000028.1:0-17674 GCA_910579115.1 uncultured Selenomonadaceae bacterium
TCTGGAAGCGGCCACAATGATAAACCAGGCCAAAACGCTGTACAGAAAGTTCAAAACAAAGAAGGGGATGGACCAGAGCTTCAGAAGCCTCCAGGCGGACCAAAGCCCCTGAACATCCTGGCCGCTGCCGGCCCGCGCCGCCATGGCCACCGCCAGAAATGTCTTGCCGCTGCCGGCGGGCCCCTCCGCCAGGGTTATATCATTATGGCGGATGAGACCGACATATTCCTGCTGCCCCAATGTCCGTACCCGGACCGGCTTCCCTCCGTGGGCCGTCAGCAGCACGTCCCCAAACAGCCGGTGTAGGGATTTTTCTTCTCCCGCCTCCACCAGCCGGATGGCATAGCGTACCTCCTGCTCCGTGAGGCTGGTGCCCCGGCGGACGAGAGAAAGCAGGGCGTTGACGGCGGAGACCGCGCCCCGGACTCGATGGGCGGAGCCGATGATAATCAGCTTGTCTCCGCGGGTAGCGAAGCGGCAGCCAAGGCCCTCCCGCAGGATTTTCAGCAGATTGTCTCCCTTGCCCAGCAGCTCACAGGCCTCCTGCCGGTGGTCAAGGGGAATGCTCTCCTCGATGACGGCCAGATCCTCCGGCGTCAGATCGGCCAATTTATCTTTAGCTTCTCCCGGAATAATTTTCTCCAGAGCTGTTCATCCTTTCGGCGTTACATCCTTTGCGGACAGAAATCCTGAACCGGCGCGGGAAACAGAAAATAAAATCCGTTTATATCCGTCCAATTTTACAGTATTGGCGGAGAAAACTCAAATGGGAAAGAAAATTTTTTGAAATTATTGCAGGAAAAGGTCTTTTTCACTATAATGGACAAAAAGCGCTTTGAGGGGGAGTCGAAATGGCAAACAAATTGAAAAATTGTCCTGATTGCGGCCGTCTGTACCTTGACTCGGGTTCCGGTATCTGCGCTGACTGCTATCAGAAGGAACAGGAAGCGGAGGAAACGGTGGCGGCTTATGTTCGGGACAATCAGGGAGCCACCATCGCGGATGTTTGTGAAGCCACCGGCATATCCGAGCGGGTGGTCCGCCGGATGATCCGTCAGGGGCGCTTCGCCAACATTCCCGGCGTGAATCTCCAGTATCCCTGCGTCAAGTGCGGCGCCATGATTGATCACGGGGACTACTGCTCCACCTGCCAGCGGCAGGTCACGGCGGATCTCGTCGCCCAGCAGAAGGCTATCATCAACGCCGCCGCCCGAAAGACAGCCGGGATGTATTCCATGGACCGGCGGGAAGAGAAAAAGTAAAATATTTTGAAAAACCAATGCAGAGGTTGTTAAGCCTCTGCATTTTTTTTCGATAAACAATACAGAGAGGCATAGCCTCTTGAGTTTTGCTATCAATTTTGAGCTTTATCGCTTCGTTTCGCAACAATGAAAGGCGGTGATCAGCGTGATCATCAATAACAACATTCAAGCGGCGGCCGGTATCTACAACAGAACCTGGTCAAACGGCGGCAAAAACAGCGCCAGGGAATGCGCCCGTCCCCGGGCCGGGGATGAGGTAGTCCTCAGCGGCAATGCCAAAACCTTCAGCACCGCCCTGGGAAAGCTCCGGGCCGGGGCGGACTCCGACGGCGTACGCATGGATAGGGTAGAGAAATTCACGGCTCTCATCGAGAGCGGCTGCTACCATATCGACAGCCAAAAGCTGGCGGAAAGCATTATGAATTATAAATTCTGAGGGAAAGCGTATGTGGCAGCAGCTGATCGTCCTTTTGGGGGACATTACAAAGCAATACGACGTCCTCCTGAAGCTGGCGGCGAAGAAACATACCGCCCTCATCGGCGTGGATTTTCAGAAGGTTGACCTGATCCGGAAGGCCGAGGAAAAGACCATCGGGGAAATCGACCGGCTGGAAAAGAGACGGCTGGAGCTTCTCACGTCTCTGGCGGAGCGGGAGGACAACGGGGAAATCAGCCCGGAGATAAACCGCCGGGACCTCTACCGGCTGGCCCCTGAGGAGGTAAAGAAGCAGCTCCTTGAGGCAGGGAACCGGCTCAGCGACAAGGTTGAGGCCGTCAGGACCGCCAGCGGCGGCAACACCCTGCTGATGGAAAGCGCCCTCCAGGCAGTCACCTACAAACTGAACCGGCTCAGCAAGACCAGCGTGGACCAGAGCTACGGCCCCGGCGGCAGCGAAAACACCACCGCCCACCGCAAGAGCTTGGATTTTGAAGCGTAGGGAACAGGATCATGAAGCGAGCGATAGAACTTTTACGGGTACAGCTCCTGCTGCTGGGCAGGCTGGCGGACAGCTCCCGGGCGCTGGAGGAAGCCCTGAAGAAAAACAAGGGAGACGAGGCAGGACGCCTCTCCCTGGAAATGGAAAAAACTCTCCTGAGCCTGGGCAAGGCGGAAAAATCCTCTGACCAGTATATAAAGGAAAGAAACAAAAATAACTGGGAAGAGGTTCTGAACGGTTTTCGCTCCTCGCCGGAGAAGAAGATGGCCCGGGAGCTTTTAAGCCGCGTGCGCGAGCGGCTGGAAGCCCTGAAAGCGGCCGCTGGTAAGAATGCTGTATTGCTGGACAAGGATGTCGGGTATGTAAATTTCAGCATCAACGTCCTGACGGGCGCCAGTGCCGGCACCACCTACGCCGCCACCGCCGCTCAGCCGGGAGCAGGGCGGGCAGTGGATATGCTGGACGCCTCAGTGTAAGAAAGGATAATAAAATACTATGAGATCATCATTTGCCGGCCTGAATACAATGCTCAGCGGTATTCAGACGTACAGCCTGTGCCTCGATACTGTAGGCCACAACATAACAAACACCAGAACGAACGGCTACTCCCGTCAGAGCGTGGACGTGGGCGCCGTGCGGGCCAGCAAGGTATATACCACCTTTGGGGCTTCCTATGTGGGAAACGGCGCCGGGGGCATGGCTATTAACCGGGCGAGGGATGCCTATGCCGACAAACAATACTGGCGGGAAAGCGCCTCCAAGGGCTATTACGAAACCCAGCTGAAAAACTACAACAAGATCGAGGAAATTTTCAACGACTCCAGCGATAATGGCCTCCAGAGCGCCATGACGGAGTTTTACCAGTCCTGGGTTGATCTCTCCGCCAACGCCTCTGTCACCGCCAACCGGACGGCGGTCATTGAAAAGGGCCGCAGCCTGGCGGAGCGGATAGCCCTCTTTACCGAGCAGATCCAGCAGCAGATAAACATGGAGTACGAGGATCTGAAGCTCAATGTGGAAAAGGTAAACACCATTACCGATGGCATCGTGGCTCTGAACAAGAGCATCCTCACCCTGGAAGCCAACGGGGCCAATGCGAATGACATCAGGGACCAGCGGGACCTGCTGGTGGATGAGCTCTCCGCCTATATGAATATAAATGTCTACGAAGACGGCCAGGGAATGTACAGCATCGTGTCAAACGGCACCTCCATCGTCAACGGCATCAGCAACCTTCACCTGCAGCTGGGCAACCGGGTGGACAGCGAAGAGTACGGCATTACTGATTATACCCTGCAAATACAGGAAACCGGCACCCTCTTCAACGGACTGGAAGGTATCCTCAAGGGAAATCTGGACAATGTGGCTGAAGACAAGGGCCATATTGACACCCTGGCCGATATCGCCTGCTTCCTGCTGACCACCATGAACGACCAGCACCGGACCGGCGTGGGCATTGATAAGGGAGAAACCACCGGACTGAACTTCTACGGGGAGCAGAAATATGAATACAGATGGGAGGAAGTGGTTCCCGGCAGCGGGAAATTTTTCCTGCGGGTTCATGATACTTCTGCTGCTGGAGCTGACTTCGACGTTCGGGGCGTCAAAGCCATTGCCCAGCTCCACGTTTCCGCCGAGCTGACCCAGGCCGGAGGAGAACAGTATGTGGCCGCCCGCACCTACGCCCGGCTTTATAATGATGACGGCACCCCCCTCCTTGATATAGATGGAAACTACATATACCAGGATGGTACCACAGACGCTAAGACGTTGGCTCCCGGTAGCAAAATTACTATAGATGGTATTACTTATGATGATACAACAGGTCTGCCCACAGGCTTGAAAGCTGACCTGAACGGTACCGGCGACGGCTCCAACGCCACGTTGATTTCCACTATTTTCAACCTGACGAAGGCCGAGACGGGCCGTCCGGTAGGGGACAGATCCATCGGGGACGTTTCCCTCAATACCTACTACAATGCCTCCATGACCGGCCTCGGTATCAGGACGGAAACCACCGGCTCCAACCTGGACTATGAGGAAAGTATGCTGGAGCAGATCAATACCTGGCGTGAGTCCACCTCCGGCGTAAACTGGAACGAAGAGCTCACCTATATGATTGCGTTCCAGACCGGCTACACCGCTTGCAGCCGCTGCCTTACCACCATGGATGAAATGCTCGACCGCCTCGTCAACAGCACCGGCACCGTCGGCAGATAACAGATAACAAACTAAACAGGAGGCTATCATGCGCGTATCCAGCACAATGATGGTAGATAACTATCTTACCCAGACAAATAATATTTTCGAGCAGCAGACAAAGCTCATGGAGCAGTCTGACGGCTCGAGGCTCCACCGCCCCAGCGACGATGCCATCGGCTATTCCAAGTACCTGCGGTTCTCCGACAGTAAGGCGGAAAACACCCAGTATCAGGAAAATGTGAAGACCGGACTCAGCTGGATGAAGAATACCGACTCCGCCATGGTGAATATGACCGACCGGCTCAAGACCGTGGTGGAGAAGGTAATTGAAGCCGCCAACGACTCCAATACGGAAACCGATATGCAGGCTATCGCACAGGAAATCCTGGGCTGTGTCCAGCAGGTAGTGTCCGCTGGCAATACTCAGGTAAACGGCCGTTACCTTTTCGCCGGTCAGGCGGACTTGACGCAGCCCTTTGTCACCTCCACGGAGGAGCTGGACAGAGGCTGTATCAAGAGCCTTGATGAAAAGCAAATCGAGTTCTTTAATGACCAGGACACCATCGATGCTAACGGGGGAACAGCTGTCACCCAGTTCCTGGTGCTGAAAGGCAGCGATGAAAATGAGTACTACCTCAATACCCGCACTGGCTATTTCTACACCAAGGATTTTGTTCAGGAAGGCTACAAGGATCAAATTGCTTTGGGCAGCTCTGTTGTAGATAACGCTACTATGGCGGCTGGACAGTTGGGGACACCCGGTACGCCGCCTGTCTGCGATGTGAAGATCAGCGACCATTTTGATAACCGGGGCGTCATTAAAGATGCAACCGGCGTAGGAAAAGACTGGTCAGCGACCGCGACGATCGATGGTGAGGCAGTGGAACTGAAATTTGATACCATTAACCAGACCATCGTCACCTATCAGGGAGATACAAAGCATATCTCCATGACCAAGAAAAACGGCCAGGAGGATCAGACCAGCGACACGGTGAATGTAAACGGCCTGGACCTCTGCGGCACCGATCTCTTTGACGATCCCTTCTCCGGCAACGAGCAGAGCGGCTCCGCCATGATGAACAACCTGTACGCTATCGTAAAAAGGACGGAGTGCGGCGACAGCCACTGGCTCCAGAGCGACGGGGTGACGGTAGCCAACGATGCCCACGACGATGTGCTGGTGGCGGAAACTAAAATGGCGGCCCGGGCCCAGGTCTATACCGATGTCCAGTCCATGCTGGGAGATCAGGCCCTCACCATTACCGGGGATATTTCCTCCGTTGCCGATACCAATGTGGCCGAGCTCAGCGTCATGCTGAACACCATAACCACCATCTACAGTATGTCCCTGGCCGTAGGCAGCCGGGTCCTCCCCCTGTCTCTGGCTGACTACTTGTAATATCCGCTTAAAGGCTCCCCTTTAGGTTGGCAGGAGCTGTCAGCGAAGCTGACTGAGGTGACATGATAAGCAATATATTCGTCTAATCTATCACCCCACCGGCTTGACTAACTCACTTAATGAGTCCAAGTGAAACGATAGACGAATTTAGTGAGTGTCATGCACGCGACCTTAGCGATTGCCGAGCGTAGCGACGGCAGAGCTTAGGGAGTCGCACTGACGGCCACCTCCCCTAAAGGGGGAGGCAAATACCCTCTCCGGCACATCTAACGATGTGCCACCTCTCCCAAAGGGAGAGGCAAGACACTCTTGGCTCCCCCTCTGGGGGAGCTGTCACCGAAGGTGACTGAGAGGGTGAAACCTCATAGGCTCCCCTTTAGGTTGGCATGAGCACTTAAACCGCTGAAAGCGACTGAGGGGTAATATCTAACCGGTCTAACAGCCTCCCCTGTAGGGGAGGTGGCACCGAAGGTGCCGGAATGGTGACAGATAAATCCCCCTGCCTCTTTATTTATAATCTCGCCCCAATCATTCCCACCACAGGAAAGGAGACTGCCATGCTTGCGGAAATGAAATACCTCAACACGTCCCATTCCCTGCCGGTGGCAGCCTCCCGCTCCCGGCTGTCCACTCTCTCAACCCCCATTGATCAGGCCACCGGCAGCAGTGATATACAGCTCGCCCGGTCAAACCAGTACGCCACCCTCGTGACTATAAACGTTGACACCTATCCCAGCCGTCACGCCTATGGCTTCCGCACCATGAGCGACTTGTGCCGGGAAGGGGCCCAGCGGGGTCAGAGCGACCTCGCCCAGGCCACAAGCCGTCATACTCAGGAAGCCCAACAGAATATTGAAAGCGTTGGGAAAAAGGGAGCCGCCGCCCGAGCCGTAGCCGCTTATGTAAACCAGTTCTGGGCCTCCGTCAACAAATCCCGGCGGATGGTAGTTCAGTCGATACCTGATCCGACTATCACCGTGAACCCCAGCCGGGTGGAGGGCGAAATTGATCCGGGCCGCTACAAATACGCCATAGATACCCATGCCGGTATCCCCAGCAGTACGGAATTTAATAAAGGATACATTGAAGGGTATCTCAAGGACGAAGGATATATCCGCAACTGGATTTCCATCGGCGGCTACGATACTTCCGTCTGACCGCTAATCCGTCTTATAGGCTCCCCTGTAGGTTGGCAGGAGCTGTCAGCGAAGCTGACTGAGGGGTGACAGACAAACTGCCAACCTCATATTTATACCACCAACTGCCACCAACCGGTGCCAATTTTCAAATTTATCTTGTCAGACCGCATTTGCAGATTCACATAGGGAGGATAAAAATGAAGATGTTAAAGACTGCCCGCTTCGGCGAAATAGATGCGGATACCCTTACCTGCCTCCACTTTGAAGAGGGGTTTCCCGCCTTTGAAAAAGAGCGGGATTTTGCCCTTATTCCGGCGGCAGAGGACAGCCCCTACGTTTTCATGCAGTCCTTCCTTACGCCGGAGCTGGCTTTCCTCCTGACCCGGCCCTTCCTGTTTTTCCCGGATTACCATTGTGAGCTGACCGATGATGTGGTGGAGAAGCTGAGGCTTGAACGCGATGAGGATGCTGTCATCTACACCCTGGTCACTGTACCGGATGGGGATGTGAGCCGCCTGTCGGCCAATCTTCTGGCTCCTATAGTGGTAAACAAGGAGAACGGCCAGGCCCGGCAGATAATCCTGGAAACGTCAGGCTACACCACGAAGCACCGCCTATTTCAGGAGCCAAAGGGAGGCGGGGAGTAATGCTGGTTCTTACGCGGAAACCGAAGCAGCAGATATATATCGGCGATAATATCGTCATTAACATCGCCGAGGTCCAGGGGGATAATGTCCGCATTGCCATTGACGCTCCGGGAGATATGAAGATATACCGGGGGGAAATATACACCGCGATCCGGCAGGAAAATACCGCTGCCGCCGCCACCGCCGCTTTGGACGTCAGTTCCCTGCCCTCACCGTAAAATTTAAGTTAATAGATAAATTTTGCGATGTATTTGCAGAGAAATTTTTTTTGCTCAAAGGATTGAGCAAATGCTTTAACAATCTATGGAGGGATAAAAATGATTGGACGGATTCAGGATGTGGTGACCGCCTCGGTGGTCATCGGAGCATTGGAGGGAGGGGGCACAGCCGCGGCTGTAGAACCGGTGGGAAGGGTAAAGCCCGTCAGCGATGCGGAGGGTTTTACTGCCGGAAAACAAGGAGCTCAGACGAAGCAGGGCCGGCAGGCTCAGCAGACGGCCCAGCCTCAGCCTACAAGAGGGGTCAACGCCCCGGCGGCGGTCACCGACATCGACGAGCTTGACGCCGCCATTGAAGCGGCCAGGAAACCGGAGGAATTTACGGAGGAAACCGTCTCCGACATGACCGCCAAGCTCAACGAGCTCATGAGCAAAATAAATTGCGACCTCCGGTTCAGCTATAATAAAGAAGTCGACATGATGTCCGTAAAGATGATGGACAAAAAAAACGGCGAGGTCATCAAGGAATATCCCCCGGAAGAGCTTATAGAATCCATGGTTAAGGCAAAGGAATGGATTGGCGCTTTCCTTGACCGCATAGTATAATTCATTTAGACAAGCCGTTCATTTTAATAAAAATCATTGGAGGGTCAGGTCTCTGGCCCTGTTTATAGGAGGAAAAAATCATGGGTGTAAACGGAATTTACGGTCTCTCTGGTTCCGGCCTGGACGTAGAGTCCATGGTCAAGGCCGGCATGATGAGCAAACAGTCGCAATACGATAAAATGTACAAGAACGCCACCAAGCAGGAGTGGGTTAAGGAAGCTTACAACGAAGTCTACGCCAAGCTGAAGGAATTCCAGGATGTAACCTCCAGCTTCAAGCTCAGCAGCTCGCTCATGACTATGGGCGCCAAGAGCAGCAATGAAGGCATGGTCACCGCTACCGCCAACGCTTCGGCCTTGGCCATGACCCACAAGGTAGTGGTAAACTCTGTGGCCTCCAACGCCTACCTTATGTCGGCGAAGGGAATTGAAAGAGAAAGTGATGCAAAGAACTCCAATAAGCTGGCGGATTCCATATTCCAGTCCATAGAGGCGGAGGGCGACGGCTACAAGGTCAAATTAAGCGGCACTGAAAAAACCGTGGCCGCTGATGACGTGGCCCTGAAGTTCTCCATCGTCACCGGTGAAGTAGGCGAGGACGGAAAAGAGATAACGAAAGAGATTTCCTACACCTACAAGGAGCTGGCCGACGGCAAGACCTTCAGCGGCATGGCTACCGATATCAAGAACCTGGGGCTTGGACTCAGCGCCAGCTACGACTCCGTCAACGACAGCTTCCAGATTTACAATACCAGCTCCGGTGAGAAAAACCGCATCGATATAACCGCCGGAGACGACAACGCGGCCACTCTCCTGAACAATCTGAACCTCCGCCAGTCCCGCAACGGCGAGCTGGGCGTACCGGACGGCTCTGACCCCACCAAACTGGACACCGCCGCTTCCGGCAACATTACCTTTGGGGTTGGGTCCACCGTGAAGGCTTACGGCACGGACGCGTCTGTCAACATAGATGGTAAGGAATATACCCTGGAGAAAAATTATGTGACCGTAGCCGGGGTCAACTATACCTTCAACGATGCAAAGCCCGGTGAAACATCTACCGTAACCGTCACCCAGGATACGGAGGCCATCAAAAAGAATGTGCAGGAGTTCGTCGACAAGTACAATGAGCTTATTGACGAGCTGAACAGCCTCATCAAAGAGGAATCCTCCAGCTACGAACCCTTGACCGACGCGGAAAAGAAGGACATGACCGAGGCCCAGATCAAGACCTGGGAAGAAAAGGCCAAGACGGGGCTCCTCTCCAATAGCAACATTCTCCGGAGCATTGTCAGCTCCCTCCGGGAGTCCATTTATACCCGGGTTGACTCGGTGGATTCCCAATACAACAGCGCTTCCGCCATCGGTATTACCGGCAGCACACTCAGCAGTGGCAAGTTAGACTACTCGGGGCACCTTACCCTGGATATGGACAAGCTGGAGAAAGCCCTGAGCGAAGATCCGGACTGCGTTTACCAGATCTTTGCCTCCGATGGGGACGGCGAATCTGAATGGGCAAAACTCAGTGACGAGGACAAGGCCTCCGGCAAATACAACCACCTGAAGACCTGGAGTGACCTTACGGAGAAGGAAAAGGCTTCCGGCAATTACAACTACCTGAAAAAGGAGTCCTACGGCAACACCGGTATTGCTAACCGCCTCTACTATACATCCCTGGCCGATGGCATGGACAAGGTGAAGGACTACGCCGGGGTTTCCGGAGACTCCGGTGATCAAAGCACCCTGGGGCTGAAGATCACCGGCCTGAAGACCAGGATGGACAGCTTCAAGACCATGATGGACAAATATCAGGACAGCCTCTACAAGAAATACGATAATCTGGAAGTCTTAATAATGAGAATGTCGGTTCAGCTGGCCATGATTACCGGAAACAACGGCTGATTTACCCTTGGGGATTAACGCCTCCCCCCAAAGCCTCCCCTCCAGGGGAGGTGGCGGCGTAGCCGCCGGAGGGGTGACAGGCAAGGCAGTTGCTTGGCTTACATCACCCCTCAGCCGCCTTTGGCGGCAGCTCCCCTCAATAGGAGCCTATGAGACGGATTATCGGTTACCGCTTTCAGCGGCTTGAGTGCTCATGCCGACCTGGAGGGGAGCCGATTAGACCGATTAGATGTTAGGAGAAATCTATGACAAATCCTGCCGCTGAAGCCTATAAGCGCCAGCAGATCATGACCGCCACCCCGGAGGCCCTGACCCTCATGCTGTACAATGGCTGCCTCCGCTTTCTGAGCGAGGGCATGAAGGCTTTGGAAGAAAAGAAGTACGAAGAGGCGAATACCGCCCTTCAGAAGGCGCAGAAGATTATAAACGAATTCCGCATGACCCTGAAAATGGAGTATGAAATCGCCCAGCAGCTCCTGCCCCTCTATAATTACTGCTACGACCGGATCTTCATCGGGAATTTGAAAAGCGACCTGGAGCCGATCCGCGAGGCTCAGACCATCATGACGGAGCTGAGGGACGCTTGGGCCCAGGCTATGAAGAAGGCCCGCATGGAAAGGGGCGAGGAGTGATGGCCGGGAAAGGCTCTCCCCAGACGGGAAACTACGGAACCGGAAGCGTTATTGCTATGGAGGCCGGTCCGGCGAAACCGGCGCTGCCCAGCCTGCCCCGGGAGCCGGAAGCCCGGCTGGAGGCGGCAAAGGCTTACTGGCAGCGATACCTTCAGGTGAGTCAGGAGCTTCGCGGTTATATTGTGGCCGGTGAAGTGGACGAATACCTGGAGCTGGGCCGCCAGCGGATGGTCATCGGCGATTGCCTTATAGCTCTGGCGGACACCGGTTATAACCAATCCGCCGAGGCTCTGTCCATGGCGGAGGAGATCCGCCGGCTGGATAAGGAAAGCGAGCCCTATGCCCGCCGGGCCATCGCCAGAGGCCGCCAGCGGCAGTCGACCGCCCGGGCTTACGATCCCTACGGCTTGTCGGCGGTGGGGAATATCCTGAATATGAAGCAGTGAAAATTTTTCAAAAAACATTTAAGGTTATCCCGCAATCAGCGATAACAAATACAGAAGGAGCTATGGAAGAGCCAGCCGGCCCGCTAGCACCCGGAGGACGAAGCCATAGAACCGCCGGACAGGGAAGTCCGGAATAAATTTTTTGGATGTTAAAACCAAGGAGGAAAAAACATCATGGCAATGGTAGTAAAAAACAACATGCAGGCCCTCAATACTCTGAACACCCTCAACAGCAACACCAACGCTTTGACCAGCAGCCTGAAGAAGGTATCTTCCGGCATGAAGATCAACAGCGCTCAGGATGATGCTTCCGGCTACGCCATTTCCGAGCGTATGCGGGTTCAGATTCGCTCCCTCGATCAGGCAAAGGCAAACACCAACAGCGGTAACAGCCTCCTGAAGGTAGCGGAAGGCGCTGTATCCAGCACCGTTGAAATCCTGAAGACCCTGAAGGAGAAGGTAATCAACGCTGCCAACGACACCAACACCGATGAAGACCGCGCCACCATCCAGAAGGAGCTGAACCAGTCCATTGACCAGATCAATGACAACGCCAGCGTAACCTTCAACGGCAAGTTCCTGGTAGACGGTACCCACAACAAGAAGACTACTGCTACCACCACCGCTCTCACCAACCAGAGCCTGTCAGCTACTACTACTTCTGCTACAGGACTTACTGATTTGGCGAACCGCAATGGTGACAGCCTGAACATTCAGTCCACTGATACTGTTACCATCAGCTACACCAAGAACGGTGTAACCTACACCTGCAGCATGCAGGTATCCAACAATTCTCTGTCTTCTATCATAAACAGTGCTACCCAGAATGATGGTACCACCAAATTCAGCGCTGATTTTTCGTTCAGCAACGGCACTTCTCTGATTGGCGTTGATGGCTCTGGAAATTCAGTTTACACCGCTTCTGGTGAAAGCGCTCTGACGATAGCAGCTGGAGCCTCTGGTATTGGCGGACAGATTGCCGGCCTTTCCATCAGCATCACTGACAATCAGGGTAATGCCCGCAAGGCGGCCAACTCCGCTCTTGATGCTTTCAGTGAGAGCATCCGTGCCGTCAACGAGTCCGGTGACAACAGCATTCACCTGCAGATTGGCACCAAGGCTAACCAGACCATCAATGTCGGCATGACCGATATGCGCGCTGTGGCTCTTGGTCTCCAGGGCGATGATGGTACTGTTTTGAATGTTGGTACCCGTGAGAAGGCAAACGCCGCTATCACCGTGCTTGACAACGCCATCCAGAAGGCGCTGGATCAGCAGACCTCCATCGGTGCTGCCGAATCCCGCCTCGACTACACCGCCTCCAACCTGACCACCGCATCCGAGAACGTGACCAACGCAGAGTCCACCATCCGCGATGCCGACATGGCCAAGGAAATGACCGAGTACACCAAGAACAACGTCCTCATGCAGGCCGCTCAGTCCATGCTCGCTCAGGCAAACCAGAACAGCTCCAACGTCCTCAGCCTCCTCCAGTAATTCGTTACAGGAAGATAGCATAGGAAATAGGATATGTGCTAGCAAAAAGACCCTCGCCGAAAGGCGGGGGTCTTTTGCATTGTAAGTTTCTTATAACCGGCCTCGCAGGCTCCCCTCTAGGGGAGGCTTTGGGTAACTGCTAATCGGTCTCGTAGGCTCCCCTCTAGGGGAGCTGTCAGCGAAGCTGACTGAGGGGTGAATAAAAAACGGTCTGGCTTGTCTTTCACCCCTCCGCCCTTCAGGTACCTCCCCTAGAGGGGAGGCGGGTAACTGTTAGTCGGTCTAGTGGGCTCCCATTTAGGGGAGCTGCCGCCGCAGGCGACTGAGGGGTGTGCAAGCCATGCTAACCTGTAGGGGAGGCTTTTGAGATTGTGTTTTTATCGTACCATTCGTCATAGAGCCGCCGGTAGGCTTTTTCCAGGGCTGATACATAGCGGGGGGTATCCATGAGCTTTGAATTCAGCAGGGTATTTCTGAGGGTGCGGTGATATTGATCCAGCCGGGGAATATCCCTGGCCAGGGCCACGGCCTTAGCCGCATATTCAGCGGGGGAATCAGCCAGCAGCTCCGGGACTCCCGCCGCCGTCAGGAAGGAGTCGGCAAAGCGGGAGGAGTGTTCCGTCCCCTTCAGGGCAATTACCGGCACTCCCATATAGAGGGCGTCCGCCGTCGTTCCCCCTCCGGGATAGGGAAAGGAATCGAGATGGATATCCACGTCAAGATAGCGGTTCATGTAGTTGCTGGTGGCGGGCTCGATGATGACCCGGCTTGTGTCAAAGCCTAAATAAGCCAGCCGCTGATAAACGTGGCAGACGCATTCCCGGTCGATGAAAATCTGGGATTTTATGAGCAGGCGGGAGTGTTCCACCTGCTGAAGGATTTCCTTCCACAGCTTCAGCACGTTGTCGTTGATTTTGCGGAAGGTGTTAAAGCTGCCAAAGAGAACGTACCCCTTTTTCGTCACCGGGGCATACTCCGGTACCGGCACGTCGCTCCGGCCGGTGTAGCAGAACATACTGGGGAGATAGAGGAGCTTTTCGCTGAAAAATTGTTCCGGATTAGTTTCAGGAGGGTCGGCGGCTTCATCCGTAAGGAAGTAGTCCGTGTCCTTCAGCCCGGTGGTGGTCATGTAGCCGAGGCCGGAAATCTGGACGGGGGCGACTCTGGCGGCGAAGAGGCTGACGGCTCCGTCCACCGTGTGGCCGGAAAAATCTACCAGTATATCCACCGGATTTTTCCGGAGGAGCTTTACCTGTTCAGCATAATCCTTTCCCGCCAGACTGATAAAGCTGTCCGCCTGATCCTCAATCATTTCCGTGAAGTTATCCCGGATTTTGTTCAGGGAAAAGCAGGTGACGGAAAAATGCTTTCGGTCGTAACCGGCTATGAGCTGGTAAATAAACCAGAACATTACATGGTTGCGGAAGTCGTTGGACAAATAGCCGATGCGGAGCTTTTCCGGCCGTTTTTTCGGGGGAGTGAGGACGGCCTTTTTCACGGCGGCCAGCAGCTCGTTGTAGCGAAAATGCTGGGATGTCCTTGCTTCCGGGGACATACCGCCGAAGTTGTAGCTCATGAGCCAGCCGCTGTAGATTTTTCCCCGGTTTGCCGGCGGCAGCAGCTCCACGCTGCGGCGGTAGAAAAGGTGGGTGGCCTGGGCGTAGGAAAGGTCCAGGAGCTTTATGCCCACCTTCATATAGAGGTCGGAGAGCATAGTCCGGCGCTCCGCAAGCTCCGGGGTATCCTCGGTCCCACAGGGGGCGGCGTCCAGGGGATTGATGAGGCTGGCCGGATCGTCCACAGGATAATCAGACGTGTCTTCGCCTAAAAGCTGAAGCCCCAGATAGGCGGCGATCAGGGTCTGGATGTGGTGGCAGCGGTCATGATAGGCTTCTGCCAGAAGGTAGAGATATTTGGTCAAAGCTCCGGGAGCAGGAAGTCCCAGGTTAGCCGCGGTTTCCGTAATGACCGACAGCCGGCGCTGAGTTTTTTCCACCGGGGGGAGAGCCGGTTCCGGGAGAAAATCCGGCCGGGCTCCGGCAGTCGATAGCAGCCAAGCGGCCGTATTCAGCAGGGGCCGAAGCAAAAGGATGGCTTTGGAGGTACAGCCGGTACGGGCAAAGATATTTCCCAGAATCCCCCGGTCGTCCGGGGTCAGCCGTTGTTCAAATCCGGAAAGGCGGCAGGCTGGATTGTGGGCGGCGGAAAAATTCCCCTGATATGTCAGCTGACGGCAGGTATCCGAGAGAGCTTTATATTGGGCCTGCACCTCCTCCGGGGGCAGGAGAGCGGTAAATAAGCGGTTCAGGAGAAGCTCTATCCCCTGCTCAAAATAGGGGGCGTAACGGACCGCCGCCTGGGCCTGAAGGGTGTCGATAGGGGTGAGTCCATCTTCCGGCAAAGGAACAGTCGGCCCCGGAAGGGGGGAAGCTTCCTTCGGCAGGGGCCGGGGACTGTGGGGAAGGATCAGCAGCTTTTCCGGAAAAGGCTGATTATCTGCCAGACTGATCGTATCGTTGGTGTCGATAACCGCTTCAACGGGGATGGTCAGTCCAGGCTCCTCCAGGTAAAATTCCAAAGGGGCTTCGGCTGGATAATCGGGGGTGGCAATCTGGAAGCGGTCGCTGATGAGGTAGTCAACCTCCGGCAGACCGGCGGCGGGATTCCAGCCAAGGTCCCCAAGGATCAGCGGGGCAGGCTTGTACATTAGAACCGGCAGAGTCTGGCCTCCCCGGGAAAAGCCGGCCAGATCCACCAGGATGTCAATATCCCGGGAGCGGATCTCTCTGGCAATTGCCTCGGGGGAATCCAGTCCCAGCGGGGAAGCGTCGAGGAATTCATCGGCAATCCCTTTGAATTCCGCCGTGTAGCCGTCGGCCTTGCCGGTGAAGAAAAGGCAGAGGAAGTACCGCTGTTTATCGATTGATGCCAGCAGGGAGAAGATTGTTTTGGCTGATTCCGTGTTTGAGAAATCAGGGGACAGGAAGCCAAGGCGGATTTTTCCGGCTGTTTTTTCTGCGTTGGTTTCTTCCTCCGGAGTAGCGGCTTGACGTTGGAAGCGGCGCCGGATATCTTCCCGGTCGTAGGCGTAGGGGACCGGATTATACAACTGTCGGATAACGGAGACGGCCTTTTCCGCTGCCTGATGGATGAGATTACTGTCCCCGGCCGAGGCTGTCAGTTCTGCAACAGCGTTACAGAGGGCGGCGGTTTCTGCCCTGAAGTCAAGGGACTCCTTTTCCGCCCAGGAGAGAAGGGAGGAGGCAGGCATCCTCTCCGTCATGTCTGGCGACATGACACCTCTCCCAGAGGGAGAGGCAGGAAGGCCCCATGGCTCTCCCTTTGGGAGAGCTGGCAGTCCGTCAGGACTGACTGAGAAGGTATCACCCCTCCGCCCTGCGGGCACCTCCCCTACAGGGGAGGCTTTTAAGGAGGTGAGTTTTTTCAACACGGCGAGGCAGTTTACCGCTTCCCGGCGTCTGGCCGGTGAGCCGGGGTAATAGGCTTCCGCCGCTTTTTTATAGGCTTCCGCCGCTTCAAGGAGGAGGGCGGGATCGGTTGCGGCTGTCGAAATCTGATCTGCCATAGCCAGGGCAGACTGGTTGTCTCCCTGTTCCAGATACTTTTTCATGTCATCGGCCTGGGAGACGGTTTTCGCTTGGTCCGGAGCAAGGGCGGCTTCCTGCCGGAGATATTCCTCGTATATCGCCTCCAGGTATGGTTCCAGCTCCGCCATGTACCGGCGGCCGTCCATGAGGATGGAGTTTTCCAGCATGGTCCGGATATTCTGATGAAGAGCGTCGATGGTTTCCAGGTCCGAGGCGATAAGGCAGGCCCGGTCAATGTATTCCTCCACCGTGCCGCAGGCCAGCTCTCCCAGACCAATGTTCTGGAGAATGCTGTAGCCAAAGCGGGCGTGATGGGTGCCGCCAATCAGGGAAATCACGGGAACGCTCATGTAGAGGGCGTCCAGGGTGGTGGCGCCGCCTCCGTAGGGAAAGGTGTCAAGAGCGATGTCCACCTCTGCGTAGACGTCAAGGTAGTCGGGAGAGGAGCCCCACAGGTCGAGGCGGGACATATCAAAGCCGAAGTCCTTCAGCCGGGTTTCCTGATACTTCCTGTCCAGAGGATTCACAAAGGCGTCCCCCTTCAGAATCAGGTGGCTGCCGGGCACCCTTTCAAGGATGGCTTTCCAGGCGGCCAGGACTTCGTCGTTGACCTTGGCCAGGGCGTTGAAGCTGCCAAAGGACACGTAACCCTTCCGGCGGGCGGGGGTATGAAGGCAGGAGGCCGGACGGGGGTGCAGATGGCTGTAGCTCCAATGGGTGCGGGGCAGGACCAGGAGCTTTTCCTTAAAGAGGGGGCTTTCGTAAATCCCCGGCTCATCCGCCCCGGCAAGGTGTATATCGCTGAGGAAATAATCTACCGCGTCAAGGCCGGTGGTGGAGAAGTAGCCGATACCGCTGATGATAATGGGGGCGGGCTTGTAAGCCAGGATGCCGAGAACGGAGTTTTTGGTGTGGCCGGACAGGTCGATGAGGATGTCCAGGTTGTCGGCGGCCACCAGCCGGGCGGCGTCCCGGTAGTCGAGGCGGGCAATATTCCGCCAGCCGTCAATGGCGTCTTTCAGCTCCTGGCTGTAGTTGTCCTCAATGCTGTGGTCATAGGCGTAGACGGCAAATTTTTCCCGATCGGCGCAGGTAAGCATGAAGCGGGAAAAATAGAGGACGACGTGCTCGTGCAGGTCGGGGGAGATGTAGCCGATCCGGATTTTCCGGGCTCGCTCC
>CAJTSO010000028.1:17696-21468 GCA_910579115.1 uncultured Selenomonadaceae bacterium
CCGGCCCGGATATTTTCCCGCCGCCGCAGGGGCAGCCGGCAGACGCCGGTCCCGGCTCCGGCGGCAATCTCCTGATAGCGGAAGTGCTTTTCCGCCAGCTCCGCCGGGTCGTAGGGCAGGTAGTGGCTGTTGAAAAGGTAATTGTCGTATTCCACGGAGGCGGTATCAAGGCCGTATTTTTTCGCGGTTTCGTAAGCCCGGTAGAAGTTGGCCGCGGAGGAGGCGGCATCCCCCCGGCCCCGGTAGATGGTAGCCATGAGGTTGTAGCAGCGGACCATGTTTCCCGGGGTTATGCTTTCGGTCAGAGCCTTTTCCAGGAGGGGCAGAAGGCCGGAACGCTCCCCGTTGGCGAAGCGGACTCGAGCCAGAAAAAAATGGCTGTTGCCATCCGGCTGGAGGCGGCAGTATTCGTCCGCATAGGCCTGGGCCTCCGCCAGGAGGCCGCTTTCCAGGGCGGCGACACAGCGGATCCTGGCCCGATTGCCAAGCAGGCCGGTATAAGCGGGAAGGGAGGCGGCCAGGTCTCTGGCTTTTTCATTATCTCCGGCCATAAGGGCGTCGTAGACCGCATCCTCCTGAGCCAGAAAGGCGGCTCTTTGCTGCGGGTCAGCTTTTGCCGGGGCTTGGGGAGGTTTTTTTGCAGATTTTTTACTCATGATGACCTCAGTATGTCAGTTAGTTTTTTTACATAGGGGGAAGTGAAGGCCCTGGCCGGGATGGGTTCTCCCCGGTCCAGATACCACCAGGCCTGCTTCAGGGCTTCCGGGGCGTAGAGGACGATGGGGGAGCTGTTGCGGGGGGTTCCCTGTTTCAGGGCGGCGGCGATGCCGAAGCAGCAGGCGGTATTCAGCTCTGCTGTTGCGGTTTTGGCGGCGGCGGTAAATTCCCCTTTGGCAATTTTCAGCAGAGGTGAGCCGGCAGATAAGCCTGCGATGCCCGCAAAGCAGGCGTATACCTCAGCCAATATGGGGTGACGGTTCAGCAGGGGACTGAGGGTCTGACAGATCATGGCTTCGTCCCCGGCGCTATAGAGTCCATTCAGCTCCCGGATGATGCTCTCAGCGGGCAGATCTTTTGCCAGCAGCCGGAGAAGTCCGGACAGGTATTCCTGATTGTAGGGGTATTCCTTCAGGGAGGCGGAGATAAGCTCCCTGGCCTTTTGCTGGTTTCCCTGACAGCTGTAAATCAATCCCCGCTGGAAACAGGCGATGGGCAGGTAGCTTTCCCCGGTGTTTGCTCCCGTTACCCTGGCTGCCGGGTCAAGCTCCGACGGTTTTTTGCTTTCGTCGTAAACCTGAAAGCCTTCGTCGAACCATTTTGCCGCGGAAAGATAATCCTTTTCCCGAAAATAGCTGACCCCCACCAGAAAGTGAAAGGCGGCGGTACCGGGGAAACGCCGGATGGCATCCTTTGCTTCGTCCAAAAGGGCTGAGGTGGGCTGTTCCAGAACATAGCGGGAAGAGATCAGATTTCTGTAGGCGGAGGTTTCATCCCCGGCGATCATGTCCCCGGAGGCAATGTGCTTTTTTGCGTGCTCAATGGCTTTTTCGTAGTCCCCTATGCCGTAGTAGCAGTCGGAGAGGTAGTAGTCATCTCCCGGCCGGGGGCCCCGGAGGGGGATTTCCGCCAGGAGGATTTCCAGATTGCGGGCTGTCTTTTGCCGGTTCAGGGAGCTGGAATAACCGGTATGGAGAATGCGGAGTTCCTCATCCAGGAAGATGTCCCGGCGCTTTTCCTTCAGTCCCACCAGTCCCTCGTGGACCTTTCCCTGGTATTTTACGTCCGGCAGGCGGCGGAAAAGCCGCAGCTGATGGGTGACAGAGATAAGGCGGTTGTGGCGGTCCCGGTCGATGTTCAGGAGCTTTTGCATGATGCCCACGGTGCGGAGCCGGGGGTTGATCCGCTCCAGCAGGGGGCGGACTTTTTTTGCGTCCTCGTCGGAGTAGTATTCATCCGCGTCAAAAAAGGCGATCCACTGGCCGGTGGTCTGCTCAAGGGCAAAATTTTTGGCGGCGGCGAAGTCGTTTATCCAGGGGAAATACGCTACCCTGGCTCCGGCGGCTTTCGCCAGGGACACGGTATTGTCGGTGGAGCCGGTGTCCACCACGATTATCTCGTCGGCGTAGTGTTTGACGGACTGGAGCCAGCGGCCGATGTTCTGTTCTTCATTTTTGACGATGGTAACGGCGGAAATCCGGATGCCGTTCACCGGTTTATCATTCATGCTCGGCCCCTCCTTCCGCCAGCTTTTTCTGGAGCCAGGTAAGGTAAGCCAATATTTCGGGGGAATCATCTCCCAAATCCGCGGCGGCAGTCAGGGCGGCGGCCGCGTTGTGATAGTCTTCACTGCGGTACAGGGCGATGCCCAGCCGGCGGAAAAAATCCTTGTCCGCCAGGGGAGAACCGGCGGGAATCGTGCCCAGGATCTGAGCGGCTGCCTGCCAGAGGCCGTTGTCATAGAAGGGCTTTGCGCCCTCCAGGCGGGAGGCGTCGTCAGCCACTGCCGGAGCGAGCAGGGCAAATTGCAGGGCGGCGGCTTCACTGCTGCGGGAAACCACCGGGTCAACGAGAGAAACCCAGGCGTCGGCAATGACAGAACGGCTGGGCGAGGCGAGAATATCCTCAAGGCTGCCCTTCAGCAGGGCTTTTATCAGGGCGGCCATGGGGCCGTTAAGGCTGGCGCTGACCGCGGCGGCTTCCTCGTTCCGCTCCCCGGCGGCCAGCTCCAGGGCGGTAATGAAGAGGAGCCGGGTATTAAACAGGGCCGTTTCCTCAGCTAAGGGGGAAACCTCGGCCCAGTTACCGGCCAAGGCCAGTTCCTGTAACCGTTGGGCAGTATCGCTGGTTGTCATATAGTTGATCCTTTCAGAAAGAGAGTAAAGGGTTGGGGGGGCACAGCTAAAAGTCCCCCTGTAGGGGAGGTGCCTGTAAGTGTGACTCCCTAAGCTCTGCCATCGCTACGCTCGGCAATCGCTAAGTAGTTTGCATGGCTCGCACTAAAAGCCGCTTTCAGCGGCTTAAGTGCTCATGCTAACCAAAAGGGAGAGCCATAGGGGCTACTTGCCTCTCCCTTTGGGAGAGGTGTCATGTCGTCAGACATGACGGAGAGGGTTATAGCTCACATTCCCTGATATACCGGCAGAGGGCCTTCACCTGGGGGTGGCCGGCCAGCTCCTCCGGCAGGGGAGCCCGGTCTTTTAGCAGCTGACAGGCGGTTTGAAGCTCCCGGTCCGCCAGCCGAATCAATTGGCCGGATTCCCTGTCTGTCTCATGGGCCGCTTCGTTTTTCAGAACCCTGGCAAAGCCCTGACGGAGGGCGGATGACAGCCTGGCGGCGGCGTTTCCGGCCACGGCCCCGTAGTTTTTCAGAGCCAGGAGAAGCAGGGAATCCGAAAGGTCCTGCCCCGCCTTTTTCCCGTAGTAGATATAAATATCGGCCAGGGCGGGCCGGCGGTTCATCAGGGGGAAGACCGTCCGGCAGATCAGCGGATAATCGGCGGGGAGGAACAGCTTGTTCAAAAGGCCGATGGTGTCCGCCGCCGGCCAGTGGTCCTGCTCCATCAGCCGGAGGATAAGGCGGAGGTATTCAGCCTTTGCGCCCGCCGAAAAGGCGGGGGATGCGGGGGAAACAGCGCCGTAGAGGTTGGCGGCGGCAGACCACCGCTCCGCCTCGTAGAAAAGGCGGGCGGCGGCGAGTCGGGCCTCCTCGGCGGCGGCAGGGGCCAGCAGGGCGAACTGCAAAGCGGCGGAATCGGTGGCTTTTTCGGCGACA
>CAJTSO010000028.1:21489-23438 GCA_910579115.1 uncultured Selenomonadaceae bacterium
GGCGACAGCCCGGCAGAGAAGGGACCAGAAATCAGCCGCTATATCCCTTAGGGGGGAGGACAGCAGAGGTTCTATGTCGCCGCCAATCAGTGTCGTGACGAGCAGTGCCGCCGGCGGGCACAGCTTGGCCGCGGCCGCGGCGGCTTCCTCGTTCCTTTCGGCGGCGGTCAGCTCCAGGGCCGTCAGGAATAGTATGTCAGTATTCTCCCGGGCCGCCTCGATACACTGAGGCAGGGACTGGAAGGAGGTTCTCCGGAGAGGAGCCGCTCCCTCGATTTTTATATCGTTTACTTCCGCCTGTAACTTTACTGCTCCCAGGGATTCGGCGAAGTCAAAATAGAATTGCCGGTCAGCCGGATTTTTTTCAAGGGCGGGAATCACGATCTCCGGCAGGAAGCTGCCGCCGAAAATTTCCTCGGCGGCGGCAAGGTATTCGATGGTTTTCGGCCGGGCGGACAAAGCGGTGAGAATTTCCTGCCGGGCGGCGTCATTATTTCCCAGAGCCTGCTGGCAAAGGGCCAGCCGGTAGTGGACGTTGGGAGGCTCGGCGGCGAAGAAGCTGGCGTCGGGAGCGTTGGCGGTAAAATTGCCGGAGGCCAGGGCCCGGCAATAATCAGCGTAGAGGGCCAGGGACTTTTCCAGGTTGGCTATGGCCGGAAGATAGTCTTTTGCCTCCAGCTGAAGCTCCCCAAGGGCGGCGGCAAAGTCCGGCAGGCGGGGGAATTTTCCGGCAGCCTCGCTGGCGGCGGCCAGCTGCTCCGGGAGGGGATATTTCAGCTTTCGCATACAGGTGAGGCGGACGCTGTACATATCGAGCTGCCCGCCGACAGGGGGGAGCCGATGGCCAGCCGGGCATAGCGCAGGGCTTCCGGATAATTTTCCAGGCCCAGATAGCAGTCCGCCAGATAACGGTAGTGGCGGGGGCCTTCTCCCCGGGCGGCAATATCTGACTGGAGCAGCTCCAGATTGCGGAAAATTTTTTCTCTGACCCGGCGGCTGGAATAGCCGGTGTGGATTACTTCGATCTCCGGATGGACTGCCGTCCGGGGATTTCTTTTTGCGGCGGGGCCCGTCTTGCCCGGCTCCATGAAATAAAGCTGTTCGTGGATTTTTCCCTCGTAGCGGAGCCGGGGGAGATTGCGGAAAAGCCGGGCCGCCGTGAACCGGTGGATTTCCCGGTTCTTTATGTGCTTGTCGTCGGCGTCGACGTTTACGATGGTGACGGCGATGGCTTCGGGGGCGGCGTCAGGGTCAGCGGAAGCCATGACGGTATAATTTTCAACGATTTCCATGAGCCTTTCGGCTGAGTCCGGAGTGATATGCTCATCGGCGTCCAGCATGGCGATCCAGGGAACCTCCCGTCCCTCCGGGTGATTGGCGGCCGCCGCGAGGGCGGCGTTGCGGGCGGCGGCGAAATCCCCAGTCCAGGGTATTTCCGCTACGATCGCCCCTTGGGCGGCGGCAAGCTCTCTTGTATCGTCGCAGCTACCGGTGTCCACTACCAGCTGCAATGAGGAAAACAGACGGCAGGACTCCAGCCAGCCGGAGATTTCTGCCGCTTCATTTTTGGCGATGGTGACGGCGAGAATATTTGATCTTTTCGATGAATTTGTCATGGGGGATACCTCGAAGCAACGGACAGTTGAAAGATTAGTACCGCATTATTTTATCACAAACGAAGACCTTTAGATAACTGAAATAGTTGTTTGAAGCAGGAAATTATATGGTATAATGACCGGAGGATGTCACCGGCTTAACTTAACAGGCGGCTGTTCCACCTCAGCTGACAGAGAGAACAGGTATCTGTTCCGCCGTTACAGGCAAGGGGAAAAGTGCCCGCAGGCATTTTCACAAGCAATGGCGTTATAAAAAAACTAAAGAAATACGGGGCAAAGACGATAAAATGTAAAAGGCGGTGATGATATTGCCAATGAAGCCCTATGATGAAC
>CAJTSO010000029.1:0-13210 GCA_910579115.1 uncultured Selenomonadaceae bacterium
ATACCCCCATCGAAAACGGCAGTCAGATAGAAATCACCCCCGGCGCCGACGGCTCCACCCCCCAGCTGACCCTTGACGATGTGTATGAGCAGCCCCCCGGCGACCTGATCTACCTGAACGGAGAGGAGCGGATCATCCCGGCCGCCGTCACCATTAACGGCGATATTGCCGACAGCTCATCCCCGGTCCATGACGGAGATACTATTTCAGAAAAAAAGCTCCGCACTGTGGGCGAAGCATTATTGGCCTGCGGCCTTTCCCCCACGGGAACGAAAATCAGCTACACCCTGAACGGCTCCGCCGGGCAGTACAATGTAAGCCCCGTCATTCTTCTGAACGACAGCCCCACCACCCTTTCCACCATGATTTCCGATGGGGACCGGCTGGAATACCTCACTCCCGGCGAACCCCGCCTCAGTGATATACTTCATCTCACCGAACGGGAAACCACCGTCAGAATTTACTTTAACAGCGCCGAGCACAAGATACCCTCCTCTGCCGTAACCCTTGAGGTAAACGGCCGCCCCGCCGGCCCCGGCACCGTCGTCAATGACGGCAGCGACATCGTCTACCGCCGGGACGAACACCGGGTAACGATGGTATCGGAGGCCCTTTTGGCCGTCGGCTACCACCCCCCTGCCGCTGATTCCGGCGTCACGGTGGCCATCAGCGTAAATGGCGCTGCCGCCCAGTTTACTGACCCCGTCAAAAACGGCGACACCCTCACCGTGGATATCTATCCCCAGGGGGAAGATGCCCCCCGAAAGGCTCCTTTGAAGAATATGACCGGTAAAGCCGTCAGCCTGGCTGATATCAGCACCGAGCTGGACAAAAAGCTGGCCGCTGACCTGGAGAAACAGGCCTCCCCGGAAGCGCCCCCTGCGGAAAAAACCACTCCGCAGGAAGCCATTCCGGAAGAAACCCAAACTGTCAACAGCCGGGAAGGTCTGCTGAGCCTGCTGGTGGAACAGGAAGAAACCTCCCCGGAAACTCCTGGAGACAAAGTCATACCTGCCGGCAAAGACTCCCTGACGGGACAGAAGACAACAGCCTCGGGAGCTCCGAAACTGACCGGTACCCTCAGCTCCCCTATTATCGAAAAGAGCCTGCCCATTAAAGAGCCGGTACCCGCCCCGGAGGAAAAAGCTCCTGCCGAGCCTGACGCCCCGAAAGAAGAGACTCCCCCGGCGGCTTCCCCTGCTCCCTCCACCCGCGGCAGCGGACTTATCTCCGGCATAATCAGAAAAACCCCGAAATTTTTATCCCGATGCCGGTAAACAATCAGACAGGAGACCTGCTAATGGATGATACAGATAAAAAGATACTGAAAAAGCTTCAACAAAATGCCCGGGTCACCCTTTCCGAGCTGGCCGGTGACGTCTCCCTTTCGGTTCCGGCGGTCAGCGAACGTCTGAAAAAGCTGGAACAGTCAAATGTCATCCGCCAGTATACGGCCATCCTCAATCCCCAGGAGCTGGGCAAGGAACTGGTGGCCCAAATATTTCTCCGCTTCGACACTCCAAAGAACGGCGACCGGTTCGCCGAGCTGGTAAAAAATGAAGGAGAGGTAACTGCCTGCTACTACATTACCGGCGACTTCGACTACCTCATCAAGGTGGTGACGGAAAATACCACCACCCTTGCCCGCTTGCTGGCCCGAATAAAAAATTACCCCGGCGTTGTAAAAACCCAGACAATCATCGTCCTGTCCACCATATCGGAGAAGCCCAGCATTCTTCCGGAGTAAAAATTTCGACAAAAAAACGGCTGAAGCCCTCCGCATACAAGCAGGCTCCAGCCATTTTTATTACCGAAATCAGATATGGAAATAATCGAACATCTTATGAGTCAAAGCGTGATCGTCCAGCTTATCCCCGTCCCGCAGGAGCGTGGTAAGCGAATTGACATAGAAAAATGAATTGATGGGGACGAAGCGGTTTATTTTGCGGAAATTGCCCAAATAAAGCAGCCGGTGGAACAACACATCAAAATCGTCCCTGGTGGCTCCATACTTTCGCACGATGGGCCCCAGCTTCCGGTCATGGGAAGCAAAATCGTACATCTCATCGATCAGCTCCGTCACATCCGTGTCCTCCGGCATCCGCTTGTCCTGCCGGTCCTTCGGCACATACTTCTCAATCAGGCGGCGGACAACATTATTTTTCTTTATCTGGAGATACTCCTCCCAAAGAAACAAAATCACAAGCCCGGAGAAAACCCCCATCAAAACCCATCTCATCAACCAGCGACTCCTTTTGAAACAGTACGAAAATATCAGCCATTATAGCATAAGCTGCAATCCTTCGCAACTCTGATGACTCCCATCCAGAGGGCCACAACCCAAAGCCTCCCCTGTAGGTTGGCATGAGCACTTAAATCGCTGAAAGCGATTTTTAGTGCGAGCCATGCAAACTAATTAGCAATTGCCGAATGAAACGACGGCAGAGCTTAGTAGTTTGTAGGAGGTGGCGGCGAAGTGCGACTCCCTAAGCTCTGCCATCGTCTTACGACTCGGCAATCGCTAAGGTCGTCTGCATGACACTCACTAAATGTGTCCATCATTTCATTCGGACGCATTAAGTGAGTTAGTCAAGCCGGAGGGGTAAAGATTAGCCGAGAGGTTCGTCAGTCACTCCCCGACCAGCGGCCCTGACAGATTTTCTTCTCCGCAGACTAAAAAAGCAGGGAAAACCCTGCTTTTTTAGCGAAGCTGCAATTATTCACCTGCGACGTAGAGAACATTACGCGTTGGCATTTTTTGCAGATTCCTTCTTATTGAGCTTTCCGGCGAGATAATCCACCACCACGTACATTACCGGGATAAGGAAAATGCCCACGAAGGTGGAAAAGGTCATGCCGCCCACCACGGCGTTACCCATGGAAACCCGGGAACCGGCGCCGGCTCCGGTGGCGATGGCCAGCGGGAAACAGCCGACGATAAAGGCAAAGGAGGTCATGAGGATGGGGCGGAGGCGGAGGCGGGCCGCATCCTTTGCCGCCGTAACCGCGTCTTCTCCCTTGTCCCGGTTCATCCTGGCGTACTCCACGATGAGAATGGCATTCTTGGTGGAAAGACCGATGAGCATGATGAGAGCCACATTCATGTAAACGTCATTGCTCTGGCCCCGCAGCAGCTGGGAACCGTAGCAGCCCAGCACCGCCGGAGGCAGGGTAAGCAGGACGGCGAAGGGAATCGACCAGCTCTCATAGAGGGCCGAGAGACAGAGGAAAACGAAAATTACTGATATAATATTGATGTAGAAAGCCTGATCTCCCGCTTCCCGTTCGTCACGGCTCTGATCTACCCACTCGTAGGTGTAGGTGGTCGGCAGGATCTCCCTGGCGATCCGTTCAAGGGCTTCCATGGCCTCACCGGTGGAGTAGCCGTCCTGGGGAGATCCCGCGATCTTGAAGGCAGAGGCTCCCTGGAAGCGGGACACTGTGGGCACCGTCATATCCGGCTGGGGATCCACCAGAGCGTCCAGGGGGATCATTTCCCCGGCGCTACTCTTGACGTAGAAGTTATTCAATTTCCGCACATCGTTGCGGAAATTGGCATCAGCCTGCATGACGACCTTCCAGGTGCGTCCGAAGTTATTGAAGTCGTTTACCTCCATGCCCCCAAGGAAGGTCTGCAGGGTGGAAAACACGTCGGCTACCGGTACGCCCAGAGCCTCGCATTTATCCCGGTTCACCTCAAACTTCAAAGCGGGAGTATCCGTGTTGAAGGTAGTATAGGCCACGGCGATGGAGGGCTCCTGATTGGCCCGCTTGACGAACTCCTTGGCGTACTTGTCCATTACCTGAACGCTGTCGCCGCCGAGATTCATTACATAGAGGGAAAGGCTTCCCGTTTCCGACAGACCGGGCAGGGCCGGCTGGTTAAAGGCCATGATATTCAGCTCCGGCATGGCAGCGCCGATGGCAAAAAGCTGCGCGATTACCTCATTGGAGGACACGCTCCGTTCGGAAAAATCCTTTAAGGCTATAGGCATCAGACCAGCCGAGGCCTTCTGTGAGCCGGAGAGCAGATCATACCCGGCTATGCCCATGACGTGCTTTACACCCTCGATCTTGCCAATGCGGTCCTCAAGCTCCTGCATCTGCTGAATGCCCCGGTTGCTGGCGGCCCCCTCCGGAAGATTGTAGGCAGCCATGACCATACCCTGGTCCTCCTCCGGCACATAGGAGGTAGGCGTGATCTTGGCCACCACGCCGCAAAGGATAACGATGACCACCAGACCGATGACCATCAGCTTTGCATGGGTGATACATATACCCACCGCGTTAGTGTACCGCTCCAGGGTTCGGTTGAACCAGCGGTTAAAGCCGCCGATTATCTTGTCCACGAAAGACGCGCCTTTCGCCTGGGCAGCTGACTTTTCCTCCGTCAGGATCAGGGCGCAGAGAGCCGGGGTCAGGGACAGAGCCACGAGGGCCGATAGAGCCATGGACACGGAAATCGTCAAAGCAAACTGCTTGTACAGCTCGCCGGTAGTACCGCCCATAAAAGCGGTTGGGATAAATACCGAGGCCAGCACTGCCGCAATGGCCACAACCGGGCCGGAAACCTCCTCCATGGCCCGATAGGTGGCTTCCCTCGGCTTCAGCCCGTTATCCTGAATATGGTGCTCTACCGCCTCAACCACCACGATGGCATCGTCCACCACGAGGCCGATGGCCAGAATCATGGCAAAAAGGCTGATGGTGTTGATGGTAAAGCCCATGAGGACAAAGGCGCCGAAAGTACCCACCAGGGATACCGGCACCGCCAGCATGGGGATAAGAGTGGCCCGCCAGCTGCCCAGGAATATATACACCACTATGAGAACCAGAACCAGTGCCTCAAAGAAGGTATGAGCAACCTTCTCCAGGGATTCCTTAACGAAGTCGCTGTTATCCTGGAATATACTCAGCGCCATGTCGTCCGGCAGACGGGTACGGGCGTCCTCTATGGCGACCCTGATATTATTCGATGTCTCGATGGCATTGGCGTCGGAAGTGATGGATACCGCGAAAGCTACCGACTCGCCTCCATCGATTTCGGAGTAGGGAAAATCCATGCGGGAGCCTTCTTTTACATTAGCTACATCCTTTACCCGCAGGGTCTCCCCATCCCGGGAGCGGATGATAATTTCCTTAAACTGCTCGGGGGTCTTCAGACGGCCTTCGGCGGAAGCTGAATAGGTCATCTCCTGCTCCTGAGCGGTAGGGCGGGTACCGATGGAACCTACCGGCGCCTGAATATTCTGATTCCGGATAGCCGCCGCCACTTCCGAAGCCGTCAGTCCCAGCTGGGCCATCTTATCCGGCAGCAGCTCGATGCGCATGGCGTACTCCGGGCCGTATTCGCTAACCTCGGAAACGCCCTTGACCCGCTTCATGGAGTCAAGGAAATTTGACATGGCATAGGTGCGCAGAAACATTGCGTCATAGGTTTTATTTGGGGAACTGAGGCTGAAGAACATCAGTGTCTGGGGAGATTCCTTGGCGGTTGTAATACCGTAAGCCGTAACCTCCGCCGGCAGAGACGTGGTTGCCTGAGACACGCGGTTTTGAACCTCTACGGCGGCAATATCCGCGTCCTTCTCCAGGTTAAAGGTAACATCCAAAGTATATGATCCGGTATTGGTGGAGGTAGAGCGCATATCCCGCATATTCTCCACGCCGTTTACCTTCTGCTCGATGGCCTGAGCTACCGCCTCCTCAACCGTCAGGGCGCTTGCGCCCGTATAGTTGGTGCTGACGGATACCCGCGGCTTCGTAATGTTCGGGTACTGGGCGATAGGCAGGCTGAATCCGGCAATAGCGCCCACCAGAGTGATGAGGATCGACAGCGCTATGGCGAATACCGGCCGGTCAATGAAAAATTTTGCCACTTTTTACAAGCCTCCTGTCAACGGGCGACTGCTTTTTCAAGGTCAGCCTCGGTAATAGGCTCCTGTTTTACAGTTACGCCATTGCCTACATCCTGGATCCCTTCGACGACGATCTTCTCGTTGCCTTCTATTCCCGACTCCACGATCACCAGGCGGCCTACGTTCCGGCCCAATTGAACTTCCTTGAGCTGTACCTTGTTTTCCCCGTCGATAACGGCGATGAATTTCTTGTAGAGAATATCCTTTACCGCCCGCTGGGGCACCAGGATGGCCTGCTTCCTTATCCCGGCGTTTGCCTCCACCCGGGCAAACATTCCCGGCAGCAGGATCCGGTTTTCATTGGGAAATTCCGCCTTGATGGTAAGGGTGCCGGTGCCGTCGGCAATACCCTTGTCGATTTCAACGACCCTTCCCCCTTCGCTGTACCGGCTGCCATCGGAAAGGATGAGGTACAGGCCGGTCAAAGCGTTGTCATCCTTCTCGTTCCGGGCCTTCATCAGAGTCAGATATTCATTTTCCGAAATGGTGAACTTCACCTTCACCGGATTATAGTCGCTGATTCTCAGCAGGACGGTATTCATGGCCGTCACGGAGTTGCCTACAGACAGATCCGAGGTGCTGACCCGCCCGGTAAAAGGGGCCCTGACCTCCGTTTCTCCCAAATCTACCTCCGCGTTGCGCAGCGCCGCTTCCGTCGCGGCAGCGTCCGCCTCTGCCTGGGCGGCCTGGGCAATTGCCAGGTCGTACTGCTGGCGGGATATTGCCGCATCGGCGTACAGCTTTTCATAGCGGGCCAGATCCTGGCTCAGGCGCAGCTGGTCGGCCTGGGCCCGGGCGTAGTTGGCTTTGGCGTTCAAATATGAGCCCTCATAAAGGCGGTTGTCAATGGTGTAAAGGAGTTGGCCTTCCTCTACCTGCTCGCCGCCCTTAAAGAATTTGCCGGTGATTTTTCCGCTGACCTGAGCTTGCAGGACAGCTTCCTTCTGCGCTTCGATAAATCCGGTAAACTCATAGACATTGGGCGTGTCCCGCCGGATAACCTCCATGGATTTTACCGGTACCTCTTTTGGCCCCTGAGCCGCCTGCTGCTTTCCGCAGCCGAACAGGGTCACAGCCGAGGCAAAGGTAAGTCCAAGGGCAGCCGCTTTCAGCCTGCGCCCCTTTAATGCAAACAAAGACATGATCTGTATTCCTCCCTGAGATACATGAAAAAACCCGCCGCCAACCGAGAGGCGCCAGTGTATCTACACATAAAATCAACGTGTACAAAACGAAGTTACACCATAATATACTATAAAAATTTCTATTAGTAAACAGTTATTTACTATTTTTTATCTTGTCCGTCAAAGAAAAAAAGCCCCCCGCAATGGGGGAGACTGTGCTTATCCCCTGCTGAGGAAGCAAGAACCCTCTCCGGCACATCTGACGGAGAGGCAAGAAGCCCATGGCTCCCCTGTAGGGGAGCTGTCGCCGCAGGCGACTGAGGGGTGACTGGCGGAATTCCCGACTAATCTATTACCCCTCCGCCCTTCGGGCACCTCCCCTAGAGGGGAGGCAAAGCCCAGGGGCACATTTGCCATAGCTGCTCATTTATATGTAAGAGCCTTCAGGTCGTCGAAGGTTTCCTTATCCACCTTGGCCAGGAATTTCTGTCCGTCCCTCAGCTCTCCGGCCACGGTGATTTCCTTTTCGTTACCGGCAAAGAAAAGTCCGGCGGCCAATCCGATGGGACCAAGGACAAGGCTGCCCAAAGCTCCCCAGCCAGCCTTGGCCAAAAAGCGGGATTTATTTTCCTCCGTAAGCTGCTCAAAGGTGACGAGATTTCCTTCCAGCTCTATCTCCTCATCGCTGAACACGCCGGTGCTTCTCTCCAGGTAGTAGCCGGAAAGCATCCCCTTCTTCAGCTGATATTTGTTGTCATTCATTCCGGCGATCATTTCAAATTTCATGATAATTTCCCTCCTTGTTTACGAAGAAGCTTCATATTTACTCCGTTCTTTTTGCCCTCAGGTAATCGTCGACGGCTTCCGCCACCTGCTTTGCCTGTTTGACGGCGTGGACTACCGTCTTGGCTCCCATGACCACGTCGCCGCAGGAGAATACGCCCTCCCGGGTTGTCCGGCCGCTGCCGTCCACCTTTACCAGACCGGTTTCTTCCGTTTCAATGCCGGTGGTTCCGCTGACGATTTTGTTTTTCGGCCCCTGACTGACGGCGATGATGGTGCTGTCCGCCGGGTAGAGGCGGGGCTCTCCATGACCGGTGATTTTCCCCGCCTCGTCAAAATAATTTTCATACAGCATGGGTCCCTGGGGCGTAAGCTCGGAAATTCCCAGTCCGTAGTGAATATTTACTCCGTCGGCCAGGGCATAGTCAATCTCCCGCTGGCTGGCGGCTATGGCCATGCGGCGGGCATACACATCCACGAAACGGCTGCCCCTGCGGATGATGGTGCGGGCCGTATCCATGGCCGAGTTTCCGGCGCCGATGACCGCCACCCGCTCCCCCAGATCAAAAACCTCCGGCTTTTGGAGATAGTTGACGGCATAATGCACGTTGCCCAGAGACTCTCCCCGGACGTTCAGGCGATTCGGCCGCCATACGCCGCTGGCAATAACCACCGCCCCGTAGCCGTCATTGAAAAGGTCGTCCATATTCAGAGTTCCGCCGATAGTCATGTGACGGCGGATATTGACGCCCAGCTGCTGCATTTTCTTCTCATAGCGCTGGAGGATCGATTTCGGCAGGCGGAAGTCGGGAATGCCATAGCGAAGCATACCGCCGATATAGCTTTTCCGCTCGAAGATGGTCACGGAATAGCCCCGCTGGGCCAGCTTCATGGCCAGGGTAAGGCCGGCGGGACCAGCGCCGATGACCGCCACGCTCTGGCCGTTTGGCTCTTCACGGGAGATGATCGCCCGATCCAGGTAGGCGTCGGATATGTAGTTCTCTATACTGGAAATCTGCACGGAGCTGCCTTTTATCCCCAGTACGCAGTGACCCTCGCACTGGGCCTCGTGGTCACAGACCAGCGAACAGAAAACGCTCAGGGGATTATTTTCAAACAGCAGCTGCCCGGCCTCCGCCGGTTTCCCCGCCAGAAACAGCCGGATCATCTCCGGCACCGCCGTGTTTACCGGACAGCCCTTGAGCTGACAGAGCGGCTTTCCGCATTGCAGGCAGCGGCGGGCTTCATTTATTACGTGAAAGGACATAGACTCCCTCCTTGCGGGATTGAACAATAAATTATTTACATGAATTCTTTCTGAATTATATTAGATATCCCCGCCTGCCGTCAATAAATGTTCCCCATCTGGCTGCCATAATCGGCCGAATGCTTCGCAAAACATTCAAAAAAATAAACACCCGCCATGAATAAGCAAGCTTAAACATGGCAGGTGCATAAATTTTGTCAGCCGCGTTTCTCGCCGGTCGTTCCCAAAAGAATTACCTGGCCTTGCACTCTTCCTCAACGGAATTGATGCGGTATTCCTGAAGCCTCTTTACCAGCTCGGGAGCCTTGCCGCCTACCGGCTTGCCGTCCAGCTCCACCGCCTGGAGGCAGAAGCGGCTGGAAGCGGTCACCAGCACTTCATCGGCGTTCCGTAGCTCCTCAAGGGTGTAGCAGGTCTCATCCACCGCCATGCCGATAGCCTTGGCTGCCTTGATGAGATACGCCCGGCCGATGCCCGGCAGGATGTGATGGTCAGCCGGATGGGTAAGCAGCTTGCCGTCTTTAATGATGTGGCAATTGGAGTGGGCGCACTCGGTAACGATGTCTCCCCGATGGAAAATGACTTCATCACAGCCGGCCTTCTTTGCCGCCTCGGCCGCCAGCACGGAGGGGATGAGGTTCAGGGTCTTGATGTTGCAGTACTCGAAGCGGTGATCCTCATAGCTGATGAGCTTCACCTTCTTGGCGGTGTCCGGCTTTCCGGTGGGGGTGAGGGTAACGATAAGATTTGCGGGAACTCCCACGGGATACTCATGGCTGCGGGGGGCGGTACCGCGGGTAACGGACCAGTACACGAACTGCTCCGGTGACTCCACCCTGGCCACCAGCTCCTCCAGCAGCCGGGACAGCTCCTCCTTGCCCATGGGAACAACGATGTCCAGCAGAGCAGCGCTGTTGTAAAAGCGCTCGATGTGATCCTCAAGGGCCCAGATCACATGATTGTGGGCAAAGGTAGCATCATAAACGCCGTCGCCGTAGAACATGGCCCGGTCGTTCAAAGGTACCTTCATATCGGCAATTTCCGTGATTTCTCCATTATAGTACGCCAGTGTTTTCATCTTTGCTCCTCCGTGAATAATAACATCGTCAATACTTTCGGGAAACATGGTGGCATTATACTACCTAAAGAATTGTCCTGTAAAGATTTTATCCCAAGTATACAGGTATTTATAAAAATCTAAGGGCCACGCCTCGTTTCCCTTAAATTATTTCAGTAGGTAATTTCCACCTGCAGCTTGTGGTATACGCCGCCTTTAATTTTTTCTTTCTTCTCCGTCAGCAGGGCTGTCTTCAGGTCTCTCACCGGATTGTCCCTCCTTTCCGCGGATCTTTTCCCCGCCTTGCGCCGCTCTTGCCCTTTCCTCCGCCGCAGTCGTAGACAGCCTTATCCTCTCCTCATCCAGTACATGGGCCGTCAGGAAAATCATTATTTCACTGTCGGTTTTTGACCGGCGCACATTGCGGAAGAACGCTCCCAGAATGGGCAGATCCCCTAAAAAGGGAATTTTTGACAGGGACTTTGCCTCCTCGCTGCCGATGAGCCCGCCGATAACCATCGTCTCCCCGTCCCGCAGCCGCACTGTGGTATCGGCGCTCCGGGACTGGAAGCGGTAAGCCTTCATTTCCTCCACGTAGAGGGGCGAGCTGACCTCCGTGTGAACCTCCGCCGTTATGGTTCCATCCCCGTTGACCCGGGGAGTATACCGGAGAATGATCCCGGCTTCCTTGTAGCTGACGGACGTGGTGGTGATGGAATTGCTCACCGAGGTTTCCGTCACCGGCACTTCCCCGCCGATGTTGATGACCGCCTCATGACCCTGGATGGTGGTGATGTTGGGCCGGGCGAGGACTTGTGCTTTTCCGTCGGTGATCAGGGCGTTGATAGCCGCTCCGTAGTAAAACTCAAAGGGATACCCCTCCGGCCCCCGGCCAAACTGGATGATCCCGGAGGAGCCATTTCCCCATGTGCGGGTAACTTTAGTCTTTGGTATGTCAGTGGTAACGGTGCTGTAAGAACCGTCAGGATTTTGCACCGGCTGGCGGCGGGATTCGTAGGAGGTTTCCCGCTCCGGATACTGGGGCAGGCTTGACCACTGCCATTGGATCCCCAGATTTTTCGCCGCCTCTTTGGAGATAGCCAGCACCCGGGCCTCCAGAGCCACCTGTTTGGCCGGGACATCCAGCTTCCTCACCAGGCGGCGGACCTGCTCGGCCTCCGCCCCGGTTCCATAAAAAATCAGGGAGTTGGTCTGGTAATCGCAGCTTATCCGTCTGTCCTGGCGGTCCCCCTCCCGCCGCCAGCGGTCTGATGGGCTGGTTCTGTAAGAATCCGCATTCCTGCGGTCAGAGTCCCTCTCTCCAACCGTGGAATTTCCAGCCTGATTTCTCCGGTAATAGCTATCGTATCTGCTGTAATTATAAACTGTATTGTCGTCCCGGTCGCCGCCGAAAGCCATATCCACCGCTTCGGCCACTGAGGCCAGCTCAGCGTACTCCAGGGGGAAAACGTGAACGCTATACAGTCCCCTTCCTCCGGCCCAATCAGTGGTAACTACCAGCGTATCCCCCCGGCGGCTGACGGACAGCCCTCTCGTCATGGCCACCAGCTCCGCCGCCTCCCAAGGGTCCATATCGGTAAGGGAGATTGTCACCCGGCCCCTCACGGACTCATCCATCACCAGCCCGATTCCCCCCAGCTCCGCCAGCTGGGTAAAGACGCCCCGCACATCGGCGCTTCGGAATTCCAGAGAAACCGCCTCGGCTGAAGCTCTGGTCAGGTCTGCCCCATACAGGGCAACGGCGGCCAGTAATGGGGCCAGCCCTTTACAAAAAATCTTTTTCATGCTGCTATCAGTCCAGGTGTCACCACCACTTCAGGGCTGTGAGCTGTTCAGGCTCAAAACCCTGTCCCCGAAGGTTCCATGTATAAGGACGGTTCTGCTCCCTTCGTCAATTTCCCTGAGGGTGATCCCTGATTTTGTTTCCTCCTCCCTCAGAGAAATCACTTTCTGTCCCTGCTCGATCACTGCCCTGACTCCCCGGCTGCTCCTGACCAGCCCCGTCAGCCGCAATCCAATCGGGTCTGCGGTTAGCCCTTCCCCTCCGGCGGACTGTCTCACTTCATCAAAGGGAGAAGAAAAGCTGCGGCTGACCGCCGGTTTAATTTTCAGATGGCCGTCCGGCCGCAGGCCCGGCCGGTAAAGGGGCGGCCTGACTCCTGTTCTCCCCTTTCTGGGTTGGGCAGAGCCGGCCTGCTCCAAAGCTGCCGCCTGAGCGGTTTCAATTTCCGTCCCCGGCCGGCAGGTCACGGTACCCCAAGCCGGTCTCAGCGCCAGCATTACCCCAGCAAAAAAGGCCAGGAGATAAATAATGCGCCGCACAATATCTCCTCGCCTTCTCTATATCCTGTTCAGCCCAGCTTCCTGGCCAAAAGCTGGTTTACCATGGCCGGGTTGGCTTTCCCCTTGCTGGCCTTCATTACCTGGCCCACCAAGGCACCGATAGCTTTCTTGTTGCCGCCCTGGTAGTCGGCAACGGCCTTTTCATTCCTGGCAATCACCTCGTCGACGATGGCCTCGATGGCCCCGGTATCGGTAATCTGGACAAGGCCCTTCGCCTCGACGATTTTTTCCGGTTCATCCGGCGAGCTCCACATTTCCGCAAATACCGTCTTGGCAATCTTGGAGGATATTGTCCCCTTGCTGATGAGGGCGATCATCTTCGCCAGCCGGTCAGCCCCTACCGGCGACTCCTCAATAGTCTTACCTCCGGCATTCAGATTCTTTGCCAGATCCCCCATAATCCAGTTTGCGGCCAGCTTGGCGTCGGCTCCGCCTTCCACCACCCTGTCAAAGTAGTCGGCCATGGCCCGGGAGGCGGTAATCACCCCGGCATCGTATTCCGTGAGGCCCATTTTCACCAGGCGGACCCGGCGGGCGTCCGGCAGCTCCGGCAGGTTCCGGCGGTAGCTTTCGATCTCCTCATCGGTGGTGACGATGGGCACCAGATCCGGCTCCGGCATATAGCGGTAATCCTGGGCCTCTTCCTTGGAACGCATGGAAAGGGTAATTCCCTTATTGGGATCCCAGGTGCGGGTTT
>CAJTSO010000029.1:13220-18109 GCA_910579115.1 uncultured Selenomonadaceae bacterium
CCCCGTCCTCCAGCACCTCGATTTGCCGTTGGATTTCGTAGGCCAGCGAATCCTCCACCGCCTTGAAGGAGTTTATATTCTTCATTTCCGTCCGGGTGCCCAATTGCGTTTCCCCGGCGGGGCGGACGGAAACGTTCAGGTCGGCCCGGAGGTTTCCCTGCTCCATGCGGCAGTTGGAAACATCCACGTATTCCAGAATGCTCTTGACCTTTTCCATGTAGGCCCGGGCTTCCTCAGGGCTGCTCATGTCCGGCTCAGAAACGATTTCGATGAGGGGCACGCCGGTGCGGTTGTAATCCACGTTGGAGGAATCGGAGTCCTTGATAGTGCTGCCGGAGTGAACCAGCTTTCCGGCGTCCTCCTCCATGTGGATGCGGGTTATGCGGATCCGCTTCGGGCCGTTGGCGGTGTCAATGTCCACGTAACCATGCTCGCAGATGGGCAGGTCAAACTGGGAGGTCTGAAAATTTTTCGGCAGGTCCGGATAGTAGTAGTTCTTCCGGTCAAACTTGCTGAAATGATTGATCTCGCAGTTCATGGCCAGACCGGCCTTGATGGCAAACTCCACTACCCGGCGGTTCACCACCGGCAGGACGCCGGGAAGTCCCAGACAGACCGGGCAGACGTGGGTATTCTGCTCCGCTCCGAAGCTGGTGGCGCAGCCGCAGAAAATTTTCGTTCTGGTTTTCAGCTCGCTGTGAATTTCCAGACCGATAACCGCTTCATATTTCATCATTCCGCCCCTCCTTCCGGCGCAAGGGTCCTGTGGAAATCCTGGATCTGCTCGTAGGCGTAGGCCGCCTGCAGCACAGTCATTTCGTCCAGAGGCTTACCCATGAGCTGCAGCCCGATGGGCAAGCCATCCGCCCCTGCGCCGCAGGGCAGGGAAATGCCCGGCAGGCCCGCTAAATTCAAGGGTACGGTGGAAATATCCATCATGTACATGGCCAGGGGATCAGACACCATTGATCCCAGCTTGTAAGCAGTGGTGGGGGCGGTGGGGCAGGCAATGATATCCACGGACTTGAAGGCTTCCGTGAAGTCCCGCTGGATGAGGGTGCGGACCTTCAGCGCCTTCAGGTAGTAGGCGTCGTAGTAACCGGCGGAAAGGGCGTAGTTACCAATCATAATCCGCCGCTTCACCTCCGGCCCGAATTTTTCGGTGCGGGTATTGGTCATCATTTCCACGATGTCCGCCCCCTCCACCCGGTCCCCGAAGCTTACGCCGTCGTAGCGGGCAAGGTTCGTCGCCGCCTCAGCCGGAGCGATGAGATAGTAGGTGGAAACCGCGTATTCCGTATGGGGCAGGGAAATTTCCGCCACCTCCGCCCCCAGCTCCGCCAGCTTGGCAATGGCTCCCCTGACGGAAGCCGCCACCTCCGGGGCGATACCGGGCCCAAAGTATTCCTTCGGCAGGCCGATTTTCAGCCCCTTCACCTCGCCGGTGAGAGCCCTGGTGAAATCAGGAACCGCCGCGGAGCTGGACGTGGAATCCAGCTCATCGTGCCCGGCGATGACATTCATGATGTTAGCCGCATCGGTTACGTCCCGGGTCAGGGTGCCGATCTGATCCAGGGAAGAAGCAAAGGCTACCAGCCCGTAGCGGGATACTCGTCCGTAAGTAGGCTTTAAGCCAACGACCCCGCAGAAGGCGGCAGGCTGGCGGATGGAGCCTCCCGTATCAGAGCCCAGCGCCCAGATGGCCGAGCCGGCGGCCACAGCCGCCGCGCTGCCGCCGGAGCTGCCCCCCGGTACCCGGTCCAGAGCCCGGGGATTGCGGGTGATCTTCATGGCCGAATTTTCCGTGGAGCCTCCCATGGCAAACTCGTCCATATTCGTCTTTCCTACAATGACGGGATTCTCCGCCGCCAGCTTCCTCATTACCGTGGCGTCATAGGGGGCGACAAAATTCTCCAGCATTTTGGAGGCGCAGGTAGTCTTTACGCCCTTTGTGCAGATATTATCCTTAATGGCCCCGGGGATACCGGCCAAAAAGCCGATTTTTTCTCCGGCGGCAATTTTTTCATCCACTGCCTTTGCCTGAGCCATGGCTCCATCGGCCAGGGCAGTAATGTAGGCCCCTACCTGCTCCTCGGTGGCCGCCTGCCGGGCCAGTACCGATTGGGTGAGCTCCGCCGCCGATATTTCCTTTGCGGCGAGCATATTGTGGAGCTCGCGGGCCGTCCTTGCGTATAGCTTCAAACCTGTCGCCTCCTCATTCTTCCAGTACCCTGGGAACCTTGAAATAGCCGTCTTCCTTCTCCGGCGCGTTCAGAAGCGCCAGCTCCCGATCGATGGAGGGACGGACGACGTCCTCCCGGAGGACGTTCTGCATGGGCAGGGCGTGGGCAGTAGGCGGCACATCCTCCGTATCCGCTTTCTGGAGGATATCCATATAGTCAATAATGGCGCTGAATTTCTCTGCGTACTCGGCCATTTCCTCCCGAGAAAATGAGAGCCGGGAAAGCATCGCCACGTTACTGACCTCCTTTTCCGTTACCTTCATGACTTCACCATCCGTTAAAATTTATTCCTTTCCGGAAAATCAAACTGGGACATTATACCACATTGCCCGGGATATTTCCAAATCAGGCTTTGATTTCTCCCGTGAGCAGGCCCGCCGCTGAGGTGGCGATGACCTTCACCGCCAGCGGCAGGGCAGCCTCGTCAAAGGTGAAATGGGCATCGTGATGACCGGCGGCCAATTTTGCCCCTATATTTAGGTAAACCGCCTGTCCTCCATTGTTCTGAACCCGCTGCATGAAATAGCTGCAATCCTCGCTGCCGCCAAAATCAATCGGCTCCTCAACGATCTCATTGAAAATTCCCAGCTCCCGGGCGTGGACTGTAAGGGCGTCCGCCAGAGCGGCCGAATTTTCTGCTCCCGCCGCGCCTCCGGCCTGACTTATTTCCACCTTTACGCCGTACATATCAGCGGCGGCCTTGATGATCCGCTTTGCCTCCGCCGCCACGTATTCATTTACCTCAGTGGAGATCCCCCGGGTCTCCAGCTGCAAAAGAGCCTTGTCGCCAATGACATTGCGGCCGGAACCGGCCACCAGCTTGCCCACATTGATGCGGCTGGTGCCGCCGGAATGACGGCTGATGGCGTGGAGATTCAGGGTAGCGCAGGCGGCGGCCAGCAGAGCATTTCTCCCCTGCTCCGGGGCTACGCCCGCATGAGCCGGGACCCCGGTGAATTTCGCGTCGTATTTCGTAGTGGCCAGCATCCCGTAAATGTGGGCGGCAATGGCTCCGGTCCGGGGCAGCTTCATGCCCAGATGCGCCCCCAGAAGGTAATCGGCATCGTCTACCACCCCGGCCTCCACCATGGCGCAGGCTCCCCGGACCCCCTCCTCCGCCGGCTGGAAAATCAGCTTTATAGTGCCCTTCAGTTCCTCCTTCAGCCCGGCGAGGATCTTCGCCACCGCCAGTCCGATGGTGGTGTGGCCGTCGTGGCCGCAGGCGTGCATCCCCCAATCGTGGATCGAGGCAAATCCCTTCTCCGCCGGCTCGTGACCTGCTTCCTGACTTTCGGTGAGATCCAGGGCGTCCATATCGAACCGCAAGGCCACTACCGGGCCTTCCCCGGCGCATTTCAGGGTGCCCGTCACGCCGGTGAGTCCTCCGGCCATCTTCTCTACCCAGGCCGGATCCGCCCCTTCGGCGATGGCCCTTTCCATTTCCTTCTCCAGCCGGCCGGCGTCGGGCACC
This sequence comes from uncultured Selenomonadaceae bacterium, assembly GCA_910579115.1. GTDB lineage: Bacteria > Bacillota > Negativicutes > Selenomonadales > Selenomonadaceae > RGIG250. Next base: position 16,935 of record CAJTSO010000029.1, read on the forward strand.
CCCATCATGGCCTCCCGCTTCACCACCGCGGCCCCGGCCTCCACAGCGTAGCCAAGCCTGGTCAGCTCACCGGCCACCAGGGCGGCCGTGCGGAATTCTGTCCAGCCCGGCTCCGCATATTTATGGAGGTCGCGGCGGCGGGTGATCATCTCTTCATTCATTGCGTCAGCGGCGGCAAAAATTTTCTCTACCAGCAAATCATTCGGTTTCATTTGCTACTCCTCCAATGCTAAAAAATACACGGCAAAGCCAAAACTTCTTTAATAAATTGTAACATGATTGCAAAAAGAGTCAACCGCTTCTTGTCAAGGGAAAGTTTTTTCCCTACAATAGAACCAGCCCATGTAAAGGAGTAAGTAAAGGAGCAAAACATGATCAGCAAAGAACGACTGCAAAGACACCTGGACAACCTGGCCGCCATCGGCAAGGGAGACGGCGGCTACTACCGGCTGGCCTTCACCGCTGAGGACTGGCAGGGACGGGATTACGTCATCGGGGAAATGAAAAAGGCCGGGCTGTCCCTCCGCACCGACCCCTTCGGCAACGTCATCGCCCGCCGGGAAGGGACCGACACCGACCCGGCCGCTCCCGCCGTCCTCTACGGCTCCCACGCCGACAGCGTTCCCGGCGGCGGAAACTACGACGGCATCACGGGAACAATCTGCGCCCTGGAGGTAATGACCAGCTTACAGGAGGACGGCTTTGTAAACGAACTGCCCCTGGAGCAGATCCTGTTCATGTGCGAGGAATCCAGCCGCTTCGGCGCGGCCACCCTGGGCAGCCGGGCAATGCGGGAGGAGCTTACCGTCGAAGACCTGCACCGGCTGAAGGACAAGCAGGGCGTCACTCTCTACGAGGCTCTGAAGGGGCGTAACCTCCGGCCCGACCATCTTGCTTCCGCCGTCTACACCGCCCCCGCCAAGGCTTTCCTGGAGGTTCACATCGAGCAGGGAAAGGTGCTGGAAGCAAAAAATATTCCTCTCGGTCTCGTTACCGGCATCGCCGCTCCCACCCGCTTCCGGGTGCACATCGACGGCAGCGCCGACCACAGCGGCGCCACGCCCATGGGCCTCCGCCGGGACGGCTCCTGCTTTGCCGCCGAAGTCATCCTGGCCGTAGAAAAAATCGCCGCCCGATACGGAGCGGAGAATGACTTCCCCGCCGTGGTGGGGACG
>CAJTSO010000029.1:18119-23242 GCA_910579115.1 uncultured Selenomonadaceae bacterium
TAGGTATCGTGGATGTCACCCCCAACGTAATGAACGTCATCCCCGGCCGGGTAACTCTCGGCATCGACATCAGGAGCATCAGCGCAGCCGCCAAAGCCGATGCCGCCCGCCGGATACAGGACTTTATCGCCGAAGTCTCCCGCCGCCGGAGCATTCCCTGCCGGATTGAACCGATTTCCGACGAAAGGCCGGCGGTTCTCTCGGAAGCGATGGTAAATCTCCTGGAGGACACAGCCGCCGAAATCCTGCCGGAAGCCGTCACCCTGCGGATGCCCAGCGGCGCCGGACACGACGCCATGCACTGGGCGGAATACTGCCCCACCGGCATGATCTTCATCCCCTGCCGGGACGGCATAAGCCACAACGGGGCCGAGCACGCGGAAATCGACCATATAACCGACGCCTGCCGGCTGCTGGAAGCCGCCGTGAAAAAACTCAGCCGCAAGGACGTGACCCTCTGATGGCAAAAAAAAGCAATAACGCTGTCCCCCACGGCGTGGAGCAGGATATAAAGATGGAGCTTCTCGGCATGATCCACAGCGGGGAGAGCCCCTACCTCATCATCGACCACGTGGCCCGCTACCTGGAAGCCGTCTCCGACGAGCCGGGCTACGCGGACCACGTCCGGGAAAACCTCCGGTCAGTTTACGGCTGCGCCCTGCTTCAGAAACGGCTCCTCACCGACGAGCTGAAAGACGTGGAGGCCCGGCTGAAAAAAATTGAGGAGGCCCAGGCAAAAGACGATTTCACCGAAGAAGAAAAAATCCGGATCGGCTTTGCCATCACCCTTCACCAAAAGAACATCCAACGGCTGAAGGGGCTCATCGAGCTCAGCGAAAAGGACGGCACCGACCCCTACATCGACAAATAAAAAAAAGAGGAATAAGGTCTGGCCGGATTACCGCCGCCTTATTCCTCTTTTATTTTTCAATGAAGGGAAAACCGCTTGCCGGTGATATCATAAACCACAGCGAAGCCGTCATAATCCCCGTTTTCCCGCTCCATGGCATTCATGGATATGCCGAGCCAGTACCTTCGCCCATCAGCGCCGGTGAAGGGATACTCCAGGGAAACGGCTTCCCCTGTCCGGCTTGCCTCCTTAAAGGCTTCAACCATCACCGCCTCGATTTTCGGGTCAACCACATCCTTCAGCTGCCAGCCCTCCGCCCAGGTATCATCCTCCTGCATACCGTTAATCCTGCAAAGCCAGCTGCTGACAAAAATCACCCTCAGACTGCCGTTTATAATCCGATAACACCCGATACCACCTGGGATCTTCCTCAGCAGACTGTTCAATTCTGTCGTTTTTTTCTGGTCATTGGTAACGTCCGTCATGAACAGGTAAATCAAATCCCCCTGCTCCCCGCTGGCCACTACCTTTACCTTGGCATGGATGTAGATGAGCCGTCCGTCGGCGTGAACGCGGCGGAAATTAAGCTCCGTAACGATGTTTTTCTCCTTTGCCAGACGAAGGGAGCTGAGAAGATTCTCCCGGTCCTCCGGAGACACAGCCTCCAGCGCGTCCCGGCCAGTGATATTACCCTCCGGTTTCTCCCCAAACATGGAAACGTAGCCCTCCGTTGCCCGGATGAGCTCCAGCTTCCCCTGTCTGTACTCGTACAGGCCGATACTCCCATCGACGGCATTCAGCAGGGTCAGCGCCTGGCTGCCCAGGGACAGCAGCCTGTCCGCGTCTTCACCATTTATCCAGCCAGCCCCCTGCAAATCAACTGCCTGGGATTTCTCCGCCGTCGCCAGCAGCTTTTCATATTCGTAGACCGTTATGGGACGGGAGTAGAAGTAGCCCTGGGCCTGATCGCAGCCAATAGACCGAAGGAATTCCACCTGCTTGCTTGTCTCTACCCCCTCGGCCACCACCTGCATCCGCAGCCATTTGGCCATGCGGACCACCGAGTTCAGAATGTTGCCGCCCCGGTCATTCTCCTCCTTGTTGTCCAGGAACTTCAAGTCGATCTTCAGGACATCTACCTGCATATCCTTCAGCATATTCAGAGAAGAATAACCGCTGCCGAAGTCGTCCATGAGAATCTTGAAGCCCCTTGCCCGCAATCGGTCCGTTACATCGATAATCTGCTGGGGGTTGTCGGTGTAGGCGCTTTCCGTGACCTCAAGACCAATGAGTTCAGGGGATATATTATACTTTCTGACTATGGAGTCGATGGTGTCACAGAGATCCTCCCGATAGAAATCCACCCGGGACACATTGATGGATACGGGCAGGGCCGGATATCCTTCATCGATCCATTTTTTCAGCTGCCGGCAGGTTTCCTCCCAAATGTATTTGTCCAGCTCAAAAATAAAACCGTTGTGCTCGAACACCGGAATAAACTCCGCCGGAGAAACAAGTCCCCTTGCCGGATGAATCCAGCGCACCAGCGCCTCTGCCCCGGTGATCGCCCCGGTGACCAGAGAGTACTTAGGCTGCAAATAGACAGCGAACTCACGATTTTTCAGGGACTTTACCATATCGTTGACGATGCCCTGCTCGTTGACGATGAGCCGCCGCATCTCGTCATCGTACTCGCTCCAGCTCCCCAGGGATTCATTCTTTGCCTTGCTGAGAGCAATGCCCGCCCGGTCGATCATGGCCGTAAGGGACATATTGCGGTCGGCTATCCGGTAAATGCCAAAGGCCAGCTCGATGCGGCAATCAATGCTGTAGCTGAGGGCCACGGTATTCAGGGTAGAGATAAGCCGCTCCCTCGTCATGGGGTCCGCAGGATAGCTGACTACAAACTGATCGGAATGAAGCCGGCCGTAGGAGCAATCCTTGATATCGATACGCTTCAGAAAATCCGCCAGATAACAGATAACGCTGTCGCCCACGCGCTCCCCGAACATCTCATTGATCCCCTTGAGACGCTTTACGTCAAAGCGCATCAGCTCAAATTCCGTATCGGGCCGCCGGAGCATGATGTCATGGGTCCGCTTGGCAAAAGCGCTCCGGTTGTAAATGCCGGTCAAATCATCGTGAAACAGCTGCCGCCGGAGGGTGCGTCCGGCATTCTTCAGAGGGGTAATGTTCAGGATTATACAGTGAAATTTTGTCCGTCCGGTTCCTTTATTTGAACCCTGCCGCCCGCAGTCCAGTACCCAGATATAGCCGCCGTCAGCCTTGGCCATCCGGTACTCTGTCTGACAGATTTTCCGGCTGTCCAGCTGCCGGAAGGTCATCTCCCTGATCCGGGCCCTCTCCTTCTCAGGTATCAGGGTATCGAGATTGCCGCCGGTTTTCTCCAGGAAGCTCTCCTCGCTGGGGTAGTCCAGCATATTCCACAGTTCAGAGGAAACGGTATCGATCATCCGGCCGCTATTGTCATAGTGGTAGCTTACATAGGCGCAATCGGACCAGCTGGTGACGGTCCCCGAAATTTCTTTTTCTTCGCCGTTTACCGTCAGCTGCTTCTCAAACATCCTGCCGCTGACCACCCGGTAGGTTTCCTCATGGCGGAAATCTCTCGTGATATAGAGCCCGGCCAGACGGACTATCTCCCCGCGGGTCCCTTCATCCAGCCGGTACATAAAAATCAGCCGGTAAATTATCGGCCGGGGCTCGCTGTCGCTTCTCACCACGGCCGTTACCAGCACGCTGGCCTGACCGTCTTCCTCCCGGTATTTGTAGCTGTCCTTTACCAGCTTGCAGGGTACGATGTGATTCAGCTCCTGCTGAAGACAAAGCTCCATTCCCTCAGGACCGGTATAAAAGCGCAGCGACTGAGGACCGAAAGCAATGGCGCTCTCATCCGCAAAATCCAATATGCCCTCAAAGCGGCCCTTATTGTACAGCGGCTCCACCAGCGCTCTTGTCATATCGATCAATTCATTGCTTTTCATAACTATCGTCCCGCTTTATCAAAATGTTCCTTTTCCGTAAACCTTCCGTACCCGTTCACGCTTCCAGCAGGTAAACCTCTACCTCCCGCCGGCCAAACTCCATCGCTTCATCGTAATCCTCATAGCAGAGATCCACAATGTGGCCGTCGATAGCGCCGCCCACATCGGCCGCCAGGGCGATACCGTAGCCCGGCACGAAAATCCTCGTGCCCAGGGGGATTATATCCGGGTCCACCGCCGCCACTCCATAGGCGGCGGGAACGCCTGTGGCCGTCAGCCCGTCCCCGTTACCATCCGCCGGCAGATAAGCCGTGGCCTCCATCTGTTGATAGCCCACTATCCGGTGAAGCTTCCCCGCCTCGTCCCGCACGTATTTTTTATCTTCCTTAATCACCAGATGAGCCCCGCTTCCGGCATGATGGCGGCCGGTGATAGAGGGGTGCCTTACAGCCGTGCCCTCCGCCTGTTCTTTTTTCATTTCGGCCATTTCCGCCGGAGTCTTTGATTTCAGGGTGATGGTCATGCCCTTCCTGACGAGATCCGTCAAAGGCTCCGATACATGATATTTCTCCGGGGCAATTCCTTCCCCCTTCAGGCAGGCTTCCACCGTAATATTCCCCGGCGCCGTGATCCGCCGCTCGGCTCCGTCGATTACCAGCTTCAGCCTGACCCGCTTCGCGGCTTTTTCCACGCTGACCAGGGTCCGGCCGGCTTCTCCGGCGGAGCGGGGGAGCCGCCCCGCCGAAGCCTCAGAGGAAATAAAAAAGGGAACAAAGGACACCAATACGAATACGACCGCTCTGAGAATCAATAAAATCCTCTCCTCTCCGTCTATCATGTTACTACATATATACGGTATGTATTATATTCAACCGGGTTGTCCTTTTCAATCGGAGCAGCAGTCATAAATATGGTGTTTTAGCCTGTATTTCCCCTCTTTTGCCGGAAAGCCGCAGCTTTAATCCCCTTTCTTTGCCGGGACAGGGATCTTCCCTTTAGTCCCTAAAAGACCCCATCTACCCCGGACTGCCCGAATCTTTACCGGGTCTGACCGTGGGCAGAGACCTTACAAGAAGGTGTACCTTTTTGTAAAAAGGTGTACCTTCTTGTAAATTCTCTGTCGAAATAATTATACCATACAATTATGCTTTTGCATATCCATTTATATTGTATACAAAGGGTGATATATAGCCGTAAACCGTTGATTTTAATGAGAATTAAGACTCTTTATACAGCGAACGGGCAGACAGCACAATTTGGTATGCTGT
>CAJTSO010000030.1:0-12873 GCA_910579115.1 uncultured Selenomonadaceae bacterium
TGGGGCCTTGGCCTGCGCTACGCCAAGGAAAACGACTGGTACGCCCAGTTTGATTACGCCTGGAAGATAAACGGCAAGCCCTATGAAAGCGAGGACCATGACCACCGGGGCAGAATGTGGTTGCAGGTTTATAAGATGTTTTGACCTACGCAGGCGCGGCGCGCTCGCCTGAAGGACGCGGGCCGCAGTTTGAAGGGAGCGGTAATAATGTCTATCAAAAAGAAGAAAAAACAACGGGAGCTTGCCCGGCGAATCCGCCTGTATCTGGCGAGCGCTTTGCTGTTCTGCAACGCTGGCGCGGCCTTGGCTGCGCCGCTGAACGTCGCGCTGCCCGAAGGGGGCAGCTTCGTCTTCGGCGGCATCAACGGTAATATCATCGCCGATCGCGATACCGGCAGAATGTTCGTTACGCAGGACGGCACAAACGCAGTTATCAGATGGAATGGTTTTTCCATCGGCGGCAACGCTATAGTAAATTTCAACAAAAATGGCGGCGGCCCTTTTAACGTGCTGAATTACGTCAACTACGGCGGCCCTATGAGCGAGATTTACGGCACTATCAACGCCAACGACGGCAGTGTCTTTCTCGTGAACCCGGCGGGCGTAACCTTCGGTAAATCTGCACAGATCAATGTGGGCAGCCTGTACGTCTCCAACCAAATATTAGGCGAGCCTGATCTCAGGGGCTTTAACGGTAACGCGGACACTCTGAAAAACTCCGGCACTATCGGCGCAGGCGAGCTGATGAACCTGGGCTACATCAACGCCGCCAAAGGCCAGGTGACCTTTGTAGGCGACCGCATCGTGCTGGACGCCGACCGCATTCGGGATACGAAGGGCCAGCAGCTGTCCGCTGATAAAATTATCGTACAGACCAAGGGCGGCAACACCGATAATCTTACGATAGGCTACAGCGCCTTTGATAAAGAAAACGGCACCTATGCCGGTAAAAACACAACTGAATCCATTGCCAAGGTAAACGGAGCGGATTATACAAAGCAGCAAGGCTATATGTGGGTCGACAATGTACAGCAGCTCCAGGCCATGAATACCAATACCGGGGGCAATTACGCGCTCCACAACAGCATCGGCGCCGTAGAGACAGCCAATTGGGACGCAAATAAGGGCTTTGCTCCCGTTGCCAATTTTGCCGGTAAATTCGACGGCTTGGGTTATAGCGTTTTCGACCTGACTATTGACAGACCCACAGAAAACAATGTAGGTCTTTTTGCTGATGCCAACGGTGCCACTATTAAAAACATCTACATGGTGGGCGGAGCTGTCAAAGGGCAAAACAACGTCGGCGCTATTGTCGGCGAGGCCACTGGTACCACCATCGGCGGCATCGCCACCTCCATCAATGTTACCGGCAACAGCAACGTTGGCGGCGTGGCCGGTGCAACGAAAAATAGCAATCTAATCGATGTGATGAACACTGGCGGCGTGACCGGCCCCGGCACTGGAAACAACAATATCGGCGGCATCGTGGGCCAGATGAACGGGGGACAGCTCAGAGGCCATAATTCGTCGGAGCAGAGCTTCGTCAACCGGTTCCTCCCCACGGGCGTCGGCGCGGTCAACCTGGGCCGCGTGGAGGGCAACCATAACGTGGGCGGCCTGGTGGGCGAGGCGAAAGGCGCTACCATCGGCTCCCCGGACGCGGAGATCCGCAACCGCATGAATGTTAAAGGCGGCCACACAGTAGGCGGTATCATCGGCGCTATGAGCGGCGGTACAGTACAAAACGCCGTCAACTACAACGACGTCACGGCGGAAGGTTCCACCGGGGAGAATTATTATTATTATGGGGTTGACGTCCCTATTGGCGGAGATGCCTCTAATGGTAGTATCGGAACTGTAAAACAGGCAAGATCTGAAAGCGATAATGACGCTGGCGGATGGGTGAAAACGGCGGCAGCCAATGCGGGCGGCATCGTGGGCGCCAGTACAAGCGGCGCAAAGATTACTGATGTGACCAACCAGGGCAATGTCCAGAGCGTGCTGTCAGGTAAAGACGATGCCCAACATTCGTATTATAAAGCAGGCAATGTAGGCGGTATCGCCGGCCGGGCGGAGGATACCACGATTTCCAACGCCGAAAATAAAGAGAACAAGATCAGCGGCGCCCATAACGTGGGGGGCATCGCCGGTTATCTGGGGGCCACCAGCGGTAACAAGGCGAGCATCGACAACAGCGTGAATAACGGCGGCACGGTATATGGCACCGGGGCCCGCGATGCAAGCGGCCAGAGACTTACCGAATGGGTGCGCCCTCGTGATCAGGGTTCGGAAAGCAATATAATCGGCAATGTGGGCGGCATCGTGGGCTACATGTATGGCGGCGGCGATGGCACCGGGGGCGGCAATGTCAGCCTTGCCAATAGCGGCAACAGGGGGAATGTTTCCACCAGCGAATTCTGCAATACATATAAAACCAATAGAACTAGATCCATAGCTAACGTCGGCGGTCTGGTGGGCAAGCTGGACGTTGGCAACGTATATGGCAATGACGCTGATGCCGGTAACATAAAAGGCAAAGTGCAGGTTAAACTGACCGAAATCAAAGCTGATACTAATAAGGCTTCAATCGTCAACAGCTACAATTCCGGTACTGTCCGCGGAATGCAGAATGTGGGCGGCGTTGTCGGCATGATGTACAACGGCTCCGTAGCCGGCAGCTACAATCTTGGTAATATCAGCTCCCTTGTACCCGAGAGCAGAATAAAAGCAGGCCCTGTATGGATAAATATGGGCGGCATTGTCGGCGGCACGACGGAAAATGTTACCGCCAGAGGTATCTTGTACAATGTGTATAACAGCGGGGTGATCGGCGACTCCCAATTTAAGACCGGCGGACTGCACATTGGCGGCGTGGCGGGCCGTTTCAGCGGCCTCATGGAGCAAAGCTATAATACCGGCGACGTCTACGGTATTACTCAGGCTGTGGGCGGCGTTATGGGGGCCATCTGGAAGGCCGACATTACCAATGTCTTTAATGCCGGTAACGTTACCTCCTACAATAAAAATTATGCCATTGGTGAGCATAATTCGGGCGTTGGCGGCATCATCGGCACTAAGGCTGCCAATACTGACGATAATTTGACCAATATTTATAATATCGGCGTGATCAGAGGTTTTGTCGATATTAGCACTTTCCCTGGAAGGCACAATAATGTAGGGGGAATTATCGGGGTAATGAATACCGGTACCTCCGGCACAGGTTCATTAACCATAACGAACGCCTATACCAGAGGGGAGCTTTATGCGGGTCAACTGGCAAACGGCTCTACAGATACCAGTACTAAAGATGACAGGTCAACATACGCCAATATAGGCGCCATAATTGGCCTTAATGTTGGCAAAACTCCCCTTAATCCTCACAATGTGTATTACATAGAGCCTGCCAGCAACAGTTTTAACACAGTAACTGGCACCGCGCTTCAGGGCGCTGTCACAGTGCCTCTCACTGATGCGAACAAGGCGTCCAGCTATAAAGGGTTCAGCTTCTCCTATATAAACGGCAATGCTAATGGGGGCAGCGGCTGGCGTATTTACGACGGCAGTTTTAACGGCAAGCAGTACAACGGCGGCACGACTCCTATCCTGGACTGCTTCCTTCCGGCGGCAGCGGACTATTTTGGCCGGGCAGACCAACAGAATAATCCTGCATATCAACCCCGCAGAGACGGCCTTGAATACATCCAATACGGCACGGCCTACGATCCCTTCATGACCGTTATGTACGCTAAAGACGGCGTTACGAAGCCTATCGAACTGGATTTCGGCTACATTGACGTAAGCGCCAAAGGCGGTTTTGCCCTTTACAACGGCAGCTTGAATATCACCAACTTTGGCACTAAGCGCAATGAAATGTATAACGGCACAATTTACAGCGACGGCGATCTGTCCGTCAGCACCAAAAAGGCAGACGGAGCATATAACGGCCTGGGCATTAAGCTGGGCGGCGCCTCGGCGCTGTACGGCTCCTCCGTCACGCTGGACGCGGGTAGAGGCGTTGAAATATACGGCACCGTTAAAGCTACCGGCAACGCTCACTTCAAACACTTAAAGACCGATGGAACTTACGAATACAAGCCGGTAAACGTCAGTGCCGATCGCGGCAATGTCATCATTAAGGGCGGCGACGTGAATATTTACGGCCATGTAAGCTCCGCCCAATCTAATGCTAACGCGGACGGATCGGCGGATGGAACGGAGGAAGCCTCGAAAGGCGCTACGACTATCGAGGGCATTCGCGGCGGACGTAACACCAACAACGCTAATTACGACAGCATAAATAAAATCACCGAGGGTTCCGTTCCTGATGTGGGCCGGTTCTATGCGTACCGTTCCGGCGAATATGTAGCGGGCAAGCCAGACACCCAGCATGGGAACGGCTCGATTTCAATCGAAGCCAAAGCCGCCAATGGCTCTCAGGGAACGGTCAACGTCAGGCTTGGCGCTCTTGGCAGGGGCTATCTGGAATCCTACGGCGCGATAGATGTCAAAGCCGGCAGCGATATTTATATCGACAGCGATTTGCGCGCCGGCGGCGACATCACGCTGGACGCCCCGACGACGGTGCTGGATATTTCCAATATCGGCCAGGTGGATAGTAAAGATTTCGATGGAAATGATGTTTCTCCTGAGAAGCGTCTGCATAATTTCCTGAACAACTTTTCTACTTCCGGTTCTAATAAGCTGATTTTACAAAACAGCAAAGGCACCGCTACCGACGCCATCATCGCCGCAGATATATGGGACGGTACTGCGTACAAGCTCGATAAATTCGACGACAAGACGAGCGGCGGCAAGACCTTCATCGACGCGGTAAATAATATGAACGTGGTCAGAGACGGAAAACCGTTAGGCTCCGGTGTCGTTAAGGAGATAGCCCGCATTTGGGTAGCGGACGGCGAACAGCTCAAGGGAATCCAGACTGCTGCCAACTCGAACCCGGGGATACTCGATCTGAATTTCGCTTTGAAAAACGATATCGATATGTTTGATGTTAAAGGTTACAATAGTATCGATGGATATCAGGGCACCTTTGACGGCCGCGGCAACCGCATCATCGGTTTGGGCATCAATGACAGTCAGACCTATGGTATTTTCAAAACCCTGGGACAGAATGGTCACATAAAGGACGTTGACATTTACAATTCCCGCGTGGAGGGCAGTGGAGCAGCCGACAGCACCGGTATATTGGCGAATGAAAACAACGGCCTGATCGAAAACGTTCATACCTTCGGCAACCGACTGGAGATTGCCAACGGCGCAGGCGGTCTTGTCGGAACGAATACCGGTTCTATCAAAGACGTCACCACCAGCGATGTCATTACCGCTGACGCTGGAACGGCCGCGACTCTCGGCGGTATCGCCGGCGTTAATACCGGCGTTATCAGCGAAAACAATTTGAAAGCGGGCGTGGCTTCAAGCAGCGCCGTAGTCGGCCGCGATGCCTACGCGCTTGGCGGCGTCACCGGCGAAAACAAAGGCACCATTTACAATTCGGACAGCACCGGCGGCGTTGTCTCCGGTCTGTACGGCAGCGGCAATTTAAGCGATACTAACGAATACGGCTCCTCTCAAAACGTTGGCGGCGCGGTGGGCGTAAACAGCGGCACCCTCTCCAGCATTTACAACGACAGCTACATCAATGGCTGGAAAAATGTCGGCGGCGTTATCGGCACCAACGAAGCGACCAGCAAGGTATTCAATATCGTCAACGGTACCGAAGTGTATGGCGGTGAAAACGTCGGCGGGATTGTGGGCTCTAACGCTGGCTCTATCGACAACGGCCGCAACAACGGCGCGATTGCCGGCGATGCCAATCACATTTATACCGGCAACCATGCTGCTCCTGGCACCGCGGCCAGCGGGGAAAACATCGGCGGCCTGGCCGGCGTGAATGAAGCTGGCGGCCGTATGTCCAATCTGGTCAATGATATTCCTGCGGCCATCGAAGGTAAAACGAACGTGGGCGGCATTATCGGCAAGAACGGAGGATTCCTGAGCTCGTCCCAGAACCTGATGAATCAGGGGGAGATCCTCGGGGTGAATTATGTCGGCGGCGTCGTCGGACTAAATGAACAGACCGGCACCGTTTTTGCCGTAGAAAATACCCACAATTACACGCTGGGCTACAACAGCGATTATTCCGATCAGGGCGAGTATTTCGGCGGGATTGTCGGTAAGAACGATGGCACGGTAGGCGACGCCGAGAACCATGCTACGGTCAGGATTGAGACAAGGGATCCTGCGAAGCCAGTTCAATATGTGGGCGGGATCATCGGCCAAAACAACGGTACGATTGCTCAGGCCGGCCAGCAGATTTCCGACGGCGCCGGTAACACATTTACCGCAAAGGGCAAATTGATCAACTACGGCCAGGTCACGGCTGCAAACGGCGACTTTGTCGGCGGCCTGATTGGCGAAAATAATGGCAATATCGAGAAAACAAACCTGATAAACGCCGTGAGCGGCACGGTAACCGGCACAAACTATGTCGCCGGTCTCATCGGCCGTAACACCGGCGATGTGAAAGGGAGCCGCTCGGCCGACGACAATTATTACGCCTATCAGGTGTATAACAACGGAGCGGTAACCGGCAGCGGCGATTTTGCCGGCGGTCTGGCGGGCCAGAATGAGGGTTCTCTGACGGCCGCCTACAATACCGGCGCTATAACCGGGAATAATTACGTGGGCGGCATAGTGGGCCAGAATGATGGCACCGTCGACCAGGTCTTTAATGCCGGTACCGTCACCGCTGGTACCACTAATTCTGGCACAGTGGCCGGCCGGAATGACGGGACGATAACGAACGCCTACAACATGGAAATGGGAAATGACGCGTCAGGCACCATCGGAGCCGGTACAGCGATCGATAACAGCGCGGCTGATGATCCCAATATCTGGCTGACCTACGGGTCGAATGACGTTTATGGCGTCAATAAGCTGCTGCGGGTTTTCCTGACCAGGCTGACGTTCATCCCCTACACAGGCAATGAAAACGCCCTGCAAACCGCTCTGCCGGGCAGCCTGACGGTGCAGGCCGACGCAAGCGGCAAGGTCAAGGTCCTGAAGGACGGTAAGGCCATCGGCTACTTTAAGGGGACTTCCGGCGATGAAAACGCGGCGCACAGTCTGGCGGATTACCTGCGGACTATGGATGCGGAGCGTTTGAGCGCTTTGCTGTCCGGCGACAGCGCCGGTCAGGGGACGATCCTGACGACCCGGCAGATCCAGACGTGGGATAAGTCTGGATTGAATCCCAATAACTTAGGCTTTGACATCGACCTCTCGAAGATCACCATTGGTCCCGCCGAGGAGCCGGACCCGGCTGATGATGATCTGAAGGAATGGGAGGACAAATATCCCTGGTACTACGGCTGGGATAAGAAGCGGGAACAGCGCGAACGCAAGGCCGAGGTTCATTTTGTGGACGGAGGGATGGAGATCAAGTAAGCTGCTGAGGCTCCCCTTTAGGGGAGCTGACCGCCAGTACAACTCCCTAAGCTCTGCCATCGTCTTACGACTTGGACTTATTAAGTGAGTTAGTCAAGCCGGAGGGGTAACATATAATCAGTCTGAAAGCCTCCCCTTTAGGGGAGGTGGCGGCGAAGCCGCCGGAGGGGTGACAGACCAGGCGAACGGTTTATATTTCACCCCTCAGGCGCCTTCAGCGCCAGCTCCCCTATAGGGGAGCCTATGAGATGGATTAGCAGTTGCCGCTTCAGCATTCTGCAATTTAAGTGCCCATGCCAACCTCAATGGAAGCCAATCAGACGGATTAGGGGCCCCTTAGACGGCTTCTCCGCTACAGCTTCCCTGAAGAGGAGCTATTGGGCCAATTATAATGCAGTCTTTCAGGAAATTACCTTGCATTTTTCTGAAGGACTGCATTATAATTTCCAGAAGAATCTACCGGCCAGCAAGGAGGAAAATACATTGGAAAAGAAACTTGGAACTATCTGCGTTCAGGGAGGCTACGCCCCAAAGAATGGGGAGCCCCGCCAGATCCCCATCATACAGAGCACCACCTTTAAGTACGATACTGGAGAGGACATGGGAAAGATTTTTGACCTGGAGGCTTCCGGCTACTTCTACACCCGCCTGCAAAATCCCACCAACGATCTGGTGGCCGCCCGGATCTGCGCCCTGGAGGGCGGCAGCGCCGCCATGCTCACCTCCAGCGGGCAGGCCGCCACCTTCTACTCCGTGTTCAATATTGCCGAATGCGGCGACCATATTGTGGCCTCAGCGGCCATTTACGGCGGCAGCTACAATCTCTTTGCGGTCACCATGAAGAAGATGGGCATCCAGTTCACCTTCGTGGATCCGGAGTGCAGTGAAGCGGAGCTGGACGCCGCTTTCCAGCCAAACACGAAGGCGGTCTTTGGGGAAACCATCGCCAATCCCGCCCTGACCGTGCTGGACATTGAAAAATTCGCCAGGGCGGCCCACGCCCATGGAGTCCCTCTCATCGTGGACAACACCTTTGCCACCCCCATAAACTGCCGCCCCTTCCAGTGGGGAGCGGACATCGTCACCCACTCCACCACCAAATACATGGACGGCCACGGGGCCGGAGTGGGAGGCTGTATCGTGGACAGCGGCCGCTTCGATTGGCGGGCCAATGCGGAAAAATTTCCGGGGCTAACCCAGCCGGACCCCAGCTACCACGGCATCGTTTACACGGAAAAATTCGGTCAGGGAGGCGCCTTCATCACCAAGGCCACCGTCCAGCTCATGCGGGACTTCGGCGCCATCCAGTCTCCCCAGAACGCTTTCCTTCTGGGACTGGGCCTTGAGAGCCTCCACGTCCGTATGGAAAAGCACTGCGCCAACGGTCTGGCCGTGGCCAGATTTCTGGAAAGCCATCCGAAAATCGAACGGGTCAACTACTGCGGCCTGGAGTCCAGCCCCGATTACGAACGGGCGCAAAAGTATCTGCCCAACGGCTCCTGCGGGGTGGTCAGCTTCGAGATAAAGGGCGGCCGCCCCGCCGCCGAACGTTTCATGAAGGAGCTGAAGGTGGCCGCTATAGAAACCCACGTGGCCGATGCCCGTACCTGCTGTCTCCACCCGGCCAGCACCACCCACCGCCAGCTGAATGAACAGGAGCTTACATCCTGCGGCATATCCGCCGGACTGGTCCGCTATTCCTGCGGCCTGGAGGAACCGGAGGATCTCATCGCCGACCTGAAGCAGGCCCTTGACAAGGCGTAAAAATCACGAACGTATTATGGACGAGGGAGTGCTGGCGGGAGCTGTGAGCCACAGGAGATTTATCACTACAGCTGCCCCTTTGGCTAACCTGTAACTGTTTTATGAGCTCCCATCCAGCAGAGACCGTGAAACAAATCCATAAAAACCCCGTCCCGGGGTACGGTTGACAAAAGGCGGCGCTGCGCCTACAATAAATTCCGGCAGAAAATCCCGGGGATTTCCTGCCCCGGTCCTTACATAATTTCAGCTGCATTATTATCGACAGAGAAAGGGGCTTTTCCGCCATGGCTTTTCATGCTCTTGCCGTGAAACCGGACGTCTACTGGGTCGGCGCCATCGACTGGTCGGTGCGCAATTTCCACGGCTACTCCACCAATCGCGGCTCCACCTATAACGCATACCTGATCCTGGACGACAAAATCACCCTCATTGACACGGTGAAAGCGCCCTTTGCCCAGGAGCTTCTGGAGCGGGTGGCCTCCGTCATCGACCCGGCCAGGATTGACATCGTTATCTCAAACCACGCTGAACCCGATCACTCAGGCGCAATTCCCGCCGTGGCCAGGGCGTGTCCCCACGCGACGTTTTACGCCAGCGCGCCAAAGGGCGTGGCAGGCCTCACGTCCCGTTACGGACAGCTCCCCTGTCAGGCGGCGCGAACCGGCGAATCCATCTCCATCGGACGCCGCACCCTGCGCTTCTTTACAACCCCCATGCTCCATTGGCCGGACAACATGGTCACCTACTGCCCCGAGGACCGCATCCTCTATTCCAACGACGGCTTCGGCCAGCACCTGGCCACCAGCGAACGCTTTGATGATGAAACCGATTGGGCAGTTCTCCTTCAGGAGGCGCAGAAATACTACGCCAACATCCTGATGCTCTATGGCAAGCAGGCCCAAAGGACGGTGGAAGCAGTCTCCGGCCTGGACATCGACCTCATCGCCAACGGCCACGGTGTCCTCTATCGCTCCCACATCAAAGAAATCCTCGCCGCCTATCGGAAATGGAGCGCCGGGGAAACCGACCATACGGGGGCCGTGGTCTACGATACCATGTGGGGCTCCACCGAACGGCTGGCCAGGACCATCGCCGAGGCCATGAGCGCCGCCGGCATTCCCACAAAGCTTTTTGACCTGCGGGAAATCCACGTCTCCGACATCATGACCGACCTGCTGACCTGCGAATATCTGGCGGTGGGCTCGCCAACCCTCAATAATCAGATGATGCCGTCGGTGGAAGGCTTCCTCGGCTATTTCCGCGGCCTCTCCCCCCGCCGCCACAAGGCTTTTGCCTTTGGCTCCTACGGCTGGGGCGGTCAGAGCGTCCCGCTGGTGGAAAAGGCGCTGGAGGCGGCGGGCTGTACCATCGCCCTGCCCTCCATCCGGGCGGTGGACGTGCCCTCCGAAGACCAGCTGGAAAAAATCTACGAGGACGTTAAGACCCTGGGCTGAAAACCGGCAAATAACACAAATCACCCCTGTCAGTGGGATAACAACCACAGATAGGGGTGATTTGCATTGTTTGCCGACACAGGCCGGCCTCCCCTGTAGGGGAACCTGTGAGACGGATTAGCCGCAGCTCAAAGCCTCCCCTTTGGGGGAGGTGCCCGAAGGGCGGAGGGGTGATAGACAAGCTGAGTTCTGATTTATATCACCCCTCAGTCAGCTACGCTGACAGCTCCCCTAAAGGGGAGCCTACGAGACGGATTAGCCGCAGCTCAAAGCCTCCCCTTTAGGGGAGGTGCCCGAAGGGCGGAGGGGTGATAGACAAGCTGAGTTCTGATTTATATCACCCCTCAGTCAGCTACGCTGACAGCTCCCCTAAAGGGGAGCCTATTAGCCCGATTCATAGTAGCCCGGCGAATACCGGGGCCAGGGCCACCGTCATCAGACCGGCCAAGGCGATGGCCAGCCCCCCCATCGCCCCTTCGGTGAGCCCGTACTGCAGGGCCCTTACCGTCCCGATGGCGTGGGCGGCATTGCCCAGGGAAAGCCCTCTCGCCACTGGGTCCGTTATGCCAAAGAGGGCAAAAATTTTCCCGGCGGCCATGAAGCCGAAATTGCCGGTAATGACAATGCAGGCCACCGTAAGGGTAACGTAGCCCCCCAGTTCCTCGCTCATCCCCATGCCGATGGGGGTGGTGACGGATTTCGGCATGATGGTGACATAGTGCTCATGGGTAAGGCCAAAGAGCCGGCACATCGCCAGAATGCTCGCCAGGTTTACCGCCACCCCGGCAAGCACCGAAAGGAGAATTGCCCGAAGGTTTTCCGCCAGGAGGGACAGCTTTTCATAGAGGGGAATCGCCAGGCAGACGGTGGCCGGAGTCAGAAAGTACGTGATAATATCGGTGCTTTTCTGATAATCGCTGTAGTCGATCTGAAAGCACCACAGAAAGGCCATGACGATGATCATGGCAATGACCATGGGATTGGCCAGGGTATTCTGGGTCTTCTTATGGACCCAGGCTCCAAAGAGAAAGGCCCCCAGGGTCAGCACCGGGCCAAAACACGCCGTCTGGATAAAAATATCCCGCATATTTTCCATCACTTCTCCCCCTTTTTCATGAGCCGCTGGGCCACCAGTCCGGTAACGGCCATAACCGCCACCGTGGAAATCAGCACTATGGCGCAATAGGGCAGCAGCACCGTGCTGAGAAGTCCCCAGTTCTTTACAATGCCCACGCCGGGAGCAATAAACATCACGATCATGACCTCCAGGAGGTAATGGCCGGTATGGGACACCTGTCCCAGCTTGACAATCCCCAAAAGGAGGGACAAAAACAGCAGCAGCAGCCCGTAGATCCCCGCCGGGACCGGCAGGGGCACCGCCAGCCGTACCAGCTCTCCCAGCAGGGTAAAGCCCAATATGACGGCCAGCTCAGCAATGTATTTCATAGGATATCTTCTTTCAAATAAAATTTTTCCGCAAAGGCAGCAACCCCCATGTCAAATGGGGGTTGCTGCCTTTGCAATGACAAATTGAACAATTAAACGTCAACAAACAGCCTCTAAACTGTTTTTTAGTTCCACCGGAAATCCTCCCGCCCTATCGGGTTATCGCCGCCCGGATCGTGTCCGCCATCCGGCTGGCCGCATTGTTGAAGTGTCCGCCCTCGGTCATGACCAGCTCAGCCGCGACGCCTTTTTCATTCATGATTTCCTTCGCTTCCAGGGTGGCCGCCCCGATCCTGGCCAGCCGGGGATTCTTTGCTCTCTCCTCCCTGTCCCCCAGGGACAGCTGAACCCGCCGCAGGGAGGCGGACGGTGTCTTTGTCCTCAGATAGTCCAAAAAACCTTCATACCAAAGGGAGGCTGAAGCTGCGGCTACCCGCTCAAAGAGGCAGGATTCCCAACCGGCGTAAATCCCCCACAGCCCCGCCAAGGAGTACCCGGCAATGACCCGAAAGGGAGGCTTTATTCCCACCAGCTTCTCCGCTCTGGGTATTATGCTGTTCCTATAATCACTGATGAGCTCACTGCCCCCTCCCCCGAAGTCACCCATTTTTTCATTGAGGGCAGGCTCCGGCCAAGGAGATAGCGCGTCTGTCCATTGGCCCGGGTCCACTATCGCAATATTCAGCGGCAGATCCTCAAGCAGCGCCGCCACTCCATCGCCGGCCTCCAGGTCGTCGTTGAT
>CAJTSO010000030.1:12883-13772 GCA_910579115.1 uncultured Selenomonadaceae bacterium
CCAGGGGCAGGGACCCGCCCGCCGCAGACAGATGCAGGCGCATGGCGTGTCCTCCCGCTGCCACGTCTATTGTCTTCATCCCGCCCTCCGTATCAGCCATTCAACAACCGAAAAGTCAAGCCTCCCCTCCGGGCAAGGCGGCCGTCAGTGCGGCGGGGTGAAAAGACAAGTCGATCAGTATATTTATTCACCCTTCAGGCGGCTTCGCCGCCAGCTCCTACAAACTACTAAGCTCTGCCGTCACTGCGTTTGGCAATCGCTAAGTAGTTTGCATGGCTCGCACTAAAAGCCGCTTTCAGCGGCCTAAGTGCTCATGCCAACCCAGAAGGGAGCTGGCGAGACGGCCTGACGGCTGCCGTCAGGCGTTTGCCGCTATCTGCACCTCTTCTTCCTCGAAGCTGTGGGAAATTTCTTCATCCTCCCAGATGTAGGTGGAGGCAATATCAAAGCCGTTGAAGCTCGTGGCGCTGGCCACCGAATAGGAGCCACAGTCAGGAACCAGCAGGGCATCGCCCATCTCCAGGCGGGGCAGCATAACGTCCCGGGCCACGAAGTCGATGGAGTCACAGCTGGGGCCAAGAAGGGTGCATTTCTCCCGCTCTCCGCTCTTGTAGCTGTGAAAGGCAAAGTGCCAGTGGTCGTACATGTGGGCCGAGAAGACCCCGTAAAGACCTTCATCGAGCACGTACCAGGGCTGGCCGTTCCGCTCCTTTGTCCCAATGACGGAGGTCACCAGGTTCACCGCCGTTCCGCAGAGGAAACGGCCCGGCTCAGCCCAAAGCTCCGTGTCCGGAAACAGCCGGTCCAGCTGGCGGTTTATCTGATCGGCCATGCGGGCCACATCAATGGGAAGTCCGTTGATATCGGGCACCGGCAGGCCGCCGCCGAT
>CAJTSO010000030.1:13797-18617 GCA_910579115.1 uncultured Selenomonadaceae bacterium
TCCCCGCCGCTTCCGCCTCGTCAAAGAGCCGGCGGCAGATGAGGAGCGCCTCCTCATGGGCGGCGACTCCCAGGGATTGGCTGCCTACATGGAAGGCGATTCCGGCGGGGGTAAGGCCTTTTTCCTTCGCCTGCCGAAGGAGACCCACCGCCTCCTCCGGGGGGCAGCCGAACTTGGCGTTCAGGTCTACCAGAGCCTTTTTATTCACTACGCGGATCCGGGCCAGCACCTGGCCGCCGGGCACAGCCTCCGCTATTTTGTCTATCTCAGAAGCGTCATCAAAGGTAAAGCGATCGACACCCAGCTGCCTTGCGGTCTCCATTCCGGCCGGGGTCTTGACCGGATTGGCGTAAATCATCCGGTCCCCCCCGATCCCCAGGGCGGCCAGCTGCTCTATTTCTCCGCCGGAGGCCACGTCAAAGGAGGCTCCCAGCCCAGCCAGAGTCTCAATGATCCGTCCATTGGGATTCGCTTTCATTGCGTAGAAAACGTTTAACCGGGGCAGATGCTCCCGAAGAAAATTAAAATTATCCCTGACCTTGTCCACGGATGCCACCAAAAAGGGGGTCGGATATTTGGCCCTGAGTTCCTCCATGGCGTTTTTGCTGAGTCGAAAGCTCCTCATAACACTCTCCCATTCCGTATACCCGCCGGTATTTTTATTTGTCCGTCCCGATAACCGCCCGGAACGACTTCCTGTAACTGCGGTTATTCTAATACAGCCGGGGCCGGAACGCAACATTTATTTTCCCGCGAAAACCGAGAAAATTTCCCGTAGAAAAGCGCCGCTTTCAGCCGTCATTTTGGCCGTAGAGCGGCGCTTTTACGTCAAAATAAATTGTCTGCGGCCGACCGGGAAACATTCCTGTTCCCCGCCGCCTCAAAAAATACCGCGGCCGCCTTATTTTTACCTTCAACGCCCCCCGTCAGTTAAAAATCAGCCCGGCCATTCACAGGACCACCAGCTCGTAGCCCCGCCGCCCCAAAACCCATCAGCCGCATAAAAGAGAAAAGCTTTTTTGTAAAATGCTTAAATCTCATGGGCAGCTATGCCTTTCAGGCAGTCGCTGCCAAAAACAGCGCAAAAAAAGCAGGGGCAATATCCTGTCCCTGCACTATAGTGCAAAAATATTGTAATGCCGTTACCTGTGATTTGGTTTGCCCTCTCAGTCAGTCCTGACGATGTGCCGGAGAGAGTGCTTGCCTCCCCTGTAGGGGAGGTCCCGAAGGGCGGAGGGGTGACAGGCAAGCCAATTTCTGATTTATATCACCCCTCAGGCGGCTTCGCCGCCAGCTCCCCTGGAGGGGAGCCTATTAGACGGATTAGAGGGCGCCGCTTCACTTATCAAGGGCTCATGCCAACCTGAAGGGGAACCAACCAGACCGATTAGCAATTACTTTTTCTTGGGAGCCGGGGGCAGATCGGTACGGTAGCGGTTCAGCCAGTAGGTGTAGCCCTTGCTGTAGGCCCGCAGCCTCACCAGTCCCTTCTCCGCCTGGGTGCCCTTCTTTATCTCCTGATAGGTATCGTCCAGTCCGTCAGTGACGTCCTGCCAGCCCTCTCCGGCGTCCCAGCTGCGACAGGAAAGGGTCTTTTGGGTCCCCTGGGGAAGGTTTACCGTCTTTTTGGCAAATTTTACCTCCACGATGTTGCCTGCGCCGTCCTTTGTCTCGCTCCACTCCCAATAGATGATATTGTCCCCCCGCAGGCGCATGGTGGTGGTATCGGCAATGACCTCCGTGCGGCTCTTGTCCGGCATGGTGGCCGACCAGAGGGTGATCCAGCGGTCCTCCGCTTTCTGCCTGGCCACCTCCCCGTGCCGGAATACGTGGTCGATCACCACCACGTAAAAATCCTCGTCAAAGGCCTGGGAATTTATTTCCTTTACGGTGCGGGGCTCATAAATTTTCTGCCAGATGGAGCTTCCCGCCTGATCGTAAAAATTTTCCTGAACGTACTCGATGGTCCGCTCCTGGGGTGAAATTTCCACCAGGGAAAGGGTGTAGGCCAGCTTGGAAGCGTCGGGGATCTGGGCGGATATCTCGTAGTTTTCAATCGTTTCCCGGGGAGAAAACGGTCTTCAGCCAGGCGCTGATCCGGGTGGGGACCCCGTTTGACTGGGCAACGATCTTCACATTGGCCGGGGAAAAGAATTTCCCGTACTTATCATCAGAGGAAATCCAGCTCCAGCCGGCTCCGGCATTTTTGCCAACCACTCCGGTTTCCTGAGCCTGCGGCGCTGCCGATACCTGTACGAGGAAGCTGCCGGTAACAAATGATGTACCGGTGACCGCTCCGGCCAAGGCAAGGCCGGTAATGAATTTCTTTGCTGTCTTGTTCATGGCGCTCTCCTATTCTTCTAATCCCGCAAGATGCCGTACGACGGCCCCGGCAATAATCAGGCCCGCCGCCGCCGGCACAAAGGAAACACTTCCGGTGGGAGGACGGCCCGCTCCCTGCCAGTAAAGCTCTGCCGGTTTCTCCTTTGAATATACCACCGGCAGATGATCGATCCCCCGCTTTTTCAGTTCCCGGCGCATCACTCTGGCCAGGGGGCACACGCTGGTCTCCGCGATGTCCGCCAGCTCCAGCCGCTCCGGATGAAGCTTGTTCCCCGCCCCCATGGCGCTGATGACGGGAGTCCCCGCCGCCTTTGCCGCGGCGATGAGGGCCAGCTTGCTGTATACGCTGTCGATAGCGTCCACTATATAATCATATTCCCTGAAAGCAAAATCGTCAACCGTGTCCGCCCCAAAGTATGTCTGACGGCAGTTCACAAGGATTTTCGGATTGATGGTCCCCAGTCTTTCGGCAAAGGCGGCGACCTTCGGCTGGCCGGTGGTTTCGATAGTGGCGATTATCTGACGGTTGCGGTTCGTAATGTCAACCACGTCATCATCTATCAAATCCAGCGTCCCGATACCGGCCCGAGCCAGCGCTTCCACAGCGTAGCCCCCCACGCCCCCTACCCCGAACACCGCCACCCGGGCGGCCTGGAGTCGCCTGACCCCTTGCTCTCCAAGGAGCAGGGCGGTTCTGTCGTACCAATCAGCCATCACATTCACCAAAGATTTTCCTTAATTTGCCAAGGGGTCGGCCCCGTGACGGTTTGCCCCGGTAACGCCGGGATTAAACATCAGGTACAGGCTCATGAGGGCTGACAACCCCACCGCCCATTCCCAAAACCAGCTGGCGATAATAAAGCCGGCGTAAGCCCCAAGGCGCGTAACCATGAAGCTGCTGCCTGAGCTATCGGCCGGCTCCATATCATGGAAGCGGCGGATAACCAGACAGATAGGCGCCACCGCTCCCCCGATCAAGATGCTGAAGAGCGTAAGTACCCCCAGAACGGCGTGGTTCGTGCCCAAAAGCACAACGCTCACGATGAACATGAGCACGAGCATGGCCCAAATGGCCATGCACCGATTGAAATAACGCCAGCGGTTGAGCCTGCCCCGGACGGTAAAAAACTGCTGTATAAGGCCGCTCTCCGGGAAGGGATCATAAGCGGACCCGGCATTTACCGTATAGCCGACGCCGTTGGCTCCTTCCCTGCCGCCATTTTCCCCCGGGCCGAAATTTTCCGACCCGATATTGCCGCGGCGGTAGGGATTATCCTGTTCCGGAACAGCCGCCGGTTGGGGCTGATCTGCCTCCGGCGCGAGCCTTGCGCCGCAACGCTCGCAAAAATTTGCCCCCGGCTTGCTTGCCGCCCCGCAGTGACTGCAAAAATTGGCCATTGTATCACCTCTGTCAGTAATTTTTTGAAAACCTGTCGTTATTTCCCGTTTGTTATTTATTCGCCCCTCAGTCAGCTTCGCTGACAGTTCCCCTAAAGAGGTCTTTTTTTCACCCTCTCAGTCAGTCCTAACGGACTGCCAGCTCTCCCGTAGGGAGAGGTGACACATCGCCAGATGTGCCGGAGAGGGCTCATGCCAACTTACAGAGAAGCCTGTGAGACGGATTAGCGGTTACCGCTTCCAGCGGCTTAAATGCTCATGCCAGCCTACAGAGGAGTCCGTGAGCGGCTGCCCCTCAACGAGATCAAACCCATAGTCCAGCAGCCGGGCGGCGGCAATAAATCTGTCCCCAGATTCCGCCCCGCCCAGCACCACGGCCAAAAGCCGACGGCCATTCCTTTCGGCGGCGGCGGCCAGGCAGTAACCGGCCGCGTTTGTAAAGCCGGTCTTTATCCCGCAGCAGCCGGGATATTTTTCCAGCAGTTCATTTGTGTTTTCCGCCAGCATCCCCTTTGCCTGAGGATAAATCCAGCTGATCTGCCGGGCCTGCTGTCCCACCATCGGCTTCAGGTCCTCATCCTTCAAAAGGTATCGGGCAATGACGGATAAATCCCTGGCGGTGCTGACATGGCCGGGCGCAGGCAGCCCGGAGGCATCACAAAAGTAACTTCCCGTCAGGTGCATGGCCCCGGCGTACTGATTCATCCGCCGGTAAAATCCCCCCACCCCGTCTGCTCCCTTGCCATCACCGCCCAGCTGACGGGCAATGGCATAGGCGGCTCCATTGTCGGAGACTATCAGCATCTGGTAGATGATTTCCCACAGAGGAAGCACGTCTCCGGCCGCCAGAAAATCCGATTCCTCCGCTTCATCCCACCTTATGCTTATGGGCCGATCCGTCTTCAGCTTCCGGTACCGGCTTTCCTTCACCGCCACCAGCGCCGTCATCATCTTCGTAAGGCTGGCAGGGGCCCTTAATTCATCGGCATTTCGCTCATAGAGGACCTTTGCCTCCGGCAGGGGCGGGAAGAAAACCGCCGGGTCCGGCTCGAGCCGTCCCCCTTCGAGGCCGCCTCTTT
>CAJTSO010000030.1:18627-22041 GCA_910579115.1 uncultured Selenomonadaceae bacterium
ACCCTGGTGGCGCTTTCCCCATGATTCCGCCGCCGTTCCTTTTCCTCCCGCCGCCGCTGCTTCTCCCGTTCCTTTTTCTGTTTCCGCAGTTCCTTCAGACTCAGTGGCTTTTCCTCGCGGCTGTCGTCGGCCGTTATATCCAGCAGGATAGCCGCCTTCACCGGAATAGCCGGAGGGAACCGGCCCGTTGACAGGGCGGTTTCGGCAAAGGTCAGCAGCAGCGCCGTAAGGGCGATTATTATTTTTAGCATATTCACGGGTAACACTCTATTCTTTTTTATCCCTTGCTCCCAACGATTTCCCGGGCAATATTCACCGCCGCCACCCCGTCCCGGGCGTAGGCATCCGCCCCGCAGTCCCGGGCGTAATCATCGGTAACGGCGGCGCCGCCGACCATGACCCGTGCCTTGCTGCCGGAAGCCTTCAGTTTTTCAATAACCACGTCCAGCTCCGGCATGGTGGTAGTCATCAGGGCGCAGAGCCCGACGATATCGGCCTCATTGGCCAAAGCGGCGTCAACTATGGAATCCGCCGCTACATCCTTGCCCAGATCTACGACCCTGAAGCCGGAATTTTCCAACAGCGCCGCCACAATATTCTTCCCCAGATCGTGGACGTCCCCCTTGACGGTGGCAATGACAAAGGTTCCCAGCCTG
The DNA here is from genome assembly GCA_910579115.1 of uncultured Selenomonadaceae bacterium. GTDB lineage: Bacteria > Bacillota > Negativicutes > Selenomonadales > Selenomonadaceae > RGIG250. Next base: position 19,284 of record CAJTSO010000030.1, read on the forward strand.
GCGCTGTCCGCTGCGGCGGGAAGAATTTCCTTCAGCTTGTCGAAGGCCCTCCGCATGGTTTCCGCCGACAGGAGAACCTGGGGCAGAAATACCCGGCCCGCTCCGAAATCCACGCCGATTTCATTCATGGCCGCCGTCAGGGCGTTGTTGGTAATGTCGCCGGCTTCCCTGCCCTGGGCTGCCGCCTCCGCCACCAGATCCCCCACCGAATCCTTATCCCCGTCGATGACCGCCGCCTTTATCGCCCCCATAATGTCCGTTTTGGGATCGATGGCCGCGGCGGAAACGGCCACCTTCACCGCGTCCCGTCCCGCCTGTTGGCGGCTGTACTCCACTCCGTTGGGGTCGATGCCCAAAAGGGCTTTTGCCGCCGCCAGGGTGTCCTTCATGCCCTCGTCGTAGGGATTCATGATGGGGGCGTCCAGCCCTGCCGCCAGACACATGGCATAGAAGGTCCGGTTCACGATGGGCCGGTTGGGGAGGCCGAAGGAGATGTTGGAAAGCCCCATAGTGGCCGGATAGCCAAATTCCCGGCGGTAAAGCTCCAGCCCCCGGATCACTTCCCGGGCGGCGGCAGCATCGCTGGCTGCCGTCAGCACCAGCCCGTCCAGCAGAAAATCCCCTTCCCCCAGACCGGCCAGCCTTGCGGCCCTGATTATTTTCCGGATCAGCCGCACCCTTTCCTCCGCGGTTTTCGGCAGTTCCTTTTCCAGGGGCAGACAGAGAATCGCCGCCCCGTACTTTCTGGCCAGGGGCAGGAATTTCTCCAGCCGCTCCGGCTCGGCGGAAACAGAATTTATCAGGGCCCGGCCCGGATAGATCCGCAGGGCTGCCTCCAACGCTCTGGCATCGCTGGTATCGATGGCAAAGGGCAGGTCAGTAAGGGGCGTAAGCTCCAGTATGGCCCGCTTCATGGCCGCCGCCTGATCGATACCCCCCACGCCCATATTTACGTCCAGCACCGCCGCCCCGGCTCTCGCCTGACCGATGGCTTCCTTCTTCACGGCGGTGAAGGAGCCGTCCTTTATTTCCGCCGCCAGCTTCTTGCGGCCGGTGGGATTTATCCGCTCGCCGATCATGACGGGGGGCAGAGCCTTATCGATGATTACGGTTTTTGTCCGGCTGGTAAGCATAAGGCGGCGGGGGCGGGCTTCCCGCCTTACCGGAGAAAGCTCCTTCACGGCCTCGGCCACCGCTCTGATATGGGCCGGGGTAGTGCCGCAGCAGCCTCCAAGATAACCGGCCCCCGCCGCCACCAGCCGGGGAGCTGCCTCCCCAAAATCTTCCGGCCCCATGGGGAACAGGGTTTTCCCCTCCACCAGCTGGGGCATTCCCGCATTGGGCTGAATGATGATCGGCTTGCCGGTGGCGGTTATCAGCTGCTTGACCACGGCCAGGTACTCCTTGGGCCCCAGGGAGCAGTTGGCCCCAATGACGTCCGCTCCCAGCGCGTCCAGAGTCACCGCCGCCGTCACGGGATCGGTGCCGGTAACCGTGCGCAGCTCCTCCGAATAGGTAAACTGGCAGATTATCTTAATGTCCCTGCGGCTTTCACCGCTTTTTCCCGCCGCCAGGACGTCCTTCACCGCCATAAGGGCCGCTCTCATTTCCCCCATGTCGATCATGGTCTCGATGATAAAAGCATCCACGCCTCCCCGGAGGAGTCCCTCGGCCTGGCGGTAAAAATTTTCATAGGCCGCTTCAAAGTCCAGATCCCCCAGAGGCTCCACGAACCGGCCGGTGGGCCCCATGTCACCGGCAATTTTTACGTTGCCCCGGCCGCTTTCTACTGCCGCCCGGCGGGCGCATTCCGCCGCCGCCCGGTTCAGCTCCCCGCAGCGGCCGCTGAGACCGTAATGCTCCAGCTTCAGGGGACTGGCCCCAAAGCTGTTCGTAGTGATATACGTAGCCCCGGCGGCAATGTATTCCCGGTGGATCCCGATAACCACCTCAGGATGTTCCAGATTCATAAGCTCGGGACAGGCTCCCGGCTCCAAACCCCTCGCCTGAAGCATCGTTCCCATGCCGCCGTCAAATATTTCGATCATAGCAGTCTTCCCTTCAAGACGTCAGAATAAAATTTCTCAGTTACTATTTTACTATGGGAAGGAGTTTTGTCAAATGTGGTATAATTAATTAATAACGGTAACTACTTGCGGAGATAATCATGAGAACATATTCAGACGGCGCTGTCGTCACCCTGGCCATGGGGGCCGGAGGGCGGGAGACCGGTGAGCTGCTGGACAGCGTCATCAGACCGGCCATCGACAACGTTATTCTCGCCCAGGGACACGACGGGGCCCGGCTGGACTTTGCCGGTCCGGGGGGCAGTTCCCTTGCCTTTACCACCGACTCCTATGTGATCACCCCCCGGTTCTTTCCCGGCGGAAGCATCGGGGATCTGGCGGTAAACGGCACCGTAAACGATCTGGCCATGACCGGCGCTCTGGCCCGTTACCTGTCCCTGGGGCTTATCCTTGAGGAAGGATTGCCCCTGAAAGAGCTTCAGCGGATAATGGGAGACATTGCCGCCGCCGCCAGAAGAGCCGGGGTGCAAATCGTCACCGGCGATACAAAGGTGGTTCCGGCCGGTCACGGGGACGGGCTCTTCATAAATACCGCCGGCATCGGCGAAATAATCACCAAGAGCTTCACCCTGGGGCCGGAAAAAATTGTTCCCGGGCTGGATATTATCCTGTCTGGCACTATCGGGGATCATCAGGGGACGATCCTGGCCCTCCGCCACGGCCTTGACGCC
>CAJTSO010000031.1:0-6569 GCA_910579115.1 uncultured Selenomonadaceae bacterium
ACTCTTCATGTAATTCAAGGCCCCCCGATGCTCCAGCACCCCGTTGTTAAACAGGGACTGGTCGAGACCCAGCACATCCGTCACATAGCTGGGGGCAAATACCCCCTGATATTTCAGATTGTGGATGGTGAACACGGTCTTTATCTTGCTGTACCGCTCGTCCCGGGAAAAATCAAACCTCAGGAAGGGCGCGATCATGGCGGTATGCCAGTCGTTCATGTGAATGACGTCCGGCCAGAAATCCATCGCCGGCAGCAGGGACAGTACTCCCCGGCAGAAGAAGGCGAACCGTTCCCCGTCATCATCGTAGCCATACAGGTCGTCCCGGTAAAAATAGTCGCTGTTGTCCACAAAGCAATACTTTATCCCATCGTGCTCCAGCACATCCAGCCCGATATACTTCTGCCGCCAGGACAACATTATCGTGCCGTCATAAATATGCTTCATGCGGCAGCGGACATCCTCGGAAATCCTTTTGTATTTCGGCATTACCACCACCGGCTGAACATTTTCCGCCAACAGCGCCTTCGGCAGAGAACCAGCCACATCGGCAAGACCGCCGGTCTTGACGAAGGGCACTGCTTCGGAGGCCACAAAAAGCACCTTAATCTTCTTTTCTGACAAAATAATCACTCCCTGTCACTCAATACAGAATTAGGGGAAACCTCTTTTATTTTCTTGAAGTATATGGCGGACAAGGGCGGCAGGGTAATCTGTACGCTGTAATCCTTGCCCATGTAAGGGACTTCCTCCGCAACAAACGCTCCCTCATTCCGGACGCCGGAGCCTCCGTAGCAATAAAGGTCGCTGTTGAAAACTTCTTTATAAACTCCCTGTCGGGGCACCGCCAGCCTGTACCCATGACGCACTTCCGGGGTGAAGTTTATGACGGCGATGACAAAGTCATCCCGGTCCCCGGCCCGCCGCTGAAAAGCGATGATGCTTCGCTCCGCGTCGTTGCAGTCGATCCACTCAAACCCATCATAGTCACAGTCAATCTCCCAAAAGGCTTTGTTCTTCACATAAAACTCATTTAGAGCCTTGCTGTATCTCATCATCTCCTCATGCTTGGGATACCTTTCCGTCAGATGCCAGTCGAGACTGTCATCATATTTCCACTCGATGACCTGGCCGAACTCTCCTCCCATGAACAGGAGTTTTTTCCCGGGATGAGCCATCCAGTAGCCATAGAACGCCCGCAGATTGGCAAACTTCTGCCAGTAATCCCCCGGCATCTTGTCCAGCAGGGATTTCTTCCCGTGAACCACCTCGTCGTGAGACAGGGGCAGGACATAGTTTTCGTTGAAAGCGTACATTATGGAAAAGGTCAGCTTATCGTGATGCCATTTCTTATAGACAGGGTCCAGGGCCATATAGCGGAGCATATCGTTCATCCAGCCCATGTTCCACTTGTAGTTAAAGCCCATGCCTCCCAAGTAGATGGGCCGGGACATCATGGGCCAGTCCGTGGCCTCCTCGGCAATCATCAGCGCCCCGGGATGAAACCTGAACACCGCTTCGTTCAGCTTGTGCAGAAATTCTATCGCCTCCAGATTGCCGTTCTCGCCATATTTATTCGGCTGCCATTCCCCGTCCCGCCGCCCGTAGTTCAGGTAAAGCATATTGCCCACCGCGTCTATCCGGAGACCGTCCATATGAAACTCTTCCAGCCAGAACATAGCTGAGGAAATCAGGAAGCTGATGACCTCTGTCCGGCCATAATCAAAATTGACCGTGCCCCATTCCCGGTTCTCAGCCCGCGTCTCATTATCCGATTCGTAGAGATTCCGCCCATCAAAATGATATAGCCCGTGGGCATCCTTACAAAAGTGACCCGGCACCCAGTCCATGATTACGGCGATCCCGTTCTGATGAGCCCGGTCCACCAGATACATCAGATCCTCCGGCCGTCCGTAGCGGCTGGTGGCCGCAAAATAACCGGTTCCCTGATAGCCCCAGGAACCCCCAAAGGGATGTTCCGCCAAAGGCATCAGTTCCAGATGGGTATAGTGCATCTCCACGCAGTAGTCGATGAGCTGCTCCGCCAGATCCCGATAGCTTAGGGTCTCTCCCTGCGGCGTCCGCCGCCAGGAGCCCAGGTGGACTTCATAGGTAAGCATCGGCCGGCCATAGGAAGGAACTTCGCCTTTTCTCCGCTGCCATTCAGCGTCCTGCCACTGATACCGGTCAAAATCATACACCCTGGAAGCGGTATTGGGCGGCACCTCCGCATACAGAGCGTAGGGATCAGCCTTCAGCAGCCGGTCATTCGGTCCGGCGCCCTGGGGCAGGATCGAATACTTGTATACTGCCTCCCGCTCCAGCCCGTCCACAAAGCCTGCCCATATTTCTCCGTCCGATTGCCGGGCAAGGGGGTTGACTGATGGATTCCAGCCGTTGAAATCCCCCACCACGCTTACCTCTGCCGCATCGGGCGCCCAAACGGCAAACCGGACGCCATCCCGGCCATTTTCCTTCAGGGGATGTGCCCCCATCAGCCGGTAGGCGTGAAAGTTTGTGCCCTGATGGAACAGATACAAATCGTAGTCCTCGATAGCTGACGGTTTCACAAAAGCTCCCCCTCAAACAGTCTCTTAAAGGCCGAAAGGCTTCATTGAATCCAACGACTCCGAATTTTGCGGGTTCTGGATATTCAGCGGGCTGATCCGCCAGATATCCCGTGCGTATTCCCTGATCGTCCGGTCAGAGGAGAAGAACCCGGAACCGGCGATATTTATCGTGGAGGATTTCAGCCAGGCATCCCGCTGGATGTAGCGGCGGGCGATTTCCTCATGAGCCTCCCTGTACGATTCAAAATCCTTCAGGATGAAAAATTCATCATTAAGTTTCAACAGGTACTCCCTGAGGGACTTGAAATCTCCGTAAGTGCCGTCCGTCAGCTGGTCGACCACCCGGTGAATGGTGGCATTGTTGTTGTACTCGTCCCAGGCGGAGTATGTGCCGTTCCGGTAGAAGCCGATGACCTCCTCCGCCCTGAGACCGAAGATAACGCAATTTTCGCGGCCGACGATCCCGCAGATTTCCACATTGGCCCCGTCCATGGTCCCCAGGGTGATGGCCCCGTTCATCATGAATTTCATGTTGCCGGTACCGGAGGCTTCCTTACTGGCGGTAGAAATCTGTTCGCTTATGTCGGCGGCCGGATAGGTGATTTCCCCGATAGACACGCCGAAGTTCACCAGGAACACTACCTTCATCCTGTCCCGTACCAGCGGGTCATTATTTATCTTATCGGCCACCGCGTTGATCAGGCGGATTGTCTCCTTGGCGATGTAGTAGCCGGGCGCCGCCTTGCCCCCAAAGAAATACGTAACCGGCTCGATTTCGTAGCTGGAATCATTTTTCAGCCGGTCGTACTGGTACATCACATGGAGGATGTTCATCAGCTGCCGCTTGTAGGAGTGGATCCGCTTTACCTGAATGTCAAAGATTGACCCCGGGTCAACGGTAATGCCATTGGCTTTGGCCACGTAGGCCGCCAGCTTCTCCTTGCGCTTGGCCTTCACCTGACCCAGTTTTTCCCGGAAACCGCCGTCCTCGGCAAAGGGCTTCAGGTCTGACAGCCGCTCCGGCTCCCGGCGCCAATCGGTGGATATGGTCTCGTCCAGCAGCCCTGACAGCTGGGGATTAGCGGCAATGAGCCAGCGGCGGTGAGTGATGCCGTTCGTCTTATTATTGAACTTGCCTGGATAAAACTCGTTGAAAGCCTTCATCGTCTCCCGACGCAGTATCTCCGAATGGATCTTTGCCACGCCGTTTACGCTGTGACTGCCTACCACCGCCAGTCTCGCCATGTGGACGTTCCCGTCCTGAATGATGGACATCTCCCGCACCCGCTCCTCATCCCCGGGATAACGGCGGCGGACATCAATGAGGAACCGGCGGTTTATCTCCTCGATAATCATATAAAGGCGGGGCACTACCTGCTGCACCATGTTCACCGGCCATTTTTCCAGAGCCTCCGGCATGATGGTGTGATTGGTGTAGGCAATCATCCGATGGGTAGTCTCCCAGGCCGTCTCCCATTCCATTCCCTGTTCATCCACCAGGATACGCATTACTTCCGCAACGCAAAGGGCTGGATGGGTGTCGTTAATATGGATCTCCACTCTATCCGGCAACTGGATAGGCTTTACTCCATCCTTAAAATGGTGGTTAAAGATACTCTGAATACCGGCGGAGACGAAGAAATACTCCTGTATGAGCCGGAGAGTCCTTCCCTCATGGGTATTATCATTGGGATACAGGAACTTGGTAATATTCTGCACGGAATCGTAATACCGATGATTTGCTTCCACCTGTTCCTGTGTCATTACCATATTGGACTGGAAATCCTCGTCAACCTCGCTGTTCCACAGCCGGAGAGTATTGACGGTGGAATTTTCATAGCCCACAACGGGCACATCATAGGGCACCGCCAAAATATTCTGGCCTCCTTCATGCACCAGCTTCAGGGAGCCGTCCTCCTGCTCCTTCATGTAAGCGATGCCCCCAAAGTGGACATGAACGGATTTATCCGGCTTGCGGTATTCCCAGGCATAGGAATTTTTCATCCAGTTATCGGGAATTTCCACCTGATTGCCGTTTAAGATATGCTGCTCAAACAGTCCGTAGCGGTAGCGGATAGTACAACCGTTTCCCGGCAAGCCCAGAGAGGCCAGGGAATCGATGAACCCGGCAGCCAACCGGCCCAGACCGCCGTTTCCCAGCCCCGCGTCCCGCTCCTCGCTGATGAGGTCATTCAGATCGATACCCAGCTCTTTGAGATTTTTCTCCACATCCTGGCGAATGCCCAGGTTCACCAGATTTGAATTCAGGAGCCGTCCCAGGAGAAATTCTACCGAAAAGTAATAAACCTGCTTTACTCCCCGAACCTTGTACTCCCGGTTTGTCTTTATCCAGTTTTCTGATATGTACTGCTTTACGGTAGCCGCCAAGGTCTGGTACAGCTCCCCCTTGCTCAGATCCTCCAGATCCCGGCCAAAAATCGTCCTCGCCGTTATCCTGAACCGTTCCTTGAAGTCTCTCATCCGCGGTCTTACAGTTTTTCCAGTCAAAAGAATCCCTCCCGAAATAAAACCCATCAGTTAAATCGTAATGCCCTTACCGATGATCATCGGATAATTAAAGGCCCCGCCGAGGCGCTTATCCTCTGTTATGGTCACATTTTTATCTAAAATCGCGTTGGCGATATGTACCCCAGCCTGAATGACGGCCCCCTGCATAACAACGCAGTTCTGTACAACAGCCCCCTCTTCAATCACCACTCCCCGGAAAATGACGCTATGATCTACCTTGCCCCGGACGATGCAGCCGTTGGCCGCCAGAGTATCGCTGACCTCCGCAGTGGATTTGTATTCTACCGGAGCCCTGTCCCACATCTTCGTGTAGATGGCCCGCTCTCCCATGAACAGCTCCTCCCAAACCGCCGGCTCCAGCATCTCCATACTCACCCGGTAATAGGTCATGGTGGAGCCTATGGTCACGGCATAACCGGTATGCTCATAACCGACGGCAACGTACTTATCCCCCATGGTCATCAAGGCGTCCCGCAGGAAATCGATCCCGCCGCGCTCGTAGGCGGAAGCCACCAAATCCACATACACGGACTTTTTCATCAGGTAAATGCCCAGCCCCACATTATCCCCGACCTTCACCGAGGAGCAAAAAGTTATATCCGTCACCACATTCGATCCCAGGGCAGCGGTAATCAACGCCCCGGGCTCATCCTTATCAGCCCTTGCCCTGGTGTAGACAGCCACTATATCGGCACCGGACTCCCGCAGGCAGTCGTACACGGAAAGAAAATCCATGTTGTAGACTATATCCCCGCCTACCAGAAGTATATACTCTTCGTCGCTTTGATTGACGAAGTCAATATTGTCGTAGGCGCTGGCGATATTCCCCAAGCGGCTCCGCTCTCCCTCAAAGATTGGCGGCAGATAGGAAAGTCCCTTGCGCTTTCTCGCCAAATCCCACTCCTTGCCGCTCCGGATGTGGTCAAGCAGGGAGCGGGCCCGGGTGGGCAGCATGATGCCTACGTTATCTATGCCGGAATTGACCAGACAGGACAGGCTGAAATCTATCATCCGGTACCGGCTGGCAATGGGGATCGCTCCAATGGGCCGCTTGGCCGTAAATTCTTTTATCCGGGAATCGTCCTGAACGAGGCTGATTATACCCATTATTCTCTTCATGGCGTTCCCTCCCCCAAGTCCTGACCGCAGCCGGCCTTTACGACTTCACCCTCGGCCACCACGGCAATTCTTCCCGGCTGGCCCTTCACTACCGCTCCCGGCTCTACCACCGCCCGGGACGCCATTATGGCGTATTCCACCAGGGCTCCCTCGCCGATCTTTGCGTTGGGCATAACCACCGAGCTTATCACCTGACTGTTCCTGGCTACCCGCACCCCGGAGAACACGACGGAACCGATAACGGACCCAAGAATCTGGGCCCCCTCGCCGACTATCGCCCGGCTGACTTTTGCCTCCCGGCCCACATAGTGAGGCGGCATGGACGGACTATTGGAGTACATCTGCCAAGCC
>CAJTSO010000031.1:6606-12513 GCA_910579115.1 uncultured Selenomonadaceae bacterium
CATATTCGCCTGCCACAGGCTCTCAATAGTCCCTACATCCTTCCAGTACCCCTCGTGGGCATAGGAAAACATCTTCGCCCCATCCGCCAGCATTTTAGGGATTACATCCTTGCCGAAATCGTGGCTGGAACCCTCAAGGGCTGCATCCTCCATCAGATACTTCACCAGAAAATCCTTGTTGAAAACGTAAATTCCCATGGAGGCCAGATTGCTCTTCGGCTGGTGGGGTTTCTCCTCAAACTCGACAATCCTGCCCGACTCATCGGTGCTCATTATTCCGAAGCGGGACGCCTCCCCCCAGGGAACCTCAAACACGCCGATAGTCGCCTCCGCCCCGTTAGCGATATGGCTGTCCAGCATCTTTGAGTAATCCATGGTGTAGATATGGTCGCCGGAGAGGATCAGAACATACTTCGGATCGGACATCTCGATAAAATTGGTATTCTGATAGACCGCGTCCGCCGTTCCAGAATACCACTCTGCCCCCTTCTCCCTGGCGTAAGGAGGAAGGATGAAGACGCCTCCGTCATGCCGGTCAAGATCCCAGGCCCTGCCGGTCCCCAGATAGTTATTCAGCTCCAGTGGCCGATACTGCGTCAGTACCCCCACCCGCTTAATGCCGGAATTGGCGCAGTTGGACAAAGGAAAGTCGATAATTCGATACTTTCCCCCAAACATTACCGCTGGCTTTGCCACCGACTTCGTCAGAGCGCCAAGACGGCTCCCCTGACCACCGGCCAAGATCAAGGCCAGACATTCGATCTTCATAGAGCTCCCTCCTAAAAAAACATATATCAGGCATTTTATTTATCGGCTGCCCTGTTTTTTATTTGCGTTACCGGATCATAACCCGGCAGTTCAGGCAAATTTCCCGGGAATCTTCTGCATACCGGCAACGAGCGGCTCTGCCGTTATAACACCTTCTCCGTTGGTGCGCATGAGCACTTAATAAGCAAAGCGCATTTGGTGCGAGCCACGCAAACTACTTAGTGAAGCCAAACTCGACTAACTCACTTAATAAGTTCGAGTGAAACAACGGACGAATTTAGTGAGTATCACGCCTGCGATCTCAGTGATTGCCGGGCATAGCGATAGCAGAGCCCAGGGAGCCAAGCAGTGAAGGCTGAACTTGATAGTTTGAGAAGGTTCCGGTCGGACGGAGGGGTGAAAAATTCCTCCGAACGGTTTATTCTTTCACCCCCAGGCGGCTTCGCCGCCAGCTCCCCCTACAGAGGAGCCAAACAGGAGAGTACCCTTCAGGCGGCCGGCGTTATAAAAGGAGGTGGCTGACAAGCCGCCCAATCCTTGCTATATCGAAGTAGGAGCTATCTTTTCTCTGTTACCCTACACAGAAAAATCAACAGGCTTAATCTAGTTATTTATTCTATATTTTTGTTGTATTTTCCTGCTTTTTCTTCAAAAGCCTTGCAAAATTTCCGCCTGAAAATCAAAGATCTATGTATATACACTTCACTTATCCTTCAAATCGCCGAAGCATTGATGCAAGAGTGAGGAGGTTATTACCACGAAAAATTATATCGTCCTTTCGCTGAATTCAGAAACTTTTCCCCATCACGGAGTATTTGCATACATTAGGTTAAGACTTTAGGATAAAAAAGTCTATCAACTTCATCTGGAGCCAAAGTCCCGTTATATATAAAAATCATTTTCCACTAAACAGCGAAGTAATTTTCATAACAATTTCTCCTATGCTTGGTCAATCAACGGCATTTTTATCTGCCGTAATACGACGTCTCGCCGTGCCCATGATCCGTCAAAATTCCAGGCTGCTGTCATTGAGCAGAAAATACTTCATGCCCATGACCACGAACCCCTCATCATTTCTCCAGGGCTTGACCGTCCCGTTTACAATTATCATTTTCTTAAATGAGTCCGGAATACTTCTCAGTGAGTTTAATTCCTGCCTCCGTTTCTCTTCTGACGACATATCATAGGCAACCTGAATGTAGTACCTCTGATTTCCCTTATTCACGACAAAATCTACTTCCAGCTGCTTGTGAAATCTTTCCCCGGAGTCATTTCTTGCAAATGTATCGACAATCCCCACATCCACATTATATCCCCGGATCAGAAGCTCATTATAAACGATATTTTCCATGAGATGGGTGGGCTCCTGCTGCCTGAAATTCAGCCGGGCATTTCTCAGCCCCACGTCGGTAAAATAGTATTTCAGATTGGCCCCTATATATTTTCTGCCCTTTATATCATAGCGCTGCGCTTTGGAAATCAAAAATGCTTCCGCCAGACAATCTATGTGCTTCGCTATAGTTTTGTTACTGTAGCTCACCGCTCGCTCGCTTCTGAACATATTGGAAATTTTCGTAGGATTCGTCGGTGAACCGATGGCCGAAGCCAATATATATACCAGAGTTCCCAGCTCAGCTTCATCCCGGATCCGGTTTCTCTCCACGACATCCCTGAGGTACACATTGGCAAAAATATTTTTCAGATAATCGGCCTTTTGCCTGTCCTCGGAAAAATAGGTCAGCTGAGGTAATCCTCCATATATCATGTACTCATTCCAGGCATCATCATAGTCTCCCTCCCAGGCTGTATAAAATTCCCCAAAGGAAAGCGGATAAATCCTGATCTCATCGCCCCGGCCCCGAAACTCTGTCACGATATCCCCGGACAGGAATTTAGAGTTGCTCCCGGTCACATACGCGTCAATATTACCCAGGTGGAGCATACTGTTCAGCACTTCCTCAAAGCGCGGCAGCATCTGAATTTCATCCAGAAGCAGATAGTACCTTCCCCTGTCCTTCATTAAAGCCTTAATCTGCTGATAACATTTTTTTGGATCCCGTAAATTTTCATGCTCAATTCCGTCAAAAGCGATTTCTATAATATGTTCCCGGTCGATACCGCTCTCCAACAGATATTTCTTAAACAGGACAAACAACAAATAAGACTTGCCGCATCTTCTTATCCCGGTGATAATTTTTATCATTCCGTTGTCTTTTCTGAGCTTTAGCTGCTCAAGATATACATCTCTCTTGATTTCCCTGCCCCGCTCCATCGCTATGCTCCGTCTCTGCCCAATTCTTCATTCCTATTTTACATATTTTGCACGATTTTTAGTAATATGATACTGCCAAATCCTTCAAATTACAACCTGTCATTCCCAAATTTCGTGCATTGCACAATTTTGTGTCCTGTCAGTTTACTTTCCCCGCTTTCCCTTTGGAGAAATTTACCCTCAAACACTGTCCTCTTCCTCCAAATAATTTCCCAGACAACAAAAAATGGAGCCAGCTTTTACTGACTCCGAATCTTTTCCCTATGGTGGAGACGAGGGGGATCGAACCCCTGACCTCTTGCATGCCATGCAAGCGCTCTCCCAGCTGAGCTACGCCCCCGACTTGTGAACACAACAGTTATACTACTACTTGATAGAAAGAATGTCAATACCTCCGGCGGAAATTTTCAAACTTTTTCACTAATCGGAGAATCCCCGGCAGAGCCAAGGCTCGTTCTTTTCCCGGTTAATCTCAAAATCTTTTCAGCCGGGCAGAAACTCCCGAAAGACTGCATTGCCGTACTGCATCCCCCTCTTTGTAAGCCTGACCCCTTCCCTGTCTGCTGACAGCAGCCCCTGAGCTTCCAGCTTCTCAATTACGCCGCCAAAAATTTCTCCCAGCTCCACGGAATATTTCTGCTGAAATTTCTCCCGGGAAATCCCCACCGCCGTCCGCAGGGCCAGGAAACAAAATTCCTCCATGCTTTCTTCCCGGCTGAGCAGATCATATCTGACCTCATCCCGGCCCAGGATGTACGGCTCCAGCCTGCCAGTGCCGGAAAAGCGGCAGCCGTACTCCCCTCCCACATCCCAGGGGCCATAGGAATGGGCTCCCGCTCCCATCCCCAGATAGGGCACGTCCTGCCAATAGCCGAGATTGTGACGGCTTTCCCGGCCCGGCAGAGCGTAGTTGCTTATCTCATAGCGGCCATAGCCCCGCAGGGGAAGCTCCTCCGTAAGATAATCATACATATCCCCGGCCTCGTCCTCATCCGGCAGGGTCAGCTCTCCGGTAAATCTTCCGGCGCACTGCATCTGCTGAAAAGGCGTCCCTTCCTCGATGGTGAGGCCGTAAACGGAAATATGGGAAATTTTCGGGGTCACCGCCAGCGCCGCCTCTACCGATCCTTTCAGATCCGCAAGACTCTGACCGGGGAGACCGTACATCAAGTCAATGCTGATATTATCAAAGCCCGCTTCCCTGGCCCAGTCAAGGGCATAGTAAGCCTGACCTGCCGTATGGATGCGGCCGATATTCTTCAGCAGCCGGTCGTCAAAGCTTTGGACGCCGAAGCTGAGGCGGTTTGCCCCGGCCTCCCGCAGCCGGGTCAGGTAGTCCCGGCTGACCGTTCCGGGATTTGCTTCGATGGTGATCTCCGCCTTCTCCTCCAAAAGAAAAGCATCCCTTACCAGGGAAACCAGACCGGCCAGATCCGCCGCCGGTAAAGCGGTAGGGGTACCGCCGCCGAAGTACACGGAGGATGCCTGCCAGGGATCATCCCCGGAGGACACGAGGCTTCCCCGGGCGGTTATTTCCTTCCGGAGGGCTTCCACATAGGGTTTCATCCATTCGCTTCGGCCCGCGTAGGAAACGAAATCGCAGTAAAAACATTTCTGCCGGCAGAAGGGGATGTGTAAATACAGTCCGCATTTTTTCATAGGCGTCAGTGTACCTTCAAAATCGCCATGAAGGCTTCCTGGGGAACCTCTACGCTGCCTACGGCCTTCATGCGCTTCTTGCCTTCCTTTTGCTTTTCCAGCAGCTTCTTCTTCCGGGAAATATCGCCGCCGTAGCACTTGGCGATAACATCCTTCCGGTAGGCCCGGACGTTGGTGCGGGCAATGATCTTGCTGCCGATGGCTGCCTGAATGGGAATCTCAAACATCTGCTTGGGGATGAGCTCCTTCAGCTTGGAGGCCAGCAGGCGGCCCCGGTTGGCGGCATTGTCCACATGGACGATGGTGGAAAGGGCATCCACCGGCTCCCCGTTCAGGAGGATATCCAGCTTCACCAGCTTTGACTCCCGATAGTCAGACAGCTCGTAATCAAGGGAAGCGTACCCTCTGGTGGTGGACTTCAGCTCATCAAAATAATCGTAGATAATTTCCGACAAGGGTATCTGATAGGTGAGCATTACCCGGTTCACATCGAGGTAATCCATGCTGATATAGATTCCCCGCTTGCCTTGGGACACCTGCATTACCGCCCCCACATAATCGTTGGGGACGATGATTGTCGCCTTCACATAGGGCTCCTCGATCCGCTCAATTTTTTGCGGCGGAGGCAGCTTTGCCGGATTGTCGATGGACAGCTCCTCCCCGTCTGTCTGGAATACGTGGTAAATAACGGAGGGAGCAGTCATTATAAGCTCCAGATCGTATTCCCGCTCCAGCCTTTCCTGAATGACGTCCATGTGCAGAAGCCCTAAAAACCCACAGCGGTACCCAAAGCCCAGGGCAATGGAGGTTTCCGGCTCAAAGACGAGGGCGGCGTCATTGAGCTGCAATTTCTCCAGGGCATCCTTCAGGTTATCATAGTCGGAGCTGTCCACCGGATAAAGGCCGCAGAACACCATGGGCTTTGCGCCCCGGTAGCCCGGCAAGGGGTCAGCGGCCCCGTTCTCCGCCGTGGTAACGGTATCGCCTACCCGCACGTCGCTGACGGATTTCAGACTCCCGGCCAGATAGCCTACATCCCCGGCCTCCAGCTTGTCGGTTTCCACCATCGAGGGGCGGAAGCAGCCGATTTCCGTCACGTCGAAGACCTTGCCGGTGGCCATCATCTTCAGCGTCTGGCCCTTTTTGATGGAACCGTCCATTATGCGGATATTGGCCAAAACCCCCTTGTAGGAGTCGAAGCAGGAATC
>CAJTSO010000031.1:12529-16504 GCA_910579115.1 uncultured Selenomonadaceae bacterium
GAAAATAAGGGCTTTCAGAGCCTTCTCGCTGCTGCCCGAGGGAGCCGGGATATACTTTACGATGGCCTCGAGAATGTCCCCGATACCCTCGCCGGTCTTGGCGGAGCAGAGGACAGCGTTATCGGTATCAAGGCCGATGACCTCCCTGATTTCCCGCTTTACCTCCTCCGGCTCCGCGCTGGGCAGGTCGATTTTGTTAATGACGGGGATGATTTCCAAATCATGCTCCAGGGCCAGATAAACATTAGCCAGGGTCTGAGCCTCAACCCCCTGAGTGGCGTCCACCACCAGCAGCGCCCCTTCGCAGGCGGCCAGGCTCCGGGATACCTCATAATTGAAATCAACGTGTCCCGGCGTATCGATCAGGTTCAAGTCGTACTCCTGTCCATCCGCCGCCCGGTAATTGAGGCGAACCGTCTGGGCTTTGATGGTTATGCCCCGCTCCCGCTCCAGCTCCATGCTGTCGAGGATCTGGTCGGCCATTTCCCGCTTGGTGAGGGTGCCGGTGGCCTCGATAAGCCGATCGGCAATGGTGGATTTGCCATGGTCAATATGGGCGATGATAGAAAAATTTCTTATATTTTTATTCTGCATCTGCCGATTCCTTCCCTATTAAATTTTGCTTAGTGATTCATTATAATGCAGATGTTCAGAGAATTGCAAGGCTGTCTCTCCATAAAATAAAAGACCGCCGTCCGGCGGGAGCCGCCTGTCAATCCAGGCAGGCTCCACAGTCTGACGGTGGTCTTTTCACATTTGATTACCGATTAAACCGTTTCCTGCTCAATCTTTTCCAAAGGCCTTACCTCACGCTGACCGCCAAGGCTCCGCAGAGTGACCCACAGAGGGCTGGCGATAAAGATGGAGGAATAGCAGCCGGAAATGAAGCCCACGTTGAGGGCGAAGGCGAAATCCTTGGTAGTCTCGCCGCCGAACCAGTAGAGGGCCAAAGTGGTGAACAGGCAGGTAGCAACCGTATAGAGGGATCGGGTAAGAGTCTGGTAAATGCTCCGGTTTGCCAGCTGCTCCACATCGCCTCCCCGGCGAAAGTGAACACGGAGGTTTTCCCTGATCCGGTCAAATATGACGATGGTGTCGTTGATCGAGTAACCAACGATGGTCATCAGGGCCGCTACGAAGGAACTGTCCAACTGCTTCTGCAGCAGAGAGAACACGCTGAGCAGGATCAATACATCGTGGACGAGGGCCAGCACCGCGGCAATTCCGAATTTCCACTCAAAGCGGAAGGAGATGTAAAGAACGATCAGTACCCAGCTGATAAGAGTCGCCCAAACCGCGTTCCAGACCAGCTCAGAGCCGATAGCGGCGCCCACCTTTTCCTCCCGGAGCATGGTGAAGCTGCCCAGCTTGTCCCTAAGAGAAGCCATGACCGCCTTCCGTTCATCCTCCTCCAGGTCGCCGGTACGGATCATTACATCCCTTGCGGAGGTGGCGGAGCTGGTTTCCCCGGAAAGCTGGATGGTGCTGTTGTCCAGTTTGTAATCCTTCAGCACATCCCTGACCTCGGTGATAGCCACTTCCCTGTCGAACCGCAGGTCGATGATCGTCCCACCGGTAAAATCAATCCCAAAATTAAATCCCTTGGTAACCATACAGAATATACCAGGGATGATTACCAGCAGGGAAAGAATGTACCATATTCTGCGATGACCCACGATGTTAAAGCGCCTGCGATCCTCTTCCTCTGCTTTCATCTGGCGGGCCCTGATCTTGGAAAGGCGTTTCTCTTTAGCCACGGGCCATCGCCTCCTTTCCGAAGTTCTCCGTGCCGTTGGGCTTTGCCCCATAGAAATACGGACTGGAGAAAATGTCCGCCCTGATGAGCCGCTTCAGCATATACTGAGTCAGGGTTATTGCCGTGAACATACTGAGCACCACGCCAAGCCCCAGGGTGATGGCAAAGCCGCGGATAGAGCCGGTGCCGAAGACAAACAACACCATCGCCGCAATGATCGTCGTTATATTGGAGTCGATAATGGTGGTAAAGGCCCGGTCAAAACCGGCATCCATGGAGAGCCGCAGGGACTTGCCCGTGCCGTATTCCTCCTTGAAATGCTCGAAAATAAGCACATTGGCGTCCACCGCCATACCGATTGAGAGAATGCAGCCCGCAATGCCCGGCAAGGTCAGGGTGGCGTCAAGAAATTTCAGGGAACCCAGCAGCAGCACCGTGTAGGCCATAAGGCTGATATCAGCAATGAGGCCGATGCCCCGATAAAAGATAAGCATAAAGAGAAGAACCGCGCTGAGACCGATGGCGAAAGCAAACTGGCTCTTGTCCTTGGAGTCCTGCCCCAAGGTAGGGCCAACGGTGCGGGTCTCAATGATGTTCATCTTCACCGGGAGCGCGCCGCTGCGAAGGAGAATCGCCAGATTGTGGGCCTCCTCCAGTGTCCGGGAGCCGGTAATGACCGCCCGGCCACCGGTAATGGCTTCATTGACCCGGGGAGCGGTAAGAACGACTCCATCCAGCAGGATGGAAATAGTCCGGCCCACATTCCTGCGGGTCAGATCGGCAAACTTCTCGCCCCCCTCGGCTGAGAATTCCAGTCCCACCAGATTTTGGCCATTCTGGTCAGTCTGCTCCTTGGCGTCCTTCAGGTCAGTGCCAGTCAGGACAGTAGTACCGGCTTCATCCCTGAATTCCAGCATCGCAGTCTTGCCGATAACATTGATGGCCTTGTCCGGATCCTTGATACCCGGCAGCTCGATGATAATGCGGCGGTCACCCTGGCGCTGGATAATCGGCTCCGTGAGACCCAGCTCATTGACGCGCTTTTCCATAATGCGAACCACGCGGCCCATGGCATCCTCATTGACAGCTGCCTCCGCGGTATCCTCCGCCTCAAGCACCACGTGGGTACCGCCTTGCAGATCCAGACCCTGGCGGATAGAGAATGCCAGCGGCTTTACAAAGGCAAAGAAAATGCCTGCCACCAAGGCAATCGTTACCAGGAGCTGAATCAAACTGGATTTTTTCAACTCGGTTCTCCCTTTCTCATTTGATTTCTAATGTATCATTCTCCGTAAAAACGGCATTGACCTGCTGATCGTGTTCCTCCCGGGGAAAGCCTGCCGCGGGAAAAATCTGGCAGCCAAAGACCGCCGCCAGCCGGGAAGCATTACCGGCCCTTACCAGATAGCGGTCGTAGAAGCCTCCCCCCATTCCCAGCCTGTAGCCCTCATCACTGAAAGCCACCGCCGGAACGATTACGCAGTCAAGCTCCTCCGGAGGAATTATCTCTCTGGCCGCCTCCCTTACCGTTGGAATATTGAAATCTCCCGGAGCCAGGTCAGCAAAGGACTTCAGCTCCACTGCCTCCATCCTCCCCAGCCCGGTAACCAGGGGCAGCGCCACTCTTTTTCCCAGCTCCAGCAGCCGGCGGAGAATGTCCTCCATCTCCACCTCGTCCTTCAGAGAAAAGAAACCCAGCACCGTTCCTGCCGACAGGATCCGCTCATCGGCCAGGAGCCGCTTTGCGATCAGCATGCTTTTCTCCCGCCGCAGGCCGTCAGGAATACTGCGGCGGCGGCGGAGCGCCTCTTTGCGGAGCAGCTTCTTTCCATCGGCAATTGCCGTCATCACTTGTCCAGACCTGCCTCTTTTTCATTGAGGCGGAGCTCATCCTCCATGCCCAGCTCTTCCTTACCCTGAGAAAGATTTTTCTGAATGGCGGCTCGGGCAACCTTGATAATTACCTTGTCGGCAATCTTCAAGCTTATGACATTGTCCTTTATATCCTGAATTTCCCCAAAAATACCGCCGATGGTGACGACCCGGTTTCCCTTGTGGAGCCCGGCCAGCATCTTCTTCCGGCGGGTCTCTTCATTTTTCCCGGGGCGATACACCAGGAAGTAGAAGATAAACGCCATGCCGATAACCGGCATATAAGTGACTAAATAATTAAGTGCTGTATCCATTCCTTGACCTCCAAAATTTAATATATCTAATTT
>CAJTSO010000031.1:16521-20126 GCA_910579115.1 uncultured Selenomonadaceae bacterium
CCTGCCGCCCCCCTCCAAGTCACCTTCGGTGACAGCTCCCCAAGAGGGGGAGCCAATGGATTCGTCCTTGCCTCTCCCTCTTGGTTGGCATGAGCGCTTAAACTGCGTAAAGAGTTTTTAGCGCAAGCCATGCAAACTACTTAGAGAAGCTGAACGCAGTGAAAGCTGAACCTAGTAGTTTGCAAGAGGCGTCATGTCGTAAGACATGACGGAGAGGGCTTATGTCACCACTCAGCTCCTCTACAGGGGAGACGTAATCTGTTTCCCTCCAGGCTTATTGTTTGCCAGAAACTCCCGCCGGAATTCTCCGAACCGTCCCTCAATTATCGCCTGCCTCATGTCCCGCATAAACTGACAGAGGAAGAAAAGATTGTGCAGGGACAGGAGCCGCAGGCCAAACATCTCTCCCGCCCGAAAAAGGTGTCTGATATAGGCGCGGGTGTAACCGTTGCGGCAGGCATAGCAGCCGCATCCCTCCTCCAGGGGGCTTTCATCCTCCGTATATTCGCTGTTCTTAATTACGATGCGGCCGGCATGAACCATCGCCATCCCGTTTCTCGCCACTCTGGTGGGAAAAACGCAGTCAAACATATCGATACCCCGGGCGACCCCCTCCAGGAGGTAATCGGGAGTACCTACTCCCATAAGGTAGCGGGGCTTATCCTTCGGCAAAAGCTCCAGGGTATAATCAAGCATTTCATTCATCAGCTCCGGCGGCTCCCCTACCGAAAGCCCCCCCACCGCATAGCCGGGAAAGTCCAGCTCAATAAGCGCCTCCGCGCTGTAGCGGCGGAGCTCCCTGTACATACCTCCCTGAACGATCCCAAATAGCCCCTGCCCTTCCGCTCCCTCCATTGACTTCCTGGAGCGTATCGCCCAGCGGGTGGTCCGCTCGGTCGACTGCTTCGTGTACTCGAAATCCGCCGGATACGGCACACATTCGTCAAAGGCCATGACGATATCCGATCCCAAATCCCTCTGTATCTTCATGGAAATCTCCGGGGAGAGAAATTTCCTTGAACCATCCAAATGGGAGCGGAAGGTTACACCCTCCTCGGTTATCTTGCGAAGCTCTCCCAAGGAAAAGACCTGAAAACCGCCGCTGTCAGTAAGGATTCCCCGGGGCCAATGCATGAATTTATGGAGCCCCCCGGCCTTCCTCACCAGCTCCGATCCGGGCCGAAGAAACAGGTGATATGTATTGCTGAGGACGATACCGGCGCCAATATCCAGCAATTCCTCCGGAGATACCCCCTTGACGCTGGCCTGGGTTCCCACTGGCATGAAAATCGGGGTGGGAAAACTGCCGTGGGGAGTATGGATTACTCCGGCCCGGGCGCCGGTTTTCTCATCTTTGGCAATCAACTCGTATTTTATGGCAGGCACTAAATAACTCCTATACTACTCATTAACTCTTTCCGTAACCACATCATAGGCAAAACCGGCAACCGCCCGCACCTGAATAATATCACCGGGCTGGGAATCCTCGTCCCCTTCCAGGTAGACGCTGCCGTCCACATCCGGGGCCTCCCGATAGGAGCGGCCGTAAACCACATTTTCGTCCCGGCCCTCATCATCTATCTCCCGGCCTTCAACCAAAAGGTCAAGCTCCCGGCCCACCAGAGACTGATTTATTTCCTCGCTGATTTTCGCCTGCAAGGCCATCAGGTCGTGGTAACGCTGCTCCATGACCGCCTCCGCCACCTGGTTGGGCAAATCGTAGGCGTGGGTATCCTCCTCCCGGGAGTAAGTAAACACCCCCAGCTTGTCAAAGCGCATCTCCTCTAAAAACCTCCGCAGTGTCTGATACTGCTCCTCCGTCTCCCCAGGGAAACCCACGATAAATGTCGACCGGATTGCCACCCCGGGAATTTTCTCCCGAAGCTTCTTTATCAAAGCCCGCATCCCCTCATTCGTATCGGGGCGGCGCATATTCCTGAGCACCGTATCGTCTCCGTGCTGAAGGGGCAAATCAACATATTTTACGACCTTCGGCTCCCGGGCAATCGTCTCAATGAGCTCATCGTTAAAAAATCTGGGGTATGAGTAAAGAATCCTTATCCAATCCAGCTTTTCGATCCGGCAAAGTGACTGGAGAAGATACGCCAGCTTGGGCTCCCCATAAAGGTCTTTACCGTAGCTGGCGGTGTCCTGAGCCAGGAGAATTATCTCCCGGACGCCTTCTTTCACCAGCCTCTCCGCCTCTTTTACAATATCTTCCACGGAACGGCTTCGCAGCTGTCCTCTGATAAGGGGTATGGCGCAGAAAGCGCAACGGTTATTACAGCCCTCGGCAATTTTCAGATACGCCGTGTAGGAAGGCGTTGTAAGGATCCGGGGAGTATCCGCCCGGTAGAGGAGCTTATCTTCCCCCGTCAGAACTACTCGGTGACCGGCTAATGCTTCCTCCACTGCCTCCATGATCCGGTCGCAGGCCCCGGTACCGATAATGGCATCTGCCTCCGGCAGCTCCTCCAGCAGCTCCTTCCCATACCGCTGGGACAGACAACCGGCCACAATGAGCGCCCGGCATTTTCCAACGCCCGCCGTCTTGTATTCCGCCATGGAGAGAACAGTGGTAATCGCTTCTTCCTTGGCCGACTCGATAAAGGCACAGGTATTGACGATAAGGATATCTGCCTCCGCCGGATCCTGACTTACTTCAATCCCGGATTCCTGCAAAAGACCCAGCATAACTTCCGTATCGATGAGATTCTTTGAACAGCCCAGACTGACAAATCCCGCTTTCACTCCTGCCCCTCCTTTTCTATCCGCTCACGGTTACTTCATTCTTACCTCTTTGACCCAGCGGTCAAGGATTTTCTGCCGCTCTTCCGCCGCCAGAGGCTTCTCCGGCTGTTCAAAAAGAACGTGCCCCTTTCCCACGAAAGCCTTAGTCGTCATGGCCGTCGGATTCGTGGGCATATAGAACAGGTCATTGCTTCTCATTACCAGGATCGCCTCATCCGTAAACAGCCAATCGGCAAAAGCCGTCACCAGAGCTGACGTTCCCCCGGAAGGAGTGATTCCCACCCCCGTCATCACATATGAGGTTCCATCCTCAGGCCAGATCAGCCGCAGAGGATAACCCTGCCCAATATAGCGGACAGCCTCACTACCGGAGGCGATAACAACATCCGCCTCTCCCATGCCGGCCATCCTGGCCGGAGTGGAAAGGTATTTAGCATACTGGATTATCCGGGGATGAAGCTGTTTGAAAAAATCAAGGGTCCTCTCCTCACCATAAGTACTGGAAAGGCACACAAAAAGCTCCGCCGACGCTGATGCCGCCGGAAAATCCGTCATTGCCAATCTGGCATTGGGGGGAAGTGTTTCCAGTTCCCCCCAAGTCATAGGCAGAGATTCAAGGGATTTGCAGTAATCGCTGTTGAGGGCAATGACCATCGGGTCATACCAAACGCCCACATAGGCATCATTCGGCCCGTGGAACAACTCATTCACCTGATCGGAAGCCTCGCTGACATAGGGGATAAAACCTCCGGCAGCCGTTACCTGCCTCAGAGTTTCCCCATCGGCCAGCACCATTTCCCCCCGTTTATCCCGAATGCACTCTAAGAGTTCAAGCCTTTCCACTGGAACAAACT
>CAJTSO010000031.1:20160-21118 GCA_910579115.1 uncultured Selenomonadaceae bacterium
TATTCCTCCGCCAATGGGGCAACCGCCGCCACCGGCAGAGTCGTGAGAACCGTAAACCGTCCTCCATCCTTCGCTCCCTGCTGGCTGTCAGCATAGAGCCAGGACGTAAACGGCAACAGGAATACTGTCGCTGCCAGCACTGCAGCAAAGGCAACAATACCCCGCTTACTACTTCGCTTCATAAAAAGCCTTCTTTATGATAACGGTCTTTGACCGTGGAACTCTGATACATGATAATTGTCAGGCAATTCCCTGAAATCTGCATTATCAAACATATTGCTTTATTATAATGCTAAAGGACTATAAATTGCAAGGCTAATTCTTCCCCCCCCGGTTCAGTCAGAAAACTATATCCGAAAGCAAGCAGCCTCCCATCGCGTTACCCCTTAACCAGTCCGGTAGCTCCCATCCAGATTGGCCTGAACACTTAAGCCGCTGAAAGCGCTATCTGCTAACCGATCAAGCAGGCTCCCCTTTAGTGAGCCTGCGGCGAAGCCGCCTGAGTCGTTAGCTTATCTTTACCCCAATCGCTTTTAGCGATAGTCACCTCAAGGTGACATCCAGTCTATATGTCACCGGTACCATACAGGCATATAAAAAGACCACCCATAAGAGTGGTCTTCTGTAATCAGCGGCTATCTATCCTCCCGGGCCGTCGCCAGCCAAGTACTTTCAACGTTTATGCGCTTAACTTCTGTGTTCGGAATGGGAACAGGTGGATCCGCATAGCTTTCGCCACTGAATTTCTGAGGTTGTACCCTCAAAACCTTATAGAAGAATTACTCTGACCAACATTTTAGTCCTCTCTCTTTTGAAATCAAGCCCTCGGCTTATTAGTACCGGTCCGCTTCAAGTCTCACAACTCTTCCACTCCCGGCCTATCTACCTCGTGGTCTTCAAGGCGCCTTACCAGATTGCTCTGTGAGAAGCTTCATCTTAAGGTGGGCTTCACGCTTAG
>CAJTSO010000032.1 GCA_910579115.1 uncultured Selenomonadaceae bacterium
TTTTCAGAGAACACCCGGCTCTTGTTCGAACCTGTCTGCTCACTCACTTGCGTGAATCAGCTTGTACATGATAACTCAGTATTTCTCTTTTGTCAACAGGAATTTTACATTTTTGTAAAATTCCTGGAGTTCTTTTATTCGTCACCCATCTCCAAATTTGAGAATTTGGTAAATTCCTTGTTGAAGAATAAGGATACTTTGTCCACAGGGCCATTACGGTGCTTTGCGATTATAACATCCGTGATGTTTTTTCTCTCGGTCTCTTTGTCGTAGTAATCATCCCTGTACAGAAACATGACGATATCTGCATCCTGCTCCAGCGCGCCTGACTCTCTCAGGTCACTGAGCATAGGGATTTTCTTGGTCCTTGACTCAACGCCCCGAGACAACTGGGAAAGGGCAATTACCGGCACATGAAGCTCTCTGGCAAGGGCTTTCAGAGAGCGGGAAATCTCACTTATCTCCTGTTGGCGGTTATCGCCGTTTTTTGAAGGTCTTCCCTGCATGAGCT
This sequence comes from uncultured Selenomonadaceae bacterium, assembly GCA_910579115.1. Taxonomy (GTDB): domain Bacteria; phylum Bacillota; class Negativicutes; order Selenomonadales; family Selenomonadaceae; genus RGIG250. Next base: position 512 of record CAJTSO010000032.1, read on the forward strand.
GAAGATAATCGATTATGATCATAGACAGGCCATGCTCCGCCTTCAACCGCCGCGCTTTACTGCGAAGCTCCATGACTGTGATGCCCGGGGTTTCATCTATAAACAGGGGCGCCGAGGATAATTTATCCGCCGCCTGAAGCAGGCGCTGCCAGTCTTCATCGTTCAGTTCACCAACTCTCAGATGCTGGGAGTCTATATTTCCTTCAGAGCAAAGCATACGATTGACCAGCTGTTCCTTGCTCATTTCAAGGGAGAAGAAGGCCACCGTCTTATTCTCCCTTGCCGCTACATGAGCAGCCACATTGAGAACAAAGGCAGTTTTGCCCATGGATGGACGGGCGGCAATAATCACCAGGTCAGAGGGCTGCCAGCCTGCGGTCAGCCGGTCAAGGGCATTGAAGCCGGAGGGTATCCCGGTTATGCCGCTTCGTTTATTTGCCCGGCGGGCCCGTTCGTCTATCTGGTCGAAGGTTGTCATGAGAACATCATGAATGGGGGTAAAAGCTCCCTTATTCTCATTCATGGAGACCGCCAGGATTTTCTTTTCCGCCTCGTCCAGGATTTCATCCACATTACCGGCATCTTCGTAGGCTGTGCCCTCAATCTCCGCCGCCGCGTTGATCAGGTGACGAAGGAGAGATTTTTCTCTGATGATGTTTGCGTAATAAAGCACGTTGGCTGCCGAGGGTACAGCCTCTGCCAGGGACGTGATGTAAGCAATGCCCCCTGCCCTGTCCAGCTCATCCCTTTTACGCAGCTCCTCCACTACCGTGACCATGTCTACGCCTTCGGTGTCGTTAGTAATGTCAAAGCTGCCCAATCTGCGCTTGTCAAAGAGGGCCATCATGGCATTAAAAACAAGCCTGTGGGCTTCCCGGTAAAAATCCTCAGCCGAAATAAGCTCTGCCACCTTTGCAACGGCTTCATCGTTTATCAGCATGGAGCCGAGGACTGCTTTCTCCGCTTCAATGTTTTGAGGCATACTGCGTTCTGCCATAAGAACTCCAAACTCTGCCGCAGGGCAGTCACTTAAACAAGCTCAGCTGCTGAGGGCCAAGCTCAATGTCAATCTGTCCGTTTTTTCTCTCATAATCAGCGATGTACTCAGCCAGGGCCACTTCAATTTCCCGATTCAAAGAACGGCGGTGCGCCTCGGCAATCAGGCGCATCTTTTCCTTCTGCTCATCCGACCAGCGCAGGGTCGAGGCTGTTCCCGTTTTACGAGCCACATCTTCACCGTCCAATCTTTACAACGATACCTCTTACGAAAGCGACCCGACTGCTTTCATTCCCTCTGCCTGTAAAACATCGTTATAGTCTGGGGGCATAGCAGTTTTTTTGACTAGTCTTCAACGCTCTGTTTGTCCTGCTCTTCAAAAATTAGCGCGAAGGCTTCTTCGGCAGTCTTAACGGGATGTATATCCATTCCCAGGTGTCCTGAGGGGATATCACTGCGATTTTCCCAGGGGATTACCATGATTTTTATCCCCGCCTGAGCGGCGCCATAGGCTTTTTCCGGCACTCCCCCCACGGGACGCACATTTCCGTTCAGGGCAATTTCACCGGTTACCGCTACATTCTGCCTGATTTTCCGGCCGGTAACAGCGGACACAAGGGCGGAAAGTATTGCCGTACCAGCGGACGGCCCGTCAATGTTCCCTCCGCCAATGACATTGATGTGAACATCAAAATCCGCCAGGTCCTGTCCTGTAATCCTTCGCAGCACACTGGCCGCATTAAATACAGAGTCCTTTGCCATGGACCCGGCTGTTTCATTAAAGCGGACTGTTCCCTTCCCCTTTTCTCTGGCCGGAAAGGCCACTGCCTCAATCTCAATAACCGAGCCAAGAAATCCTGACACGCCAAGGCCAAATATATGCCCTTGCGCTGAGGCATCCGAGGCCTTTTTTGTGACGTACTGATAAAGCCGGCTGACCCGGGCAACCTCCCGAATATCATCGAGAAGGATGTCTATATTCTCCGCAGGTTCGCCGTCAGCCAGACGGCTGACGGCAAGACTATACGCGTCGGCCAGTATCCCCACGGCTTTTCGTCCCTCTACAGTGTATTCACTGATTAGCTCTGCCGCTTCCCGGCTGAGGATTGCCGACAGCTTCTCCGCGGCCTTCAGCAACAGCTCAACTATTTGTGCCGGAGTAAGGGGTTCAAAATATATGGCCGCACAGCGGGAGCGTAACGCTGGATTGATGTGGGACGCTTCCCTGGTCGTAGCCCCTATCAGAACAAAATCCGCCGGCGCCCCTTCTTCAAACAGCTTCCTGATATACGGAGGAACCTTTTCATCAGTCGGGTCAAAATAAGCAGACTCAAAATACGCCCTCTTGTCCTCGAGGACCTTGAGCAGTTTGTTCTGCAACAGCTCATCCATCTCACCGATTTCATCAATGAAGAGAATGCCGCCGTGAGCATCTGTCACCAGCCCCGGCTTTGGCTCAGGTACTCCGTTATCAGCCAGATCGCGCCTTGCTCCCTGATAAATAGGGTCATGAACCGAGCCCAGCAAAGGATTCGTCATGTCCCTGGGATCCCAGCGGAGCGTGGTTCCGTCAGTTTCTACAAAGGGAGCTTCCGGGGCAAAGGGGGCATACGATACTTTTTTTGCTTCCTCCAGGACTAACCTTGCCGCAGTTGTTTTGCCGATTCCCGGCGGGCCGTACAGTATGAGATGCTGGGGGTATGGCGACGATAATTTTGCCAGCAGGGCCTTTACTGCCGCCTCTTGGCCAACAATCTCATCCAAGGACTTGGGACGGAGAATTTCCAGGATCGACTGGGTAAGGGAAATTTTCTCCAGTGCCTCCAATTTTTCCCGCTTTTTTGCCGCCTGGGGAGATTCTACTCCTCCCTTTTCCTCTTCCAAAACCTGCTTGCGGATATCTTTTACATAGTCGTTATGATTTTCTTCCAGCTTTTTCTCTATCTGCTGTTCGATCTTGTCCTCCATAGTCCGGCGGGCAATTTTATCGGCAATATGCTCCGATAGCAACGTGAGGATCTCCGGTATCTCTTTGTCCGATGGCACATGGTCAATGGTGGGATCGGCCTCAACGAGCCGTTCCATAGCCAGCACCCGTTCGCCCCGCTTTTCCGAGCGGAGCAGGGCCATTGCATCAAGCTTCCCGGCTTTGATTACGATCTGATCAGCGCCCCATTCCTCCACCAGCAGATTGAATATTGTCTCAATCTCTCTGTCCAAGGGGTCCTGGGGGGGCTTTTTTTCCGCAGCCTCGTTAAGGGAGACATCCTTCTTATTCTCTTTAGTTTTCTTATGACGAAAAAAGTCAAAAAAACCCATCTGGTATTATTTATCCTTCCAAAAAGTGGTCAGCCCTCGGCAACGGTTACCTTTATCTGGGCTGTAGTGTCAGCGTGTACCTTGATCGTTGCCGTATATTCCCCGGCACCGGTAACTTCCCGGTCAAGGGAAACCTTCCTCTTGTCAACTTCAATGCCGTCTTTGGCCAAGGCCTGGGCCACATCCTTACCGGTTATGGAGCCGTAAAGCTTGCCCCCTTCGCCGATTTTCACCTTCAGAGTCACCGCCACCTTTGCCAGCTGCGCCGCCAGTAACCTTGCCTCATCGGCTTCCATAGCTTTTTTCCTGGCGGCGGAGCCGGCCTTCGCCTTCGCTATGTTGATGTTGGATTCAGTTCCCGGAACAGCCAGTTTCTTCGGCAGCAGGAAATTGCGGCCATAGCCCTCGGAAACTTCAACGATTTCGCCTTTCTTGCCCAGACCCTTTACATCCTGATTAAGTATAACTTTCATTTTCAACCATTCTCCTCAAGATATTTTTTACAAACCATTACCAGCTTATCTTCAATGTCGTGAATGTCCACGCCTTTCAGCTGAGCTCCGGCAACATTTTGATGACCTCCGCCGCCGAATTCCTCCATGATCACCTGAACGTTGAGATTTCCGGTGGAGCGGGCAGAAATACCTACCCCATCCTTACCGATATGGAACAGAACCATACTCATTCTGACATCTTCAATACGCAGCATGGCATCGGCCACCTGAGCCGCTATTATCGATGTATTATTCTCCGATTCGGGGCAGGTGGTAACAATCAGACCGCCATTATAGAGCTTCGCGGCAGATTCCGTCTTGGCGATCAATAAATTTGTCTCATAGTCGGTACTGAACAGCCGGCGGACGAGAACGGGATCAGCTCCGCCACGGCGCAAATACGCTGCTGCCTCGAAGGTTCTGACCCCTGACTGGACAGTAAAATTTTTCGTATCCACAACAATTCCCGCGTAGAGAGCTGTAGCCTCATACCTGCCAAGGGCCAATGCATCATCAAAATACATAAGCAGCTCGGTTACCAGCTCGCTGGAGGAGGATGCCGACGGTTCAAGATAAATCAGCGTTGGCTTCTCGATGCTGTTTTCACTCTTCCGATGGTGATCTATCACAACCACCTCTGAAATACGGGAAATAAGCGATGGCACCGCCGTCAAATGGGGAATATGCGTATCGACCACCACCAAAAGCGGGTTATTGCCAATACTCTGCGGTATCTCCCGTTCACTGACGAAGATCTCTTTGAATATTCCTTTCTCCTTTGCCATATCAACGAACTTATCGATGCCGCTATTCACATCGGACAGCACAACATGAGTCGGCAGGCCCAGCTTTTGCGCCATCTTTGCCACACCCATTGCCGCGCCGACCGCATCAAAGTCTTCGTTGCGGTGACCCATGATAAATACTTCGTCTGAGTTTTCCATCAGCTCTCTCAAGGCATGGGCAACGACTCTGGAACGGACGCGGGTATGCTTTTCGACAGCCTTGGCCTTTCCCCCAAAGAACTGGGTCTTTCCGTCTGTGAGAACCGCTACCTGGTCGCCGCCGCGGCCAAGGGCCAAATCCAGCTGCTTCTGCGCCTTTATGCCCAGATTTGCCGTATTATCAGAATCAGCACAGGCAATACCTATGGAAAGAGTTACCGGAATCTTATTTGCTCCCTTGATGAGGCGGACATTGTCGAGAACCTCAAACTTATTCTCAATGGCTTTATCAAGCTCCCGCCTCTCCATGATGGCAACATAACTTTCATCACTGATCCGGCGTATGTAGCAGTTCAGGTAATGAGACCACTCGTCAAGGGCCTTATTGATAGAGAACATCAGCACCGTGCGTTCCGTCTCACTGAGCCCCTGATAAATCTCGTCTGCATTATCCACCTGAATGTAGCAGATAACCGCCCGGGAATCAGCGTAATCACGCCGCATTTTCTCTATCTCAGTCACTTCCGCGATATAGTACGCCATAAGGCAGCTGGAGCCGCCTTCAGTTACCACGGGCCGATACACGGCGCTATACCAGCGGTCCTCCACGGCAAAAACAGCTTCTCCCTCACTGCCCCAGGCGGAGACGGGTAATTCCGGCCAAAAATCCGTCATCTGCTCACCGGGCTCCACCTTGCGCCCCAAAAATCTCTCACCAAAAAGAGTTTGATTTGACCACTCCAATCTGCCGGTGGAATTCAGCAGAAAAATAGCCTGCGGCAATCCCTCAATGGCATAATTGGTCAAACTGTTTACATTGCTTATAACATCCCTAAAATACCGTTTTATCTTCTTATCCCGGTCCTTACAGCGGTCGATGGCGAACAGGAGCATAACGAACCATAAAAGCCCTGACGCCAGGCCAAGAAAAGTATTGTAGATAAAAATTGTCCCCGCAAGCGCCGCCGTCACTACCAAAAACAAAATCGCATCGATGACGGCAGACAGGTTTCTTGGCATAGAGGATCACCACCTTCCCGAATCAATAGCTCCTCACTTTTGCCAACCCAAACGGCGGCGATAATCAAACACCGTATCAAAAAGTCCGGTAAACACAATAATCTGCGTGCCAATGCCACTGAGCACCAGCAGAATCAACAAAATATTCGCCATGAAGGATTTCCATCTGTAATGGGCTGCCGCCGCCTGAAATACGGAGACACCCTGCACCAGCCCGGCAACAGTTCCCGCCATGTTCATATTCACGACAATCTTGTACAGCAGGGGAATATCGTGAGCATTCCCCCAATACATTCCCAAAATACTGAAAGCGTAAAGATAGGCAAAGAAGGAGGAAAGTCGCCATTCGGTAAATTTGGGGAAAACGGGAACCGGCTCGCCAAATCTTCTGAGCAAAATGCCCCCGGCCCAGAAATTCAAGGCCGTGTCCAATATGCCCATGATCAGGACTACCATCGGCAACAGCAAGGCGATCATCTTCAGGTTTTCCGAAAAGTTGCGGCGGGCCTCCTCGATCTGTTCCGGACTCATACCCATGGACTGATACATTGCCACCGACTGCTCAAACTGCTGGGGCATGAGCTCCAGCTGCCCGGCGAACGGCTCAATGCCGGTGAGCAGGAACACGATATACAGCCCCAGCCCCTTGGCGATGATAGAGGCAAAAGTGGCTACGGAAAAAATTTTAACTCCTGACCAGCGATTGCGATAGCCAATCCCCAAGGCTAATCCCGTGGGGGCAAAGGACACCGCGAGGCGAAGGGATGCCATAGGCTCCACCAGCGCCGCCGTCACCACAATAGCCGTAACCACAGACATAAGCGCCCACTTAATTCCGTGACGGACCAGGAGCAGGATCATGGGCAGCGGCCACAAAAGAACGGCCAGTATTCCCAGCAAGGGAACATACATGGCTACTATTGCCATAACTACGGTAATACCCGCTAATATACCGCTTTCTGTCAAGGACGAAACCCTTGTCGCCATATATACCTCCGTACCTGTCAAATATACGATTTGGGCAAGGTAACCAAAAATTTATCGTCTCGGTATTATACCACAGCCAAAACAAGATGACAAATTTACAGCTAACGGAAAAAATCCTTGCATTGCCTTAAAAATTCATGGATAATATATTAGCTATTTTGAAAAAACAGACTGATAGAGGTAAACATATGGCAAAAAATAACGACAAGCAGATTTGCAGCCTGTGCCGGCGCGTAATAACGATCCGTTCCCAGTACGATATGCCCATATACAGTCCCCAGACCGGAATTGGCATCTGCCGTGACTGTATCGAAAAGACCTATGACGCGATTCAGGCAGCCGCGCCCAGAGAGTCAGCCAAGCCAAAAAAGAAAAAATCGACCGGCATTCCCTTGGGTGAAATCATCGCCAGGCACAAGCCCCATGTAATCAAGGAGTACCTTGACAAGTACATTATAAAGCAGGAGCTGGCCAAAAAGACTCTCTCTGTTGCCCTCTACAACCACTATAAGCGGATGAAGTACGATGCTACCCGCCGGGATGACAGTACGGTCATCGACAAGTCTAATGTGATCATGATCGGCCCTTCCGGCTGCGGCAAGACTGCCATTCTCCAAACTCTGGCCAAGCTTCTCGACGTTCCCTTCGCCATCACCGACACCTCCAGTCTCACCGAGGCGGGATATGTTGGCAACGATGTGGAGGTCGCGGTCCGCAATCTCTACTATGCCGCCGAACAGGACATCGAGAGAACCGAGCACGGCATCATCTACCTGGATGAGTTTGACAAAATCGCCAGAAAGTCCGGCGAGAACAACTCCATTACGGCGGACCCCGGCCACGAAGGCGTCCAGCAGTCCCTGCTGAAAATGCTGGAGGGCTCCGACGTGGAGTTCACCGCCCATGGCCAGCGAAAGCATCCTGAAGCTCCCACCATAAAGGTCAACACAACTCACATCCTCTTCATCGTCGGCGGCGCCTTCGTAGGACTTGACCAGGTCATTGAAAAGCGGCTGAAGAAAAACACCTCCGCCATCGGCTTCGGGGCTGCCGTCACCGGCGAGGCCGACCGGCCTTCTACCGATGATCTGCTCCGCCAGGTAACCCCCGAGGACCTGGTAAAGTTCGGAATTATCCCGGAAATCGTTGGCCGCCTGCCCATCATCTGCACCCTTGAAACATTGGACGAGGACTCCCTGCTCACCATCCTTACTGAACCGGTGAACGCTCCCGTCCGACAGTACAAGGAGCTGCTGAAGCTGGATAATGTGGAGCTTGATTTTACTGTAGAGGCTCTCAGGGAAGTGGCCCGCCGGGCCATCGCCAGGAAGACCGGAGCCCGGAGTCTCAGGGGTATCCTCGAAGAAATAATGCTCGACATCATGTACGATATACCAAAGGACGAACGCCACCGCCGGGTGACCATCACGGTAGGCTGCGTAAAGAACGGTGACTCTCCGATGGTCGACATCCTGCCCGAGCTGCCAAAGGCCGTTACAATGCCGGAAAGCGACAGTGACAGCAAAAAGGAAACGGAGCTCAACAGCAGTTCATCCGATTATATCTTCCACTGATTTTCCCAAAAGGAAGCTGACCAACCAGGCAGCTTCCTTTTTTACGCAAAAAAATAGCGCCTCGCATTGCTAAAGCGCGGGACGCTGTTTCCTTTTGTATTATTTTCCGGCGAACTCCTTCACGGCCTTCATCATATCAGCCTTTTCAACAACCGTCTTATGAAGCACCGGCAGCCCTTTCAGTCCGGCCAGGCCCACTGGCGCCTTAACTGGATTCTTCTCTTCAAGGGCCTCCAGCTGAGCGAAAGCATCTTTACCGGCGGCTTTCTCCCCCAGCGCCTCCAGAACGCTGCTGCTGAATTTGTAGGGACTGGCGGTAGAAACGATGACCATGGGACGGTCACTGCGAGTCTTTGACCTGTACGCCTCGGCTACCGCCCAGGCAACAGCCGTATGGGTATCCAAAACATAGCCGTATTCTTCATAAACCGCCTTGATGGTCTCAAGAGTCTTGGCATCATCCACCCAGCCGGCCCAGAAATAATTTGCCAGCCGCGCCAGCATATTCTCACCGGCATCATAGCCGCCGGTTTCATTAAGCTCCTTCATCCAGGCGGCAACCCTTGCCGGATCACCGGTAAGATGATACAGCAGACGCTCGAGATTGCTGGAGACAAGGATGTCCATGGAAGGAGAAATAGTCTTAAAAAATTCTCTTCTCCGATCGTAATAGCCCGTCTGGATAAAATCGGTGAGAACATTATTGGCATTGGAAGCGCAGACAAGCTTGCCCACCGGCAGTCCCATCTGGCGGGCATAGAAACCGGCCAGAATATTCCCGAAATTACCGGTAGGAACGGTGAAGTCAACGGTATCTCCGGCCTTGATTCTGCCGGCGGCAATCAAATCGGCGTAAGCGCTGAAGTAATAGACAATCTGAGGAACGAGACGGCCCCAGTTGATGGAGTTGGCGCTGGAAAGCTGAACTCCCGTTTCAGCCAGCTCTTTTGCTGCTGCCTCGTCGCCAAATATTTTCTTCACGCCGGTCTGGGCATCATCAAAATTCCCCTTGATCGCCAGGACCGCCACATTTTCCCCTTTTTGGGTCGCCATCTGAAGCCGCTGGATGTCGCTGACGCCTCCATCGGGATAAAATACGCAAATTTTCGTCTGATCCACATCGGCAAATCCGGCCAGAGCCGCCTTACCGGTATCCCCGGAGGTGGCCACGAGAATCAGAACCCTGTTTTTCTCCCCGGTCTTCTTCAGGGCGGTGGAAAGGAGCTGGGGAAGAAGCTGAAGGGCCATATCCTTAAAGGCGCTGGTAGGGCCATGCCAAAGCTCAAGAACCGACTTGTCCCCCACCTGCTTCACCGGGGCGATCCGACCGTCGTCAAACTTACCGCTGTAGGCCCGGTCAATACAGCCGGCAATCTCTTCCTCTGTATAATCCGTAAGGAAAAGGGACAGCACCCGGCGCGCCCGCCGGGCATAGTCCAGCTCTGCCAGCTGCGCCGCAAAATCCGCCGGCACTCTGGGCAGCTCCTCCGGAACATAAAGTCCTCCGTCCGGAGCAAGCCCCCGAATGATTGCCTCGGCCGAGTCCATTGCCTGACTTTTGTCTGTGGCGCCAAGGCCACGGGTGCTGATAAATTTCATGCCTGCTGCTCCTTCTTATCTCTGCATCTTCTGCCAATATTCACCCGGCAATTGTCTTTGCCGGTGACGCTTTATCATCATACTATAGGCCGGTAATATTCGCTACAAAAATCTTTTATATATCGGAAAAATACTGTGTCCAACTATATGCCGGCATTTTCAGCTTCTCTTTCTCAGTCCGGCTCTGACTATCGCCTCCGCCACTTCCTTGATGGTTTTTCGCTTCATCATGCTGTAGCGTTGGATGCGGCGGTAGGCTTCGCTTTCGGAAATATTATGGGCATCCATGAGTATTCCCTTCGCTCTGTCCAGTGTCTTGCGAAACTCCAACGAGCCCTTGGCTTCCTCAAGCTCCCGCTCCAGCTCCTTCATTTCCTGCCAGCGGCTGAGGGCGATTTCAATGGCCGGGGAAATGCTCTCCTCCCGGACAGGCTTAACAAGGTACGCCAACACCCCGGCATCCTTCGCCCGATTTACGATCTCAGAATCGCTGAAGGCCGTCAGCAAAATAACCGGGGAAATACCTTCGTCAGCGATTGCCTTGGCGGCGGTTATACCATCCATATTGGGCATTTTTATGTCCATCATCACCAGATCGGGCCGATACTTTCTCGTCAGCTCCAGAGCCTGTTTTCCATCATGAGCTTCCCCCACGATGATATGTCCCTGCTCCTCCAGCATCTCCCGCAAATCCATGCGGATGATCGACTCATTATCGGCTAGTACTATATTGAGCGGATTTTTCATGGGATCACTTCCTCCCGGCAGCCGGTATCCAGCGGCAGGGTTATTACGGCTCTCGTTCCCCTGCCTTCATTATTTTCCATAATAAATGTTCCCCCCAGATCATCCTGGATAAAATTTTTTATAAGGGTAATTCCCAGGGAATTGATATTCTCCAAATCAAAATTATCAGGCAGTCCGCAGCCGTCGTCATACAAAACGAGATGATGGCAGTCCGCCTCGTTGGAAATAATCAGGCCGATGGTCCCCCGGGCCCGATTATCGTTGAAGGCGTGCTTGATAATATTGAGCAATATTTCGTTTATTGCCAGGGCAAATCCGGTAGTCATTGCCGGATTGAGCGGAAAGGTTTCCCCGGAAATCCGGCGGATTATGGTGAAATCAGGTCGGACCATCGCCTCGATATTATTCAGGAGGTTCCGAGCCAGGGACATGGCGTCCACCATATCCGTCCCTCTGTTTGACAGATACTCATGGATAGTGGCGATACTCCGTACCCGGCCGGCGCTTTCCTTCAGCGCTTCCCTTGCCTCCGGCGCTTTCACCCGGCGAGCTTGAAGGTTCAAAAGGCTTGCGATGCTCTGAAGATTATTCTTGACCCGATGATGAATTTCTCTGATCACTGCCTTTTGGAGCCTGATTTCCTTTTCCTTTTCCCGCAGGGCCGTGACGTCCTCGATCACCACGATCCGTCCCCGGAGATCTCCCTTTGACTCCACCGGAATATCCCGCATTACCAGAACGAGTCCGCCGGCAGTCAGCTCCTTTTCATTGGGCTGTCCCGGCTTTATGGTCTCGCTGGTAATATGACGGTTCAGCAGCCTGTCCTTCCGCAGCAAGCCTACCGGATTGAGGACCCCCAGCACCCGGTACACCCTCTGGGCGGCCAGATTTGCAAAGACGATCCGGTCAAATTTATCGGCAATGAGGATCCCGTCCGTCTCCCCGATGGGCCGGTACATCTCCTGTGCGTAATCCTGTAGATTATCCTCCAGCAGCAGCCTGGCCGCCTTCAAAATGTGATTGTAGCCGTCAGAATCATAAGTCTCCTTCGTGGTTTCAATCGTCACGACCGCCGCTGTCCGGCCATCTGCAAAAACCGGCAGCGCAGTCATGACAATGCTTGCTTCGTCGGCGCCTGTCCCGATTTCCCGGTGGCCGTGGATGGGCATTCCCTTTTCAAAGGTATACTTTACCAAAGGCTCCTCGTTCAGGTTGAGCAAGGCTCCTCCCACGGGACCGCTCCCGAAAAAAATCGTCCGGGGACGTTCTGAAACCAGCAGAACAATAGTACCGGCCGTTTTACCGGATACATAGACATTGACTATGGCATTGGTAAAATCAGCCAGAAAGGGCAGTAAATTCTCTATCTGTTTCAGGCGGACAGTTTCCTTGCCGGAAAGTTCACACCGCCGCCAGATATCTGCCTTTATCACTTCAAAGCACCTCACCTGTCTGACAGGGACAGTCCGGGAACCGCGTTCAGGGTCAGATCATTATGTTCATAATTATCGGTCAAAGACTGATAGTACCCCCGGCAGGCAATCATGGCGGCATTGTCGGTGCACAGCCGCCGGTTTGGAAAATAAAATTTATAACCGGCCTCTCCCGTGGCCCGCCGAAGCTCCGCTTCCAGGGCGCTGTTAGCGGCCACGCCGCCAGCCAGCGCCAGCGTGTCCAGCCCCGTTTCCCTCAGGGCGGCAAGGGATTTTTCCACCAGTATAGCAATGACGGCCTGTTGGAAGGAAGCCGCCACATCAGCCTTGTGTACCGGTATATTTTTCAATTTCTGTGAATTCAAATAATTGAGCACCGCCGATTTCAGCCCGCTGAAGCTGAACTCGTAGCCATCCCTGGCCAACGCCTTGGGGAAGTCTATAGCCTGGGGATTCCCCTCTTTGGACAGTCTGTCGATTTCCGGCCCGCCGGGATAGGGCAGTCCCATGACCCTCGCCACCTTGTCAAAGGCCTCCCCAGCCGCGTCATCCCTCGTCTGACCCAGCAGGCGGAAGCGGTCATAGTCCAAAACATTAACCAGGGCCGTATGTCCCCCCGAGGCCACCAGGGCCACAAAGGGAGGCGTTAAATCAGGGGAACTCAAAAAATTGGCAAATATATGTCCCTCCAGGTGATTAACGCCGATGAGAGGAACTTCCAGAGACCAGGCCAGGGACTTTGCGGCGGCTACGCCAACCAGGAGCGCCCCCACCAGACCGGGCCCGCAGGTAACGGCGATCTGATCGATGTCAGCCAGTTTTAGCCCGGCTTGCTTTATCGCCTCATCCACCACCGGCAGGACATTCAAAATATGATTCCGGGAAGCGATCTCCGGCACCACGCCGCCAAACTTACGGTGAATGGGCACCTGAGTGGATATTACATCGGCCAGCAGCCCTCGGCCGCCCCTGAGGACAGCCGCTGCCGTCTCGTCACAGCTGGACTCTATTCCCAGGGTAATTAGCTCCTCCGCCGGTTTTGAGGCAAGTCTTTCTCTGTCAAAGTATTCCACGGTTCTTTCTCCCTTTGGTCATTCCTCAAAGCTTTAACATCCACATGATTATTGCATCTTCCCCGTCCTCATAGTAGTGGGGGCGGCGGCCGCAATCTACAAAGCCCAGTGAAGTATAAAGATTCAGGGCCGCTGTATTGGATGGCCTGACCTCAAGGGTAAGCCTCTCCGCCCCCCGCTCCCTGATTACCGCAATAAGGTTTTCCAAAAGCCGGCGGCTGATGCCCTGTCCCCGATAGTCAGGATGAACGGCCACATTTGTTATCTGCGCTTCATCATCGATAACCCAGCAGCCAACGTATCCAGCCACCCGTCCAGTCTTTTCATCAACGGCCAGCCGGTAGGCAGTCCGCTGGTTTTGAGCCTCACTCCAAAATGACTCCCTGGACCAGGGAACGGAAAAGCAGGCCTTTTCCACTGCTTCAACGGCAGCGGCATCATCAGGAACCATCTCCCGAAAGGTAATCGAGGCCCTGTTCATTTCAGCTCGCACCTGGCCTCACCGCCCTGCCCTGCGGTCTCCGGATGGCGAACGTCCCACAGCTCCTCCGCCTCGGATCGTCTCAAATACCAGGGCTCTGCCGTCATAGGATCCGAAACCTCCCCTGCCTCAAGCATCCTGGCCCCCAGCAGAGCCACTTCGTCCGCCCGGGGCATTACCTGGAACCGGCCGGCTACGACTACCCCCGCCGGAAGCTTTACACCGCGGGACAGTTTCTTTTCTGCAATATCCCCCAGAATAACCACCGGCCCCTTTCCCTCAGCGGCTGCGTTCCCCGCTATTTTAACCACATCCTCCAGGGAAATTACCTGCACCGGCCGGATCTCCAACCCGTCCCTATATACGCCGCAGTAGGCATTCTTCTTTTGGGCATCCGCCAGAGAAAATACCGTAACCCCCGGCAGAGCATAAAATCTTGCCGCCAATGCTTTCAGGGTAGGAACGGAAATCAGCGGAATATTAAGTCCATAAGCCATCCCCTTGGCCGTGGCCAGTCCGATTCGCAGGCCGGTGAAGGAGCCGGGACCGATGCTCACTGCCACCGCCGTTAAATCTCCTTTTGATTTTCCCGCCAGGGCCAAGAGCTTCCCTATATTGGGCACAAGGGTAGCCGAATGCTCCAGCCCGTTTTCTATCGTCAGCGCCGCGATTATCCTTTCCCCGTCGGAGAGCGCCACGCTGGACACCTTTGCAGCCGTTTCTATCGCCAATATCAGCATTTTTCTTCCCACTCCTTCAGCCAAGCGGCAGCCCTCCGGCTGCCCTCAGCGGCCGCTATCGTTATCCGCCGGCAGTCCGGGCCTTTTTCAGCTCCTCCCGCCAGGCGGTCGATCCTGATTTCTATATGGTCCTCCGGCAGAGCCCCGGGAAATTTATCGGCCCACTCGATAAGGCTGATAGCGGTTTCATCCTCTACGTATTCATAAAAGCCAAAATCCGCCAGCTCCGACTCCCGCTCCAGCCTGTAAAGATCAAAGTGGTAAATCGGCAGTCGGCCATGATAGATATTCATCAGTCCGAAGGTGGGACTGGTAACCTGTTCCTCTGACCCCAGCGCCTTTGTGAGCGCCGCTGTGAAAAAAGTTTTTCCCGCCCCTAAATCACCCACAAGATTTACCACTGTACCGGGAGCCACCGCTTTGGCGATCCGCTCAGCCAGCTCTCTGGTCTCCTGCTCTCCATGGGAAATAATCTCCATCATAATATCTCCAACCCCAGTTAGCGTTACCAACTATTCATAGCCGCTTCTCTTTCAATCAGAAAACAATCCATAATATTTTATCACAAAAGTCAATAAACAAATCACCGGACAAAATGTATACCCGACCCGTTCATATCCCCGCCGGCGATAAATTTTCCTGACGGGAACGGCAAAAAGGACGGCCAGCGCCGCCCCTTTTATTGCTTTAGACTTTAATCTAAAAGCTATCTGTGTTCATAGACCAACTCAACAATTCCATTATAATTTCGTGTTTGAATTAAAGATAATTTCTGTTCTTTTGAGAATTCTCCAAAAAGTGGAATACCTTTTCCCAAAAGTGTTGGAATGACAGAAATATAATATCTATCGATCAAATCTGCACACATTAACTGTTGAACAAGATTAGCTCCACCACAAATCCAAATATCTTTGCCATTTTGTTGTTTTAATTTTCCCAACAAATCTATTGGGTTTTCATCTGTAAAAAGAATTTGTTCTTTGGAAATACTCTTTTTATGAGTAATCACATAAGTAGTAAAGTCACCATATATCCATTCTGTTGGAGAAAGCTCTGTAACAACTTGATGATATGTATTCCAGCCCATCAAGACTGTATCAATATCCTTTGCAAATTCGGAATAAGTATCTATATTTTCGTTATCATTACCTTGTCCATTCATCCATCCAACACCACCATTACTATCTGCAATATATCCGTCAAGACTCATTGCAATAAACAGAACAACTTTTCTCATTTCACCTTATATTCCTTTCATTCCCCACCAATTTGGGAATAAGTTTTTTAATTGCTTTATTTTTGTATTTTGATAATCAATTAAAACTTTTTAGTCTAAACACCTTTCCGCTATACTCGTAGCGCCTCCCCGTTTCCCGCCTCCTCCCTGAATGCAGCCCTGACCCGATGAACCAGGGCGCAGCCTGCCCAGGCCAGCATTACCCCCAGCGCCCGCCAACACATCGGTGGGATAGTGAACGTAGAGGTACAGCCGGGAAAAGCCGATCAATACCGCTAAAATCAGGGCCGGGACGCACAGCCTGCTTTTGTGTAGGAACAATACCGCCGCTCCCGCAAAGGAGGCTCCCGTATGGCCGAAGGGAAAGGAGAAATCACCGGGCCGGGGGACCAGCAGCTGTACCGCCGGGTTAATGTCACAGAAGCAGAGGCGGGCCACAAGGGGTTTCAAAATCAGATTGCTGCATAAGACTTCCAATGCAAGGGCTGTCCCCCCCCGTTTTCTGCGTTTTGGGGTAAAGCAACAGCGCCAGCGCCAAGATGATCCAAATCGCCCCGCCATCTTCCAGACGGGTGATAAGCGGCATCACCACATCGCCGAACCCGCTGCGCAGATTGTCCTAATGAAGTCCAGTACGGAAAATTCCCAGGTCAACATTTTTCTCTGCCTTTCGCCCCGGCAATCTCCAGCTTCACACCGCAGGCGGAACAGAACCGGTCGTCTGCCGGACAGCCCGTGCCGCACTCCTGACAGCTCCGGCTCAGGGCATTGCCGCAGGTGGTACAATAAGCCGCCTTTTTATCCTGCCACCTCCCGCAGGCAGGGCATTTCTTTCTGAGAAAGCCGCGAAGGACGACAAAGAAGACGGCGGCGAACACATTGCCCAACAGCCCCAGCACTCCCCACAGCGGCCCGCTCATACCGGACAGTACCGCCGCCTGATAAAGCCAGGCCGCCGCCAGAAGCCAGAACGCCAGCGCCAGCAGTCCGACCAGCAGGGCGGTGACGCCCATAGAAAGAACGGCAGCGGCAGAGGGCCTAGTGACGCTGGCCCGGAGAACATCCTTTACCTTTAACCGGCCCCTGCTTTTCTCCCTGCGGTCATGGCCATCCCGCAGAAAATCATGCTCCCATTGCCTCCATCGCTCTTTCTGCTGCTGTACCGTTTGAACGGCGGATATTGTTTCCCTGATCTGGGGAGCGAGCAGCGCGGCAGACAACCCGCCGCCAAGAAAGGCCAAGCACAGCCCGGCGATGATCCATCCTTTAAGCAGCCTGCCGAAGTCGGCGGCCATAATTTTTTCATGCAGATTTTTCATAAAGATTACCTCCTGTCTTTTGATAAGTACAGGATAGCAGCCAATGTTAAACCAGTTTTTTGATGGAGATAAACAGAAGATAAAATAAATTCCCGGAGCGTAAATCACACTCCGGGAATTTTTCCATAACTGATGTAATACCGTATCCAACATCAAACCAACATGACCAGCGTCCCAACCGTTATCAACAACAATCCAAACGCCGCCCGGCGGGTCAGTTTTTCCTGGAACACCAGACCGGAAAAGGCCACTGTAACCAAAATACTCAGCTTGTCGACAGGAACAACGATGCTGGCGGGACCGTCCTGCAATGCCCGGTAATAGCACAGCCAGGATGCCCCGGTGGCCAGTCCTGACAGGCAGATGAACCCCAGCTCATTTTTGGGGGTATGGCGAAGCTCCCCCTGTTTCCCGGCCACAAACACCATGACCCAGGCCATCACCAGCACCACTCCCGTGCGGACCGCCGTCCCCAAGCTGGATTCTACCCCTGAAATACCCACCTTACCCAGTATGGAGGTCAGAGCGGCAAAGGCCGCGGAGCCCAGAGCATACCACAGCCACGCGCTGCCGCCTGGCTTCCGTTCATCGGCTTCCTTTTTCTCAATCATCAGGAATGTGCCGGCAGCAATCAGCGACACACCGATTCCCCCGGTCAGACTGACAGCCTCATGGAGAAACACGAATGCCAGCAGGATGGTCAGCACGGTGCTGGATTTGTCGATGGGAACAACCTTGTTAATGTCTCCCAATTGCAGAGCCTTAAAATAGCACAGCCAGGATGCTCCCGTGGCCAGCCCGGACAGGATCAGGAACAGCAGCGTTTCCCCGCCAATGCTGCCCAGCTGGTTCTGCGACCCGGCCACAACCACCATCAGACAGGCGAAGGCCAGGACTACAATAGTTCGTATGGCGGTGGCCACAGTGGAATCTGTTTTCCGAATGCCGCACTTGGCCAGAATGGATGTAACCCCCGCAAAAACCGCGGACCCGAATGCGAACACAAGCCACATATACCTCGCCTCCTCAATCTATTCCGACAATGTTATTGTCCCCGGAGCCGATAGCCCGCGCCCCAAACCGTCTGGATATACCGGGGTTTGGAGGGATCCGGCTCGATCTTTTCCCGCAGGCGGTTGATATGAACGGCCACAGTAGCATTATCTCCCATGGCCTCCAATCCCCATATTTTCTCGTAAAGCTCCTCCCGGCTGAACACTATGTCCACATGGAGCAGAAAGAACAGCAGCAGTTCGTACTCCTTATTCTTCAGCTCCACCTCACGGCCCTCCACATAAAGGCGGCGGGTATCAGTGTGCAGGCTAAGGCCGCCGATGTGGATTTCAGCGGTCCGTTTCCGGCCGCCGGTGAGCCGTTCATAGCGGGCCAGATGCGCTTTCACCCGCGCCACAAGCACGCTGGGAGAAAATGGCTTTTCAATATAATCGTCCGCCCCCAGACCCAGACCGCGGATTTTGTCCACATCCTCCCGGCGGGCTGTCACCATCAGAATGGGGGTATCGATCTTTTCCCGGAGTTTCCGGCAGACGGTAAAACCATCCATGCCGGGGAGCATCAGGTCCAGGAGAATCAAATCGTACCCACCGCCAAGCCCCAGGGTAAGCCCCGTCTCCCCGTCGGCAGCAATCTCCACCTGGCAGCCGTTTAGTTCCAGGTAATCCCGTTCGATAGCGGCAATGTCGGGATCGTCCTCAACAATCAGAATTTTCGGCATGCCCTTCCTCCTTCGGCAGGATAATCGTGATTTCTAAACCGCCCGCCGTGATATTTCCAGCAGTAATAGTCCCGCTCATGCGCTCCACCATCCGGGCGGCAATCGCCAGACCCAAACCGCTTCCACCCGCCGGATTCTTCCGGGCCGGATCGCTACGGTAAAATGCGTCAAAAAGCTTGGGCAGCGCCTCCTCCGGTACGCCGGGACCGTCGTCAGAGAGGATAATACGGCAGTTTTCTCTGGCGTCCTCTATGGAAATCCGCAACCGACATATTGCCATTGTCTTATACTTAGCGCTGTTGTCCATGATGTTGGCCAACACCCGGCGCAGCAGCTCCCTGTCCGCTGTAACGCTCACTGGGCAAGATGCCTCCACCGTGACCTCCAGCCCCTTACTCCGGTATTCTTCCTCTGTTTCTGCCACCAGCGCCGCGACAAATTCGTCCAAGCGGAACGTCCGGGCGGCCATGGGATACTCCGCCATATCCAGCTTGGAGAACAGGAACAGCTGGGACACCATGCGGTCGATGTCATCCGCCTTCGTTTTGACAGTCATAAGATACCGCCGCCGCGCTTCCGGTGTCTTTGCCACGCCGTCCATCAATCCCTCCACATAGGCTCGGATAGAGGTCAGCGGGGACCGGAGATCGTGGGAGATGCCCGCCAGCAACTCCTTCCGGCTTTTTTCGTCCTGCCGGGTGCGTTCCACGGAGACTTTCAGCCGTTCCGCCATCTCGTTGAACGCCTTGCACACCGGGGCAAATTCGTCTTTCTCCCGGTAAGCAATGCGATAGTCCAGATTGCCGTCACCGATTTCCCGGACACCGTCGGACAACACCGTAAGCGGTCCATTGATTTTCTGGAACACAAAACGGATCAGAAAGCGGTTGGTTCCCCAGATTGCCGCCAGCACCGTGCACAGTAAAACAAGCCCGGCCAGGACGATGACCAGCTTCATCCCGGAGGACAAATCCTCGCTGCGCGTCCCGTAGACGAGAATTTGATAACTGATACCGTTGACTCTCTTTTGCGCTATGAAGAGGCTGTTCTCCCCGGCGGACACCAGCGCCCGGGTTCCGCCCAGGCTTTCCGCCGCCTGAAGCAGACGGGCATCATCCGGCTGTTTCTCCCCCCAGGTGTAGACGGTTTCACCGCCGGAGCGCACGGTTACCCGCAGCCCGTTGGCCTGGAGCGTTTTCCCCAGGGTATCCAGAGACTTGCCCTTCTCCAGCGACCGGCTCACCAGCTTGACCACCGCCCTACTGGCCCAGGAAAACTCTCCGCTGTCCTCCAGTGGCAGTCCGTTGCCGATCCGGAGCATGAGCCACAGCAGGGCGATACAGCAGGCTCCCGCCGCCAGGGCAGCCAGGACGGGGACAACGATCATCAGAATATTGGACAGCAACAGACGCTTCTTGATGGTCATAGAGATACCTCACAAATCAAGCTGGTTGCATTATAGCACGAAACAGGCCAGGGAAGTTAAACTGGAGATAAAATACAGGTTCTAAAGAAAATAATGGTTCCGGATGAAAAAACCTCACCCTGCAATTCATCATCCCGGCTCAACCTCTCATATAGCGGCACTATCTCGAATTTGCCATAGGGCAGACCTTCTCAAAATCAAAACCACCCGTCAAACGGGTGGTTTTGATTTTCGATCATGCCCATTCAATACAAAGGTTTATTCATAGACTTCCCGCTTCAAAACTCCCACTACCGGCAGATTGCGGTACCGCTCGGCAAAATCAAGTCCATAGCCCACAACAAATTCGTCCGGTATTTCCCAG
>CAJTSO010000033.1:0-1954 GCA_910579115.1 uncultured Selenomonadaceae bacterium
TAGGGTACCGGGGAGGGATGGAGACCGGCCGCTACGAGCCCGGCGATGTGGGCGATGTCAGCCATGAGGTAGGCCCCGGCCTTTTTGGCGATCTCCCCAAGGCGCGGGAAGTCGATGATCCGGGGATAGGCGGAGGCGCCGGCGACAATCAGCTTCGGCTTGCACTCCATAGCAGTTTTTTCCAGGGCGTCGTAGTCGATGAGCTCGCTTCCTTCAGCCACTCCATAGGAAACGATGTGGAAATATTTACCGCTCATATTTACCGGTGAACCGTGGGAGAGGTGGCCGCCGTCGGTGAGGTTCATGCCCATGACGGTATCCCCTGGGTTGAGGAGAGCGAAGAACACAGCCATGTTGGCCTGAGCGCCGGAGTGGGGCTGGGGATTCACGTACTCCACCCCGAAGAGCTTTTTGGCCCGGTCAATGGCCAGCTGCTCGGCAATATCCACGAATTCACAGCCGCCGTAGTAACGCTTGCCGGGGTAGCCCTCCGCGTACTTGTTGGTGAGGACGCTGCCCTGGGCTTCCATGACGGCTTTGGAGACGATGTTCTCGGAAGCGATAAGCTCCAGCTTTGACCGCTGGCGGCCAAGCTCCTTGTCGATGGCCTCGGCTACGGCCGGATCAACCTTTTTGAGTTCGTCCATCATTGCCATTGTTTTTCCTCCATTTCCTTGTTCCAAAATCATTTATTCTCTAAATCCATCATTTTACCTACCCGGCGGGCATGGCGTCCACCGGCAAAGGCAGAGGATAAATACGCCCGGATTATTTCCACTGCCGGGCCGGGGCCGGTAACCCGGCCGCCCAGGCAGATCACATTGGCGTCGTTATGCTCCCGGGACATCTTTGCGCTGTAAACATCGGTGCAGAGGGCAGCCCGGATACCGTTTATCTTATTGGCCGCCATACAGATCCCGATGCCTGTGCCGCAAAGGAGAATGCCCCGCTGGGCCCGGCCTTCGTTTATTTCCCGGCACAGCGTCTCCGCTATATCCGGATAATCCACGGAGTCAGCGGTGTAGGCGCCAATGTCATTAACCTCTATGGGGTCATTTTCATCCAGCGGGCTGACGGCCAGATCAGCCAGGAATTTTTTTATTTCTTCCTTCAGCTCAAGGGCCCCGTGATCGCAACCAATGACAAGCTTCATAACCGCCATCCTTTCAAATATGATGATTTCAGGTATTGTAGCATAAAAAACAGACAGTGTGAATAGGCTCAGCAATGTATACAAGCCGTTTCCGGGAGAAAATCCGGCAATGGGGAGGCGACACCCGCCAGAGTGACGGCAGGCCAAATTACTGTCGCCGGCCGTCAGATAATCCTGCCCCCCGCCGCCTTCCGCAGGCGGTTCATTATGGCGGCGCCCAGCCCTTCATCGGGAACGATGGGGCAAAGCAAGCTGTCCACCGGCAGCTGGTCAAAGGCCCTCAGATTGTAATATAGGCCCGCCGCTATTTCCCGCAGGTTTTCCCGGCGGCCCAGAGCGCGCTTGTAAACTCCCGCAAAGGCCGGGAGATCCTCTTCAAACAGCAACAGACCCACCCGTTCCCCGGTCGCTTCCCGCCGTCTTAACTCCGTCAGCAGGCGTTCCTCATCCGTTGCCAGAGTCAGGGGAGCTTTCGGCGCGTAGTGGGTATATTTCATCCCCGGGGCCATTGGGGCCCGCTTCAGTCCCTTTTCCCGCCCGGCCGCGTCCGGAGAGGCTGCCGCCTTTACCTGGCCGATGATCTCCCCCAGCATTTCCGCCGTAACGGCTCCCGGCCGGAGCACCGTCACCGTATCCGGCCCCTCCGCCTCCGTACAGTCCACGATGGTGGATTCAAGGCCCCAGTCAGTGGCTCCCCCGTCAAGGATCGCCCCGACCTTCCCGCCCAGATCCCGACCCACGGTTTCCCCGTTTGTGGGACTTGGCCGGCCGGAAATATTGGCGCTGGGAGCCGCCACCGGC
>CAJTSO010000033.1:1964-20109 GCA_910579115.1 uncultured Selenomonadaceae bacterium
AGCCCCGCCGCTAAAATAAGCTCCCTGGCTACAGGATGATCCGGCATCCGCACCGCCACCGTATCGAGGCCGCCGGTTACCGCGTCCGGCACGCAGGCCGCCCGGGGCAGGATTATAGTAATCGGCCCCGGCATGAAGGCGGCAAATATTTTTTCGGCTACCGGGGTTATCCGGCTGACAATTCTCTCCATACCGGCAAGCTCCGCCACGTGAAGGATCAGGGGATTGTCGGAGGGACGCCCCTTGGCTTCATATATTCGACGGCAGGCCTCCGCATCGAGGCCGTTGCCCCCCAGGCCGTATACCGTCTCCGTGGGGAAGGCCACCAGCTCTCCTCTTTGCAACAGCTCCGCCCCCCGCTGGATGGCCCTTCTGTATTCCTCTGTATCAGGCTTTTTTACATCGTATATTTCAGTATTCATAGTCTTTCTTCATTACCGCCACCCGGGGATGGCCGGACAGATCCCGAATGATCTCGATTGCCGCCGGGCCGCAGAACCCTGCCTGCCTTGCCAGCTCAGCCACCGGCTCTCCCTGCTCCGAACCAATCTCCATCGCCAGAAAGCCTCCCGGCTCCAGATATTCGGGGGCCTCATTGATGAGGCGGCGGTAAAAATCCAGCCCGTCCCGGCCGCCGCAGAGAGCCAGCGACGGTTCCGCCTGCACCTCCGGCGGCAGGGCGGCCATTTCCTCTTCGCTTATGTAGGGAGGATTTGACAAAATGGCGGTGAACTTTTCCCCCGGCTTCAGCGCCTGAAACAGGTCTCCCGGCCTGAAGGTTACCGATTCACCGGCGGCCAGCTTCTCCTTATTGATCCTGGCCACGGCCAGCGCCTTTGGGGAAATGTCAGTGGCCGTTACCTGCGCCCGGCCCTTCATTTCCAGGGCAACGGTAATGGCGATGGCTCCTGTGCCGGTGCAGATATCCGCTGCCTTCAGCACTTTGTCCGGTGGGTATTCTTTCAGCCGCCCCAAGGCGGTTTCCACCAGAATCTCCGTGTCCGGCCTGGGAACCAGGGTGTCCCGGGTAACGGTGAAGTCCCGGCCGAAAAACTCCCGCCGCCCCAAAATATACGCCACCGGCTCCCGCTTTCCCCGGCGGCGGACAAGCTCCCGGAATTCGTCCAGCTCCGGCTCCTGCAAAGGCTGGTCAAAGTGGGTGTAAAGCTGTATCCGGGAAAGCCCCAGCACCTTGCCCAACAGCAGCTCCGCATCAAGGCGGGGACTCTCTATGCCCTTTTTCTGAAAAAAGTCCGCCGTAATGGCCAGCAGTTCCGTAACGGTACGAGACATACAAAGGCTCCTGTCTTAATGATCCCCAGTCTGATCAGCCGCGGTTTTTCTTCAGCCGCTCCGTCTGATCCGCCGTGATGAGGGCATTTATCAACTCATCCAAATCACCGGCAATAACGTCCTCCAGCCGGTGAAGGGTAAGGCCGATGCGGTGATCGGTGACCCTGCCCTGGGGAAAGTTATAGGTGCGGATTCGCTGGCTCCGGTCGCCGGTACCGATCTGCTCCTTCCGCTCCCTGGCCAGAGCGTCGTTTTGCTCGGCCTGAAGCTTCTCATAGAGACGGGCCCGAAGCACCAGCATCGCCTTATCCTTATTTTTCCGCTGGGATTTTTCATCCTGACAGGTTACCACCATCCCCGTGGGCAGATGAGTGATCCGGATGGCGGTTTCCGTCCGGTTCACGTACTGTCCCCCGGCTCCGGAAGCGCAATAGGTGTCTATCCGCAGCTCGTCCGGACGGATGTCCAGCTCCACTTCCCCGGCCTCCGGCAAAACGGCCACGGTGACGGCACTGGTCTGGATCCTTCCCTGGGATTCCGTGGCGGGAACCCGCTGAACCCGATGAGTGCCTCGCTCGTATTTCATCCGGCTGAAAGCGCCGTACCCCTCGATGGAAAAGGATACGGACTTGAAGCCTCCCAGCTCCGTCTCGTTGGCCTCGATTATTTCCGTCTGCCAGCCCCGGCTCTCGGCATAACGGGAGTACATCCGGAAAAGATCCGCCGCAAACAGAGCCGCCTCCTCCCCGCCAACGCCGCCCCGGATCTCCACGATCACGGATTTATCGTCATTGGGATCCTTGGGCAGCAGCAGCCGGGGCAGATCCGCCTCGATCCTGTCCTTTTCCTCCCTGAGGGCCGACAGCTCGTCCGCGGCCATATCCCGCAGCTCCCGGTCAGAGCTGCCATCCTCCAGTATCGCCTTTGCTTCCTGAATTCCCCCGCTTATTTCCCGGTACCGGGCGATGGTCCGGGCCACAGGCGCCAGGCTGGCGTGCTCCTGGGAAAGCGTCCGGTATTTTTCAATATCGGCGATTGTGGCCGGATCCGCCAGCAATGATTCCAGCTCCCGGTATTTTGACTCCACCTCAATAAGTCTGTCCAGCATTTATCTTTCCCCCATCGCTTCCGCCGTCACAGCCGTTCCGAAATCACCGGCCGCCACTGCCTCCCCATACCGCAGGTCGGCGTAGTTTCCGCTGCCGGAAGGTATATCCTCCCGGGCCAATACGGCCTTGAGGGATTCAATGGCTACCTCCACCATCTCATCCCCCGGCTCGTTGGTAGTCAGCCGCTGGAGCCAAAGCCCCGGCAGGATAAAAATATGCATCAGGCCGTTTGGGTGCTTTCCCGCCAGCCTTATAAGCTCGTAGGAAATACCGGCGATCACCGGCAGCAGAACCACCCGGCTGATGATCCGCTCCGCCAGACCGGGCCAGCCCAAAAAGGCAAAAACAAAAATGCTCACGATCATGACGATGAGCAGGAACGCCGTGCCACAGCGGGGATGAAAGCGGGAGCATTTCTGAACGTTCGCTACCGTGAGGGCCTCGCCTTTTTCAAAGCAGTGGATCGTCTTGTGCTCCGCCCCGTGATACTGGAACACCCGGTATATTCCCTCCATACGGGATATGGAGAATATGTAGGCAAGAAATACCGCCAGTCTCAGACAGCCCTCAAAAATATTCAGGTACAGGGGATCCTCGGAAACGACGCGAAAAAATTTCACGCCGTAAGTGGGAACAGCAATAAACAGCACCGCCGCCAGCAGGAAGGCAAAGATCATGGTCATGGCCACCTCCCCGTCGGTCATCTCCTCCTCATCCTCTCCCGCCATCCGGGCGGAATAAGACAGGGAACGCATTCCCAGCACCAGGGATTCTCCCAGGGACACTACCCCCCGAAGGAAAGGAGCCCGGAAAATGGGATACCGGTCCCCCAGGCTCTCCACCGCTTTTACCTGAACGGCTATGTGCCCGTTGGCTTCACGGACAGCCGTGGCCACGCTGCCGGGAGCCCTCATCATGACTCCCTCGATGACCGCCTGTCCGCCTACGGTTGGTTTGTTATCTGACATTTATATTCCTCTCTGCTTCATTCAGTATTTATTGTAGTGATTTATTTTACCACAAAGCCGGTTCAGTTCCTAGGGCGGCCGGAAAAATAAGACCGGACTGACATTTTTCGAGCCGCTCGTTGAAAAACACAAACGGGACAGCCGGATAATTATTTTTGTCCGCCCCGCTGAACAGGCACAAACAAAAAAGACTGCCGCAAAAGCGGCAGTCCCTGATGACTGAATGAAGCCGATAAATTGGAATTTACTTGCGGCCATAACGCTTGTTGAATTTCTCGATCCGACCGCCGGCCGCTACATCACGCTGACGCCCGGTGAAGAACGGATGGCATTTGGAGCACACGTCTACACGGAGCTCGGTGGCGGTAGAGCCAGTCATGAAAGTATTGCCGCAGCCGCAGGTAACCTTGCACTCCTGATACTTTGGATGGATTCCTTCGCGCATTATTAACACCTCTCTTTTCCCCGGTTGGGAGTGATACAAGCCCGCTCTGCGCAGGCTTGGTGCCAAGCTTCCCGTTTTGGGGAAAAGCCGGTCATTTGCCTTGTAAACAGACGACAACTCGTCCATTACGGCTATTTACTATAGCATAGGCGGCGGACTAATGCAAGAAAAATTTCTCCTGAGCAAAATATTTCCTACGACTACATAAAAACTGCCGCGCAATTCTGCGCGGCAGTTTCAGTCTCGGCAAATTCAATCGATGGCTCAGCGGCGATGGTTGCTGAAGCAGTCCCGGCAGTACACGGGACGATCATCCTTCGGCTGAAAGGGGACCTGAGTCTCCTTGCCGCAATCAGCGCAAACAACGGTGAAGAGCTCGCGCTGGGCTGCACCGTCACGCTGACGGCGGCGCTTATCACGGCAGTCACGGCAACGAACGGGCTCATTTTCAAAGCCCTTCTCCTGGTAGAATGCCTGCTCACCGGCGGAGAAAATAAAATCGTTGCCACAATCTTTGCATTTCAATGTTTTATCCTGGAATTCCATGTAACTAATCCCCTTACTTTTTTCTTGAACCATCTTTTTAAGGCTACCGCGGCTTCGAGAAAGGAAACACCTGCCGAAATCCGAAGAATCGCTCCGCATCAGACGGCGATATCCACCTGCGTACCCAGATTCGGATCAAGGCTGCCTGAGACCAATGATAAAAGCGCATCCATACTCTCGTCTGCCGAATCCATGCTCATTTTCAACACAGAGATGCCGAGTTCCTGCTGTGTTGTCATCATATTAAGACCTACGCTCATAGACGCAATGCTCATCGTCAAATCCATTCAACCTTCACCTCTCTCCTGCTGCGCATATAAATCACTGTGAATTATAATCCATTTTAATGGAAATAGCAACAAAAAACTACTCCGGTAAAAAATTTTCTTTATAAACCCGGCGGCAGAGGGCTTCCATCGCCGCGGCATACCGTTTACCGTCCATCAGGGGCGACTGCTCCATCCGGCTTCGCAAATTCCTTCGGTAATCATCAAGCCGCAGTCTGTCCCCGGCCAATCGGACGGCCAGGGAAATATATTCTTTCCCGCTGGTGGAGATAAGCTCCGGACAACCCGCGGCAAAGAGAAGGGACGCTCCCACCCTGGCCGCCGGGCTGTGCCCGGCCAGAGTCACCACCGGGACTCCCATGTAAAGGGCTTCACAGGTGGTCGCTCCGCCGTTATAGGGCTCCGTGTCCAAAGCAATATCGATATCCCCATAGGTTTTCAAATAGTCCGGGGAATAGGGCCGGCACTCGATCCGGGCCGTGTCAAACCCCAAAGCCCCAAGCCGGCGGAGGATAAACTGACGGCCGGTAAAATCCGGCAGGGAAGCCAGCTTGTCCTGAAGGATGAGCCGGGAGTCCGGCGCCTTCTCCATAATGGTCCGCCACAGAAGAAGCGTCCTGTCTGTGATCTTTGCGTAGTTATTAAGGCAGCCAAAGGTTACGGGCTTTCCCAACCGGGCAGCCGGCGCGGCGGGCAGCGGCATCTTTTCTACCGGGGCGTAGCAAAACAGCGGATAGAAATCATGCCGCCTCTCCTGGGGCGGTATCCCTTCGTCGACGTACAGCAGCTTCTCACTGAAAGCCTTCTGCATCCGGCTCTCCTGGGCCCGGCTGTCCGCCGACGGGGCCGGGGCCATTATCCGATCCGTCAGGTGATAGTCCACCGCCGCCAGCCCCGACGTATGGAGAAATCCCAGCCCCGATAAGATCACCGGAGCCGGCCGGTAAGCCAATACCGGCAGGGCATTTTCCTGCGAATGACCGGACAGATCCACCAGCGCGTCCAGCTTGTCCTCCGCTATCCGCCTGGCTGTCTGCTCCGGGTTCATTTCCGCCACATCGGTAAAGGCCGCTCCCAGGCGGCGCAGTTTGCGGGTCACCTGATCCCCCTCCCCGGTCATATAGGCAAAGACCACCGTATTTTTTCGGTCAAAACAGCGAAGGAGCGGGGCCAGAAAGTATCCCATGGCATGGTGGCGGAAGTCCCGGGAAATATAGCCGATCCGGATCGTTCCCAGGCCATCTGTCCGCTGTTTCGCCAAACGGGCCGGCTCCGGCTGGCAGACGGGACGTCCGGAAATTGTAACCGGCGGAGTGTTGGCAAAAAAATTACCGTACTCCCGGCTTAGGGTCAGCTCCCGGGCGGCAGCCGGAGGATTGTAAGCCGTGAGAAACAGCGCCTTGCTGTATAATTCCGCTTTCATCCCATCCTTCTCTGCCAGCCGGGAGGCATCGAACAATCTCTCCGCCGCTCCGGCGGCGTCCCCCAGCAGATAGCAGGCATCGGCCAGATACTTGTCCAACCTGACCCGGGTACATTTATCGTAGCCGGTTTGGGGCTGTCTGATGGCTGGCTGGCGCAGGGCGGCCTCCAACCGGAGAACCGCCGGCTTCATATCAAAGCGGGAAAGCTCCAGGAGGGCCCGGACAAATTCTCCCCGGCAATGGCAGCCTACCCCTCCGGTTCTTGAGATGGCCTCCGTCAGCTGACCAAGATAATCCTCCGCCGCGGCCGCATCTCCCCGATAGAAGGACAGCTCCGCCGCAAAGGCCAGGGTGTCCGGGTCACGGGAAAACTGCGCCGCAGTCAATATTTCCCTTAGGGCGTTCATGGCTCCGGTAACGTTGCCCAAATTCAAAAAATTCTCCGCAGCAGCCAGCCACTCCAGCTTTTCCTCAATGGTCATGCCCCAGCCCCCTTTCCGTTTTTTTATTTTCCCCTACCCGCCGGACATGCAGAACAGTCCGGCAGAGGACTGTCCTTTTTCGCCCCGCCTTCCAGTCCCGTGCCTTATCTATACCACCCGGAGACAGGAGGAATAAATATCCTGCTGAACAGCTCCACGGCGTATCCGTCGGTAAGACCCGCCACGTAGTCCGTGACCGTCTGCTCTCTGCCCCAGCGTTCTTCGTGGCGGCGGAATTCCTCCGGCAGCTCCTCAAAATTTTTCAGAAAATGACCGAACAGCTCACGAAGGATGAATCCCGCCTGTTCCCTCTCTTTGGCCAATTGCTCCGAATGGTATATGCGGCGGAACATAAACCGGCGGAACTGGTTCATGATATCATCGTAGCGTTCCGACAACCTTATATCCGCCAAATCCGCCGAAGCGGTGATAACGTCCGAAACGAAGCCCGTGATCATATCCGAGTGCTCCGTCCCCAGCCCGTCCACAACCTCCGGCGGCAGCTCCCCCGGCTTCAGCAGCCCCGCCCTGATGCTGTCATCGTAATCGTGGCAGAGGTAGGCAATCCGGTCGGCAATATGGACGATTCTCCCTTCCAGGGTGAAGGGCCGGTTTGGGCTGGTGTGGTTCAGGATTCCGTCCTCTACCGCCGCAGTCAGATTCAGTCCCTTTCCCTCCCGTTCCAGATAGCGGACAACCCGCAGACTCTGTTCGTTGTGGGCGAAATGGCCGGTAATTTCCGCCATGACCGCCTCCCCGGAATGACCGAAGGGCGTATGGCCCACATCGTGGCCGAGGGCGATGGCTTCCGTCAGATCCTCGTTCAGCCGCAGGCCCCTGGCGATAGTCCGGGCGATCTGCGCCGCCTCAAGGCTGTGAGTCATTCTCGTCCGGTAGTGATCCCCGGACATGATGTAAACCTGGGTCTTGTGCTTCAGGCGGCGAAAGCACTTAGCGTGGAGGATCCGGTCTCTGTCACGCTGGTAATCGGTGCGGTACGGGCAGAGGTCTATAGGGAAGCGGCGCGCCGCTTCCCTTGCCTTTGCCGCGCAGGGAGCAAGGATCTTGTACTCCAATTCTTCCGTTTGTTCCCTGATATTCATTCCTAAATCCTCCCTCTACAAAAATCCTCCAGCACGGTCTCCTTTAATCTGCCGTCAATGCGCTCCGGAAAATGGCGGAGCCCTGCAATAATCCACAATCAGGAGCCCTTGTGCCGCCGGCTGTATCCCCTCGAACAACTCTCCTGGCTCTGTGCCTGAATCAGGGACCGGTGCCGTGAACATATCCGGCTTAACGGTTCCCCGCAGGTACACAAAGGAGCTGGGTTCAAATCAGCCAAAACCCAGCTCCCGTTTTTTATTTGCTTCCCGACAGATATTTCCTGGCCGCCGCCACCGTATCATCATAAAGCTGAATCAACATATCGATGTTGTTCCTGACAAATGTCTCCGGCGCTTCCGGGGGATTTTCCGCCTGCAAGCCCTGGAGCTTGCGCCCGGCCATTTCCATTGTCTTGGCCAGCCTTGACAGCTTTTCGCCGCCCACCAGCAGTGAGGAGGACTTCAAAGCATGGACGGCCACGGTAAAGGGATCCCAATCCTGCTTTTCCGCCAGACTGGAAATCTCTGCCTTATTATTCGGGGCCTCATCACAGAATACCGACAGTACCCGGTTGTACATTTCCTTCTTGTTGCCGCAGTTTTTACAGCCCAGCTCGGCATTAAAGAGTTCATTTGCCTCGCTGTCCGCTTTTCCCGGCTTTTCTCCGCTGGCAGCAGACGCCGGAGCCGCCGGGGCCGCCGCCCCCTTATGGAGGTAGGGGTTGAGTCCCGCCGCCGGAACCGGTCCGCCGGTGGAGAGCTTCGTCCCCTCGCCGGCCGCCGGAGGAATCGGCTGGGAAGCCTCGCTCTTCTCTGGGGCTCCAGCAGGGGCAAATCCCTCAATCCCCGCCGCGGCGGCCGCGGCGGCCATTGCATCATCCCAGCTGACCTTTGGCTGCGGAGTCGGGGCAGGCTCAGGCTCAGGTTTACGGCTTACAATCTTGATTTTTTCCGGCGGCAGATACCGGCGGAGGGTCTCCTCCAGCAGATCTCCGTCGATCGGCTTTGACAAATACTCCACAAAGCCCTTGGAAATATACATCTCCCTCATGCCCACGATGGCGTTGGCCGTAAGGACAATAAAGGGGATACTGTCATAGCCCGGAATTTTCTTTGCCTGCTCCATGGCCTCGATACCGCTCATTTCCGGCATCATATGATCCATGAGAACCAGGTCAAAGCTTTCCTTTTTCATGAGCTCCAGGGACTTTGGCCCGCTGTTGGCCGTGACTACATTCACCTTTGTTTCCTTCAACAGACCCGACACAACCAGCAGGTTCAGCTCCCGGTCGTCAACCACCAGCACATTGGCCTCCGGCGCTACAAAGCTTACCTTGTGGCCCTCCTGACGCCTGGCGTTATCCTTTCCGGCCGCCTGGAAATTGCCAACCTTCGCCGTCCCCACAACCTTTTGGGGCAGCACGAGGGTGAAGGTGCTTCCCACCCCGTACTCACTGGTGACCTCCACGTCGCCTCCCATAGCCTGAGCCAGCCGCTTGGTAAGGGCCAGTCCCAGACCGGTGCCCTCCACGGAGCGGTTCCGGTTCAAATCAAGGCGAACGAAGTTCTTGAAGAGGTTTTTCATATCCTCCGGCTTGATCCCGATGCCCGTATCGGCCACGGCGAACCGGAATACGGTGATGTCGCTGGCCTCCGCCAGCTTTTCCCCGGTGATGGTCATGGTAATGCCGCCGTCATTGGTATACTTTACCGCATTGTTCAGCAGGTTTATCAGCACCTGCCTGATGCGGACCGCATCCCCCTCCAGCTCATTGGGCAGCTCCTCTCCGACATTGATGATGAAGGAAAGCTTTTTCTGCTCCGCCTTCACATTTATCATGGTGGAAACTTCGCTGAGAAGATTGCCCAGCCGGTAGTTGCCCGGCAAAATATCGATCTTTCCCGCTTCTACCTTGGAAAAGTCAAGGATATCGTTTACCAGGGAAAGCAGGGCCTTGGAAGCAGACTCAATATTTTGGGCGTATTCCCGAACCACCGGCTCCGTCCCTTCCCGAAGGATCATCTCATTCATGCCCATGATTGCGTTTATGGGGGTACGGATTTCGTGGGACATATTCGCCAAAAAGTCGCTCTTGGCCCGGTTCGCCCTGGCGGCTTCATCTATCGCCTCTCTCAGCTCATCGCTGCGGCGTGACTTCTCCTCATAGGTATAGGCATAAAACATACCGATCATGACGATGATGCAGAGAAAGCCAAAGGAGAGCCTCACAAGCATGGAAGCGTCCCCTATAGTCGCCATCATGACGGGCATTGGGATCAGGCCCATCAGGTCAGCGTTCAGAGAGGGAACATCCGCCTTTACCAGGAACAGTCCCTTTTCCCCATTATATGTCCAGACTACTGACACCGGATCCCGCATGGTCTCTGAATCCAGAGCCCTGAAAAGCTGATGCTCCCTCGCCATAGCCAGGAGGCTTTCCCGCTCCTCATCCCAGTCCAAGGGGGCAACCATCAGATTGTCTTTGTGGTCAACCACCCAAAAGGAGGCCCGTCCTTCATAGGCCCTCACGCCAAAATCCTCGGACACCCGCTCAGGGGTAAACAGCTTATAAAGGACATATTGGATATTGTCCCCCCGCCTGACCGGCACCGCTGCCGCCCAGCCATCTCTGGAGCTGCCGCTCACCGCCTTCTCCCCGTGGAAAGCCTGCCGTATGGAGGAAAATTTGTCTGCATTGATCCCGGTCCCGTACACATTATTTCCGCTGTTGTCTATCAGTCCGTAGCGTCCCCTATCAGGCGCACTGTCCACCAGCCGGAGGGCAAAATCGCCGGGGAGCGAGGGCAGATTCAACCGCTCCGCCTGCTCCATGACTCCCGCAATATCAGTCAGACTGCCTAATGCCCTGCCGGCCACCCGCCCGTCCAGATCCTTCGCCAGGATCTCCGCCTGGCGGGAAACCTGAAGCTCCATATAGCTGTACAGCAAATCATCTATTTTTTTGTGGAGTACGTACACGATTCCTGACAATACGGCAACAAGAGCCAGTACTGACACGATTGGCCGAAGCCACCGCCTTTCAAATCTGCTTTCCATAATATCTGCCGCTCCCCGGTCATGTAAATATTTTTATAACGGTCTTTGACTGTTGAATGCTATTCGGTAAAAAATTACCTGGCAATTCCCTGAAAACCTGCTTTACAAATTAGCGACGATGCCTTTAACAAACCAGTCCATCCTTTTGAAAATTTCCCCGTCCGGCAGCGACTGTCCCTGCCGGCAGCACACAGACCAGCAGTTTTTTCTTCAAATCATCCATACGGGCTTCCTTCGGACAGAATCAAAAAGCCGGCTAACTCCCGCTCTCATGCACCGCTTAGTATACCACAAAAGCAAAACAATAACCAAAGGGAAATTTATATGAATTGCATTGTAACGGCATTTTCCACACTCTCAATATTTCCCCTGACCGTTTATTATCTTCCGACTACGGGGATTGGATCAATGACCGAAGCTCCTGAAGAAACAGCTCCGTCCCTTTGGAAAACCCCCGCTGTTTTTTCCAAACAACGCTTAGTCTTGCTTCCCGTTTCGGCGACAAAGGGATAAAACAAAGATCATGATTTCCCGCCGTATTAACCAGCTTATCCAGCGTGACAGCATATCCAAGTCCCTCGGATACCATCAACGCCG
This sequence comes from uncultured Selenomonadaceae bacterium, assembly GCA_910579115.1. Classification (GTDB taxonomy): domain Bacteria; phylum Bacillota; class Negativicutes; order Selenomonadales; family Selenomonadaceae; genus RGIG250. Next base: position 13,277 of record CAJTSO010000033.1, read on the forward strand.
CGTTAAAAATGAGATTATAGGTTGCTGCTACATTTGCCTCGTGAAAGCCTCCGCCATACCAGCCGGAAAGTTCGTTGCTGGACAGGGACTGCCGGGAAAGAATCAAGGGAACCCCTTCCAAGTCCTCCCGACAAATCACAGGGTTTGCGGCCAGCGGGCTGTCCTTTCGCATCAGCACGCCCCATACGTCTGTGACAGGCAGGGGGAGATAGCTGTATTTGGTTAAATTCGCTTCTCCAATCAGGACTCCAAAATCCAAAAGGCCGTTATCCAGCCGTTCCATTACCTCTTCGGCATTTCCGCTGAATATATGATAATGGATATGCGGATATTTCTTTCGCAGCTCAGCGGCTGCCTTCGCGATGAGGCGCATACCCTCTGTCTCGCCGCCGCCAATATAAATGTCTCCGCTGACCGGTCCCTCTGCCACGGAAAACTCAGCCTGCATTTTATCTGCCAATTCTACGACTTCTTCCGCTCTCCTGCGAAACAACCGGCCCTCGTCTGTCAAGGTGACATTGCGGTTTTTCCTTCCCCGGTTGAGCAGCTTGATTCCCAGCTCGGCCTCCAATTCCATCAGCTGCCGGGAAAGGGTCGGCTGGGTGATATTCAAAGACTCCGCCGCATTTGAAATGCTTTCCTCGCGGACTACGGCGAGAAAGTAACGCAAAACGCGCAGTTCCACAAATGTTCCTCCCTTGCTTTTTCGATTATTATACCACAGAATTATATGCCCAACGAGCATTTAATTATATGTTAAATAGGTATTTGCTAATCAATTAACTCCTTTTTATACTATTCTCATCTGATAGAAAAGGAGTTTTTGGGAATGGACGCACAAATGTTAAAGGGTAAGGTAGCAGTCATAACCGGAGCCAGCTATGGGATGGGCCAGACGATGGCAGAGCTGTTCGCAGATGAGGGCGCCGCCGTGGTCATAACCGCCAGAGGACGGAAGAAGCTGGACGCGGTAGTAAACGGTATCCAGGCCAGGGGAGGCAAGGCCATTGGTGTGGTAGCCGATGTATGTTCCAGCGAGGACACTGAAAAGGTCTTTGCCTCCGCATTGAAAGAGTTTGGGGATGTGGATATTCTCATCAACAATGCAGGGATCGGAGAGCAGAAGCTCATTGATGAAACGGACGATGACTGGATGCGGATGGTGATGGACACCAACCTGGGCGGTCCCATGCGCTATATTCGGGAGGCGCTGAAAATCTTCCTGCCGAAAAACGAGGGCGTGATTATCAACGTGTCCTCTGTCAACGGCGCCCGGCCCTTCTGCGGAGCGACCTATACCTCCACCAAGGGGGCGCTGAACACGCTGACGAAGAATGTTGCTATGCGGCTGATCGACACCAATATCCGCTGCAACGCCATTGCTCCCGGTGCCACCATCACCCCGGCGCATTTAGCGAACAAGGCAGGAGAGCAGCCCGGCGGGGCCAAGATGCTGGAGTACAGCGGCCACTTTGTCTATTTCCCCGGCCCGGAGTGCCAGGCTATTGACCAGGCGTATGCCTGCCTGTACCTTGCCAGCAAGATGGGCCGGGCCGTCCGGGGGCAGGTGCTTCAGGTCTGCAATGGAGCATTCCTGTAAAGGACGCTGGGCCGGGGCAAAATCAGGAGGCAAAATGATGACAATCATCCAAAATCAGAATTTTGACGAAGAACGCATCCTTTTTTAATTTTTTGAAATTAGGGGACATGGGAATATTGTCCGCTCACGGAGAGCAGAACAAATCCCCTGAAAAACTCAGTAAGCTCCGGGATTCTGACCGAAGTTTATAGAAGAGATTGTTCGATGCAAAGGAGGAAACAAACAGCATGAAGAGGACATTGCCGGCAATCACCGCCGCGCTGCTCATGTTGTCCATGACAACCTGCGTCACACAGGCAGCGCCAACAAATTCCAAAACGCAATCCGAGAAAACGAAACAGGAGGTCTCACAAATGGTAAATTACGGCTCTATGCAGGACACGGACATTCGAGTGGAGTCAATCGAGCTCACCAGCCAGTGGGATAAGGTGTTCCCGCTCAGCGGTGAGGTCAGTCACCGGAAGGTAACCTTTGTCAATCACTTTGGAATTACGCTGGCGGCAGACCTTTACGAGCCCAAGGAGTACACGGGAAAGCTCCCGGCCCTTGCGGTCTGCGGTCCCTTCGGCGCCGTGAAGGAGCAGAGCTCCGGCCTCTACGCCCAGGAGATGGCGAAGCGTGGCTTCCTGACGATCGCCTTTGATCCATCCTTTACCGGAGAAAGCGGCGGCTATCCGAGAAGCTTCAATTCCCCCGACATCAACGTGGAGGACTATCAGGCCGCCATCGACTTCCTCTCCGTCCAGGATAACGTGGATCCGGAGCGGATCGGAGTTATCGGAATCTGCGGCTGGGGCGGCATGGCCATTCAGACGGCGGCGCTGGATACCCGCGTCAAAGCAGCTGCGGCTGTGACCATGTATGATATGAGCCGCAACACGGCCCTGGGCTATTTCGACTCAGTTGACGAAAAAGGCCGGTATGAGGCCCGTGTCACCTACAACAACCAGCGGACGGAGGATTATAAAAACGGTTCCTACGCCATGGCCGGAGGACTGCCGGAGGCGTTACCGGAGGGAGCGCCGCAGTTCCTCAAGGACTATATGGCTTACTACAAGACCGACCGCGGCTATCATCGCCGCAGCGTAAACTCCAACGGCGGGTGGGCGGCCACCGCCAACGGATCCCTGATGAATATGCGACTGTTTGCGTACGCGCCGGAGATTCGTAGCGCAGTCCTCCTGATTCACGGCGAAAACGCCCATTCTCTGATGTACAGCCAGGCTGCCTACCAACTTCTCAAGGGGGACAATAAGGAGCTGATGATCATCCCCGGCGCAAATCACACTGATCTATATGATAAGCTGGATGTCATTCCCTTTGATAAACTGGAGGCGTTCTTCTCCGCAAATTTGAAATAAAGGACACGGTATGAGTAAATAAAAAAGAAGCTGTGAAAACTCCGGGAGTTTTCACAGCTTCTTTCGCTATTTCTTTATTTTTCCAACTTTTCTCATTCCAAAGCAGCGTCCGGATCTGGCTGCTGCTGATCCTCCATCTGCTTGTCAAACCGGCCCATAATTTCTTCATAGGTCTGCTTGGTGATTTCCGGCATTTTGTCCACACCGGTCGCCTTCTTGAAGGACACCCCGGCCAGCTCAAAGCCCTTTTCCACGGCGCTGCGCATCTGCTGCAGCTTCTCCGGATCTCCCCCGGCAATCTTTTCAGCCAGGCCGAATATCCTGTCGGCCACGGAATTTACCGAATAGACACCGCCCTCTGATATGGCCGCCTTAGCCGCTTCCGGCGTCATAGCCAGGGACGGAAGGCCAAATTCGCTGGCGTCAAGCAGCGTGCCGTTAAAGTTAAACATGCTTACCCCGGCAAGGCGAGCCTGATTACCTCCCAGTACGGAGGACATCAGCTTCAGCATATTCTGCTGGCTCTTTTCCAAATCTGCCTTCAGGGCGCTTACCTGATCGGCAGTCAGCCCCTTTTTGACTCCGCCGCCGGCCTGCTCCTTCGTGTACCCGGCATTGACAGAGGTTTTTCCGGAGCCAAGCTCCACCACGGAAGCCTCCGTATTTTTGTCCGCCTGTCCTCCGGCCTGCTTACCGGCGGCAGCGGCCTGCTCCTCTGCCTTCCGGGCTCCGGCGTTATAACCGGCGCCTTCGATAGAAGACGACGCAGTGCTGAGTTTTGCAATGGTACCGACATCCATATCTATCACTCCTTCATCCTTAAAAGAACATCATTACCTAACATAACTATCGGAATTATTTCCCAAATCTTAACACCGGGCCATAAAAAATTCAACAGGTTCATTATGGCCCCTCAACGCCCAATCGCCCCATTCATTACTACCTCATTTTCCGCCGCCGGTAATTCGGGATCAAAGGCGGCAATCGCCTTTAGCTGCTCTTCATCACTGGACGCCAGGACGATTTTTACCCTGTCCCCCAGCAGATATCTCACCTGCCGGAGAATGAGGGTCAGGCGGCTGGTATAGCCCACGATGATGTAACGGTCAGCCAAATCGCTGTGGCAGGCATCCACCAGCGTCCCGACGGATATGCTTTCCCCAACACCGGCGACGGCGATAATGTGGGCTCCCTTCTCCTGAAGCTGTTCCACTCTTTCCGGCTCCTCCGTAACCGCCAGCACCGCCACCGGCAGCAGAGAGGCTCCCGCCGGCGGCAGAGAATGAGGCTCCGCCATATTGGAGAGGCGGATATTTTCCACCGGCCCCCAGAAGGTACAGCGCTCTATCACCTTCCCCGGATGGGCGGTGTGAACGTGCAGGGATACCCTCCGCCGGCCGGGCATTACCTCTACTCTCCCCGCCATGGCCGACAGATTTTTTTCGATGTAGCCCGCATCCGCCTTAGCGTCAAGAATATCAAAATTCAGACAAAAGCTGTCATATTCGCTGTACTTTAACTCCCGGCAGTATCCGCCCCGCTTCAGGGAAACTCCGAAGCGCCAGGCCAGACCGCCGGCCCGGCTCAGCTCTCCCTGCTTTGCCCCTACCGCCAGCGTAGGCGACACGAAACTGCCGTCCAGCCCATGCTGACAGCCCTCAATAAAGACCTTCATTATCAGCTGTCCGAGATTTTCCTCATCCATTGGCTCTGCCACCGCCTTCGCCGCCGAAAGAACCTCAAAGACGGGCCGGTTTTCCCGAACCGCGTCACGGGCGCTTTTGGCCACGGCTTTGGCCGCCTGCACGATGGCCTCGTCAGGCTCTTCCTCCTCAACCACCAGCGCCCGCTGGGCATAAAGTATTCCATATTGAAAAGCTCTGCCCACCTGAGAGTCCGTCGCCTCATAAACGCCGTTCAAGCCCTTGGCCAATCCCCGCAGCAGGGAAGCCAGCATGACCCCCGCTGACCCTCTGGCGGCCAGGAAGGATATGGACGCTACAATCCGGGCCAGCCCCCCGATACTGTCATCATCGGAACGGGCCAGCAGCTGGACCGCCGGAGCCATCGTCCGGCATAAATCCCTGCCCGGACGGCGAAGACTGCCGGGACGGAGCCGCCGCTCCGCGTCATCTATATCATCCGCCGCCAGCAGCAGCTCACTGTATATCCCCCGAACCATCCTTTTGAAATCGCCGCCGGTGATCATTTCTCCCTGCGGACACGCCGTCTGATTCCCAACCTTTTCTTCCACGATACTTTCAAAGCTGTCCATTCCATCACGACCCTTTAATAATCCAGGTTGACTCCCTTAAATAATTCCGGTTATTCCTCCGGGACAATCATATCACAAATTTTCAAAATTCTCTCCCTGACAAAAAAATTTTATCTGTCTCCCCGAAACAAAAAGGAAAACCGCCTTTCATTAGAGAAGTATTTATAAAATTACTTAAAATTTTAAGAAGGAGACGGAAAGATGAAGGGAAAAGATACAGCCCCCGCCGCTGTCGCCGAAATACTAACCGAAGGGACCGAATCCCCTGCCGCCAAAAAAAAGTCTTCTACCGCTGAAAAAAAAGCTGCCTCCGCCCAGTCTGAAACCGCTCCCAAGACAAAGAAAACCGCGGCGAAAAAACAAAAGGCAGCCACGGCGAAAGCCCCCGGATCAAAATCCGCCCCAAAGGCCCCGGAATCAAAGGCGGCAAAAAGAACCGGCGCCGCAAAAATCAAAATTACCGGCGAAAAAATCTTCGCCCTCGATATCGGCACCCGCAGCGTAATCGGCATCGTTGCCGAAAAGACCGGCGGCGACATCCGCATCATCGCCACCGAACGCATGGAGCACAAGACCCGGGCCATGCTGGACGGCCAAATCCATGACGTCCTCCAGGTGGCCGCCGTCATAAAGGAAGTAAAGGGCAAACTGGAAGACCAGGTAGGCCCCCTGCCCCGCGCCGCTGTCGCCGCCGCCGGCCGGGCCCTCTACACCATGACCGCCGAGGCGGAAATGGAGGTGGGCGGAATAATCACCGCCGAGCAGGAACGGAGCCTTGACTTTTCCGCCGTGCAGCTGGCTCAGGCAAAGCTGGCCGCCAGCGATACCATTGACGACCCCACCGGCTATTACTGCGTGGGCTACAGCTCCCTTAGCTACACCCTGGATGATTTTCAGCTGAAGAGCCTCATCGGCCAACGGGGCCGCATGGCCAAGGCCTCCGTCATTGCCACCTTCCTGCCCCGTCAGGTCATCGACTCAATGCAGAGCGCCCTCAGGGAAGCCAGGCTGGAAATGCAGGCGATAACTCTGGAGCCAATTGCCGCCATCAACGTCCTCATCCCTCCTACCATGCGCCACCTCAATCTGGTACTGGTAGATATCGGCGCCGGTACCAGCGACGTGGCCATTACCAAAAACGGCTCCGTCATTGCCTACGGCATGGTTCCCCTGGCCGGTGATGAAATAACGGAGGCCATCAGCCAGCGATTCCTGCTGGATTTCAACGTGGCTGAGCGGATAAAGCGGGAAGCTGCCGCCGGACTTGACTGCCGGTTCTCCGATATCCTCGGTATGCCCTACAACCTGAAGGCCGAAGAAATTCTTGAACCCATCATGCCGGCCATCAAAAATCTCGCCGCCGCCATTTCCCGTCAAATCATCGAACTGAACGGCAACGAGCCACAGGCTGTCCTGCTGGTTGGCGGCGGCTCCCTCTCCCCCCGGCTCACCCAGCTCATCGCGGAGGAAATGAAGCTCCCGGCCGGCCGGGTAGCGGTCCGCCGCCCGGAGCTGATAGACGGCATAGAAATGATCCCCGACGTCCTCCATGCCCCCGACGCCGTAACCCCCCTGGGCATTTTGAAAATTGCCTCCT
>CAJTSO010000034.1 GCA_910579115.1 uncultured Selenomonadaceae bacterium
GGGGACTTAGCTTTGTTGGTTAATGACGTAAAACAGGTATTTGTCGACAAGCTGAGACTCCCCTTTTAGGGGAGCCTGTGAGACGGATTATATTTTAGTTTTGAAAGGCGTTATAAAATACAGGAGGCGATATTATGAAGAAGTACAAGGTAGCAGTTATCCCCGGCGACGGCATCGGCCCGGAGGTGCTGGCCGAGGGCAGGAAGGTTCTTGCGGCGGTGGCCGGCATGGCGGGCTTTCAGGTGGAGTATGACGACTATCCCTGGGGCTGCGAGTATTATCTCAAGACCGGCGAAATGATGCCGGAGAATGCCCTGGAGCTTCTCAAGGATGTAGATGCCATTTATCTGGGGGCCGTCGGTTATCCCGGAGTGCCGGACAACATCTCCCTGGGGGGCCTGCTCCTGAAGCTCCGCAAGGGCTTTGATCAGTACATTAACCTCCGTCCCGTCAAGCTGCTTAAAGGAGCCCCCTGTCCTCTCACCGGCGTTGGTATCGAGGATATCGATATGGTGGTGGTTCGGGAAAACAGTGAAGGCGAGTACGCCAATGTTGGCTGCCGCCTCTATCCGGATTCCCCTCAGGAAATGGCTCTGCAAACCAGCGTTTTCTCCCGAAAGGGAACGGAGCGGGTCATCCGTTACGCCTATGAGCTGGCCAGGAATGAGGGCAAGACCCTCACCAGTATTTCCAAGGGCAATGCCCTGGGCTACTCCATGGTCTTCTGGGATCAGATTTTCAAGGAGGTCGGGCAGGAGTATCCGGAGGTAAAGACCAGCACCCTGCTGGTGGATGCCGCCAGTATGTTTTTTGTAAAGGACCCGAAGCGGTTCCAGATCGTGGTGGCCTCCAACCTTTTCGGCGACATCCTCACTGATCTGGGGGCGGCCATTGCCGGAGGCATGGGGCTGGCCGCCGGAGCAAACCTGAATCCCGAGGGAAAGTTCCCCTCCATGTTTGAGCCAATCCATGGCTCCGCGCCGGACATTGCCGGGCAGATGATTTCCAACCCCCTGGCGGCCATCTGGTCCATTGCCCAAATGCTTGACCATTGGGGCCTGAATGAATGGGGCCAGAAGATAATTGACGCCATTGAAACCCTGCTGGTGGAGAAAAAGACTCTCACCCCGGATTTGGGCGGACGGGCCAGAACCGATGAAATCGGCGAAGCGATTATCGAAATTCTCCGCCGCTAAGGGACGCAGACAGCAAAAGACAGTAATTAGAAAGCCGCCGCACATTTTGTGCGGCGGCTTAGACTGTAGACAAAACCCTTTATGTACCGTATCAAGAAAAATCTAGTCGTTAAAAACTTATATTAGCTGGATTTTACATCTATTAATTTATTGGTTAATGACACAAAATAGGTATTTGTCGACAAGCTGGCCGTCCCGAGTAGGGACGCATTTTCATAGTGATAATCTATATTTTTCTTTTTTCTTTTTAAGTTCTGTATTAAGAAACTTCATATGCCATATATATTTTTGTTTTATTTTGGGATCTGATAAATTTGCATCTTCTTTCATTCGTTCAAAACCAGCCTCAAGAAATTCTCCAACATAATTGCAATCTGCCAAATAATTCAAAAAGTAGCAATCATCAAAATCCGTTCTAAGATAATCCTTCAACTTTGGATAATTCATAATTTCCTTGGCAGCCAAATCCGTAATAACAATTCTAGGATAATTTGCAATGGTGCTCTCGATCTTATAAGCATCTACCAACGCTTGCCCCCATACCATTGTTTCATCTATTAGCAGATCGCCTATTGTTATTCCACCCCTAAGCATACAACATACAGTCTCGGTGGCGGCCATTTCTTGAAAATGTCCAATACACATAAGCGCCGCTCTTATATCTCTTTCGCGTTGAGTACTTTCCTTAGATAATTTTTTTGCAATAACAATGTTATCGGAAAAAATTTTAAACTTTATATCTGCAAGCTCAGGAATTGCAATTTGTGGTGTAACATCAACAGTCCAAGAATATAAATGATGGACCATATCTTTACTTTTTAGGTCCCCCTTTTTGATTTTTTCTTTGACTCCAAGCAAATCTATGTAAGCGATAATGTGCTCTTCAAGTGGATTACCCATTGTTTTAGTTCTCCTTTTTCTGAAACGAAGTTGCCAAAATTTGAGAAGGTCTGTTGCAAGTAATACATAGTAATTAGTGGTGAGTCGCCAATAACTTGGCAATGGTTGCACTCTTTATTGGTTAATACATTTCGCTCTTAGCCTGAGCGGAGTTTTTCTTCTGCACCTTGCGTAAGGATCTGCCTTTATAATCCGTCAAAGATTGCAGCTCTGCACGCTATTCACATGCCGGCTTTGGTGGATTCCTTCAATATGCGCAGGAAGATGCAGATGTAGTTTTTGCTGAAGGAATGGGGGATTGTCTCCATAAGGCCGTAGCGATGAACCAGCGGTAGGCTACATTGACATTGATTTCCCTGATGGTTTGCCTCATGCTATGGATGCCTAAGAGGTACTGGATGAGGACACTTTTATCAGGGACACAGGGTCAATGTCGGGGCGCCCCATTTCGAAGAGGGAGTAGAGTTCTTCGACTTTTGCGTAGATGGAGCGAAGTCTATGGCGCGGTCTATATTCCGCAAGATATGATCTTGCAGGACAAGGTTTTCCAGCGTGATAAGCAGGAGCTACTGTTGGAAAATCCGGTCTTTTTTAGATACAACACAAATTACCCCCATATGTGGTTATTATACCACGGATGGGGGTAATTTGTGTTGTTTGTCGACAGGCGCGGCTTTATTGCGTACTATCATGCCAATGGGATTTTCTTGAATTATTGCATTATCGCGACTATCAGGGTTTGTATCGCAAGGAGTAGGCGGGCAAAGAGATGCGGAAGGTTACTTATTGTCTGTCGACTTATTGTATGTATTATACTAAGCTAATTGATATAGAGACTGAAGTATCTGTCATCGCTTTCGGCTGTATAGATGGATTGTTAGGAAAATCTAAACCGGAAGCCTAAATTAGGGCGCAAATATTACAACAGTACCAATATAGTGAAGGAGTATAGTTTTATGGACATTATAAAAGTGTTTGGCAATAATCTGCGCAAATACCGCACTGAAATGGGAGTTTCTCAGGAAAAATTCGCCGAAATGTGTGGTCTTCATAGGACATATATCAGTGGCATTGAATGTTTTCATAGAAGTATAGCCTTAGAGAATGTTCAAAAGATTGCGAATGCCCTTAAAATTGATACATATAAATTATTTTTGGAGGAATAATTATGGCACCGAAAAATCGCTCCCAGGGCTGGCAGTACGCAAAACTATCAGGACATAAGAATGAAGACCGTATCAAGGAGTTGCTTGAGACAGATAGACAATATACGGCGGATTTTTTGAAGCGTATCGGATGCGATAACAAAAAATTGATCAATGTCAGTATTGGCGGATTGCATGAAACAAATGTCGAAAGCGTGATTCAAGGGAGAAGAAAGACAAAATCGAAAACTGATTTAAGGTTGTTGTATGATGATGGTTCCAAAACGAGTATTTCCATTAAGAAAAGCCTTGGAGGGCAGGTGTATCTCGTTAAGGCACCTCACTTTATTGAGTGTTTTGAATGCCAATTTGCTGAATTGATACCGAAAAATGTAAAAAAGGCAATTAATCTGTTTTGGGCAGCGGATGAAGAGGCCGTAGATATCATAGAACATTATGGTGACAGAACCGTTGACAAGGAATTTGAAATGCAAATGCACCACAAGAGTCTTAATGCCCATACCCTCAAAGCATATAATAAGAGTTTATATGAAGAGCTGCTTCAATGGTTCATTGACAATGCGGATAAAATTACGCGGTTAGCATTTTCTGCCGGGGCTGTTAGGTGTAAAGCTGAATGGGCAGAATATGTGTGGTACAAAAATATGTTTAATGAACATATGAAGGATAATATCTTTTTGATAGAAGATATTTGTAAAGGAGCTGCTAAGGTTTCTGAGAATGAAACATATTATGGCACAAAAAATGGCGGAACCACCATTCAATTGCCATTCGGATTTGTTCAATGGCACCAAGCCCAGTTACAGTTCCATCACAGTTTTGATAAGGTAGCGGAGTTGGTTGTAAAAGCCAAGGAAAAAATTAACTGAGAAAAAATAATGGCTGATGATGAGTTGCTATCACCAGCCATTATTTTTTACTGGATCATGCTCATTTGGACTTATTCATCGCGATGAGCATTTGTTTAGCGATGGCAATAGAGAGCAAAGGAGGAACTGCGTTTCCAATTTCAAGCCTTTTCATGCCGTCAGACCCATAGAAAATATAATCGTCGGGAAAACTTTGAAGACGGGCACCTTCTCGGACTGACATTGCCCGGGAATCCCTTGGGTGAATACATCTGGAAGACGATGGACAGGCAAAGTTTCTTGTAATTGTGGTAGATGGCTTGTCCCACCATAGTTTGGCGTAAGTGTTGCCATATCCGCTTTTTGGACGAATTTCCTCGGGCAATTCATCCTTGCTTTGACCCTCTTCTAATGTTTCCATGATTTTGATTAAATGTTTCCCGTTTTTGGGGGCGCTATGCTCTGTGGCAACCGTGGAACCGTTTTTTCTTACGAACAGTTGGAAATCATTTATTGGGTCAGTAGTGTAATTGTTGTTGGTCTGTCCACTTTTTATTGCCGGTAAATCACTGATAGCGTCACCATAAGTCACCCAGGGGAGCTTTCCCGGAATATTATTTCCATGAGTTTCTTCAGGATAAACAAAGTAGTTCTCGCCTTTGATTCCCACGAGAATAACTCTTTCCCTATGTTGGGGAACGCCAAAATTTACGGCATCTAAAACTTTATATTTGAGAGTGTATCCTAATTCTTCAAACACGCTCTGAATGCGCCGAAAAAGTCTGCCCTTATCCATGCTGAGAATGCCGATTACATTTTCAAAAACGAAGGCTTTAGGGCGGAGAATTTCAAGAATACGTTTGTATTCAAGGAAAAGATTGGCTCTTTCATCCAATCGACGTTTCCCGACAGTTGAGTACGACTGACAGGGAGGCCCACCGACTATGATGTCAACCTTTTGACTGCCGATGGCATTTCGTATTACATCTTCGGTTAATTCTCTGATGTCGCAATTAAGCATACTGACTCCTGGGTGATTCATAGAGTATGCAATAGATATATCTTTTTCTATCTCATTGGCGGCGATGACTTTGAAATCTTTATTAATCGAAAAGCCGTAACTAAGTCCACCGACCCCGGCAAATAAGTCAATAATGTTATAAATGGCTGTTCACCTCTTTCATTACGGTCATGATATTGTCAGCAATTTCTTTTATGATGGGGACGCACACGGAGTTTCCAATCTGCTTATACACCTGCTTGGGGGTTTTCTGTATCGGCCAATTAAACGATTCCGGGAAACCCTGTAATCTTGCGGCTTCCTTTTGGGTAATCTTTCTTACAGAGTAACCATCGAAGAAGAAAGGTATTCTTTCATAAGGGCTTCCCATAGCCGCCAGTAATGTTGGACATATACCATAGCGCCCCCTTGAGAGACCCCAGTCGGTGAAACGATAGATACGATGTTTATCAGTCATATAATCCATCATTTCATTCCATTTTTTGTGTTTATCCATATAGTAGTGTTCAGGTTGCCGTTCTTTATCAAAGAAAGCAAAAGCGTCCCTTTTCAAAGGCCGTTTTCTCGGAAATTCAAATTGTTCTACAAAATCTTTGCTTTGGGCAGCAACTATATAAATCCGATTTCGCTGCTGGGGAATACCGTAATCGCTTGCGTTCATGACATTGTATTTCATAAAATAACCTAGCTCGTTAATAGTTTGGCTGATGGTATTAAAAGTGTTCCCCCCATCATGTTTTAGCAAGTTGGCTACATTTTCAAAGAATACAAGTTTGGGCCTTTTGGCAGCTATCACACGAGCCGTTTCAAAAAACAAGTTACCACGGGGATCTTCGAATCCTTTTAACAAGCCGACCGATGAAAAAGCCTGACAAGGAAATCCGGCGATAAGCACATCAAAATCAGGAATATCCGAGGTGGATACTGCCTGAATATCGCCCTCAACAAGTATGTTTTCACTGAAGTTTAAGCGATATGTCCGACAGGCGTATTTGTCAATTTCATTGGCCCAGACTATTTCAAACCCGGCTTGTCTAAAGGCTAAATCTATCCCTCCTACACCAGCAAACATACTGGCAACCTTAAAAAAAGTGTGCATTTACTTCCTCCTAGTTATAGATAAGCGGAGAGCCCGTTAAGCTGCTTAACCTTGGAAATAAGCGGAGGCAGGTCACAGCCTTAAGAGTATATGTCATTAAAGTTTGGTAATCGCCGGCTGAAAATAATCAGGCTTTGAAATAATGTTTACGGTTGAACAGTATATCAAAAATATAAATTGATAACAATATTATACCACGATATTGTATATCCATTAAGGGTGAGTAGAATGTATGTATCTCTTGGTACCTGACAGATGATGAAAAATGCAAACGAGCCGTCCCCAACAGGGAGTTATTTCGGAGGGATGAAAGGAGCGAAGTACATAGAGTATGTCGGTCATTGTTTGGAACATCATGTTTTGAGGTTACATTGTATCAATCTATTCCGAAAGCATGTGGTGGCGTGAGGGGAAAGAGATAATCCCCTTGTTCGTTGTCCGGGCTTTTGTTTGACATTGGGTGGGGTTTCCTTTATTATTAAAAGCGGAGAGCTTTGCTCGTATTAAAAAATAAAGCAGGAGATGACCCCATGAAAGTGGCAATCGTTATGGGCAGCGATTCTGACTGGCCCATTGTAAAACCGGCGGCGGATATGCTGAAGGAGTTTGGCATTGAGCCGGTGGTGGAGGTGGCTTCGGCCCATCGGACCCCCGGCCGGGTAAAGGAATTTGTAGAGTCCGCTGAGGAGAAGGGGATCGCCCTCTTTATCGCCGCGGCGGGAGCCGCCGCTCACCTTGGCGGCGTCATTGCGTCTTACACGGCGAAGCCGGTTATCGGCATTCCCATCAATGCCTCGCCTATGAATGGCCTGGATGCGCTGCTGGCTACGGTTCAGATGCCCTCTGGCATCCCGGTGGCCACCATGGCTATCAACGGGGCCAAAAACGCGGCCATTTTTGCCGCTCAGATCCTCGCCGTAGGGGATGCGGCTCTGGCGGAGAAGATGAAGGCTTATCGTCAGAAGCTGGCGGAGGAGGTGGCGGTGAAATCCGCCCGCATCGCCGCTCAGGTGTAAATGAGAGCATAACGTTTTTGGCCTGAGGGAAGCGAAAGGAATGGATGAGTAATGGAAAAGCAGTTGACTTACGCGGATGCAGGCGTAGATATTGATGCCGGCAATCGGTCCGTCACCCTGATCAGGGATTGCGTGAAGGCAACCTACCGCCCGGAGGTCATGGGAGATCTGGGGGGCTTTGGGGGACTGTTTGCCCTGAATGCGGCAAAGTACAGGGAGCCGGTGCTGATTTCCGGCACTGACGGCGTGGGCACCAAGCTGAAGCTGGCCTTTCTCCTGAATAAGCACGACACCATCGGCCAGGACGCGGTGGCCATGTGCGTAAACGACATTGTGGTTCAGGGAGCCGAGCCCCTTTTCTTCCTGGATTACCTGGCGGTAGGCAAGCTGGACCCGGAGGCCGTGGCGGAAATCGTAAAGGGGGTGGCCGGGGCCTGCAAGGAGTCCGGCTGTGCCCTTATCGGCGGCGAGACGGCCGAGATGAACGGCTTCTATCCGGAAGGGGAATACGATATTGCCGGCTTTGCCGTTGGCTGTGTGGAAAAATCAAAGATGATCAACAGCAGTATGGTAAAGGAGGGTGACGTGATTATCGGTCTGCCCTCCACCGGCGTTCACTCCAACGGATTTTCCCTGGTCCGCAAAATCGTCTTTGACGTAAAGGGGATGAAGGGGGACGAGTATATCGAGGAGCTGGGTAAGACTATCGGGGAAGCCCTGCTGACGCCCACCCGCCTCTATCCGGCGGTTGTCCTGCCTTTGGTTGAAAGGTTTCACATTCACGGCATGGCCCACATTACCGGCGGCGGTTTCTATGAGAATATTCCTCGGGCACTGCCGGAAGATATGGGCTGCGCCATTGACGCGGCGGCCTGGGAGGTACCGGCCATCTTTGATTTGCTTTCTCAGTGGGGAAATGTGGCTCCAAGAGAGATGTACCGCACCTTCAATATGGGTATCGGCATGATCCTCATCATTTCCCCGGAAGAGGCGGATTTGGTACAGGCTGATTTAGCGGCCCGGGGTGAAAAATCTTTTGTGATTGGCAAGGTCACCAGGGGAAAGCATGAGGTCACCATGACCGGCGGAGTCTTCGCCTGATGGTGGGGGAAGTCATCGGAGTCCTGTGCTCCGGCCGGGGAACGAACCTTCAGTCCATAATTGATGCCGCGGCCGCCGGACAGATAAAGGCTCCAATCGGCGTGGTCATTACTGACAAGCCGGGGGTAATGGCGCTGGAGCGGGCAGAAAAAGCTGGAATACCGGCAGTCTGTATAGACAGGAAGCAGTATGGCTCTCGAGAAGAATTTGACGGGGCGCTTCTGGCGGAGCTGAAAAAATACGGAGTCACCCTGGTTTGCCTGGCCGGATTTATGCGGATTTTAACCGCCGGTTTTATCCGGGCCTATGAAGGGCGGATACTGAATATCCATCCGGCTCTGCTGCCCTCCTTTAAGGGGGCTCATGCCCATCGTGACGCCCTTGCCTACGGGGCGAAGGTTTCCGGCTGTACCATCCATTTCGTGGTGGAGGATATGGATGCAGGCCTCATTATTCTTCAGGCCGCCGTCCCGGTGATGGAGGGGGACGATGAGGACAGCTTGGGGGCCCGGGTGCTGGTGGAGGAACACAAGCTGTACCCCCGGGCCATCGAGCTTTTCCTGGCGGGAAGGCTCACCATTGACGGCCGCTGCGTCAGGATCTCTGAGTAAATACCGGTAGCCCCCGGAGAGGGATGACCAGCTTCGGGGACGGGGAAAATAAAAATCTGAAGGCGGGGATGAACATGAAAATCAAACGGGCTCTCATCAGTGTTTCCGACAAGACAGGCATCGTGGAATTTGCAAAAAAACTCCACAGCGCCGGGGTGGAAATCGTTTCTACCGGCGGGACGATGCGCGCGCTTAAAGAGGCGGGCGTTCCGGTTATGTACGTCAGCGACGTCACCGGCTTCCCGGAGATTATGGATGGCCGGGTAAAGACCCTGAATCCTTATATTCACGGGGGTATCCTGGCTGTCCGGGACAATCCGGCCCATGTGGCGGCCATGAAGGAGCATAATATTACCGGCATCGATTTGGTGGCGGTAAACCTTTATCCCTTCAAGGAAACCATTGCCAGGCCGAATGTTACCCTTTCAGATGCCATTGAGAATATCGATATCGGGGGCCCGGCCATGATCCGGGCGGCGGCCAAGAACTTCCGCTTTGTTACCGTGGTTACGAATCCTAAGCGTTACGATGAGGTGGCCAATGCGATTCTCACCGATGGGGTCACCAGCGGCCTCCTGCGGATGACATTGGCTCAGGAGGCCTTTGCCCACACCGCTGATTATGATAGCGCCATTCAGGCTTATCTCGCCAGAGAGAGCGGGAAGTAAGGAGTCGCCATGAATATTCTGTTGATTGGCAGCGGCGGCCGTGAGCACGCTCTGGCTTTGAAGCTGGTGGCCAGCCCCCTCTGTGACAAGCTTTACGCGCTGCCGGGGAATCCCGGTATCGGGGAGATCGCCGAAAACATCGGGGGAATTTCCATAACTGACGGGGAAGGGATACTGAGGTTTTCCCGGGAAAAAGAAATTGGCCTGGTGGTAGTGGGCTCGGAGCTACCCCTTACCGAAGGGGTAGCCGATGTGTTGGCTGCCGGTGGCGTGAAGGTTTTTGGCCCGTCCAAAGCGGCGGCCGAGCTGGAGGGGTCAAAGGTCTTTGCCAAGAAGATTATGAGTAAATACCGGATACCTACCGCCCACTGCGAGGTGTTCAACGACGCTTCCCGGGCCCGGGTCTACGTTCGTCAGATGGGCGCGCCCATCGTGGTCAAGGCCGACGGGTTGGCGGCCGGCAAGGGCGTCGTAGTGGCCCGGACGGTGGACGAGGCGCTGGCTGCAGTGGATTCTATGCTGGAGGAAAAGACCTTTGGGGAGGCCGGAGCGAGAGTCGTTATGGAGGAGTTTCTGGAGGGTGAGGAGGCCAGCGTCCTGGCCTTTACTGACGGCGAGACTGTCAAGGCCATGATCCCCTCCCAGGACCATAAGTGCATTTTTGATGGGGATAAGGGGCCCAATACCGGCGGCATGGGGACCTACGCTCCGGCTCCCGTCGTCACTCCGGAGGTAATGGAACGGGTGCGGCAGGAAATCCTTGAGCCCCTTATCGCCGGGATGAAGCAGGAGGGAAAGCCCTACAAGGGCTGCCTTTACGCCGGTCTGATGATCACGAAAAAAGGGCCGAAGGTTATCGAGTTCAACTGCCGCTTCGGAGATCCGGAGACCCAGGTGGTTCTGCCCCTCTTAGACAGTGATCTGGTGGAGGTCATGCTGGCCTGCGTAGACGGGAAGCTGGCGGAGACCCCGGTGAAGTGGTCCGCCGACGCGGCGGTCTGCGTGGTAATGGCGGCGAAGGGCTACCCCGGCAGCTACGCCAAGGGGGACGCTATTACCGGGCTGGCTGAAGCGAAAGCCATCGGGTGCAATATCTGTGAAGCGGGCACGGCCCTCAAGGACGGAGTGAAGGTCACCAACGGCGGACGGGTGCTTGGTGTGGTTGGCCGGGCCGGGGATATTAAGTCCGCCGCGGCCAAAGCCTATGAGGGCGTTGAGAGGATTTCATTCAAGGACGCTTATTACCGCCGTGACATTGCCCATCGGGCCCTGGAGCGGCTGGAACAATAAGCCGGACAACATAAAAAGAAAAGACGGGCGGCTGCCCGTCTCAGACTGTAGACAAAAGCCACTGCTTCATCCATAGAAAGCAGTGGCTTTTTTATGTTCAGTACAAAAAAGCGAAGTTGAAACCAGATTTCTGAAAAATATCGCAGAAAATAAGCGCCTACAGGATCCAATTTTCCCGTCCTTCGTTTCTATACCGCCAGTTTCTTCAGATTCATTCTGTGTTTTGGAAGTGGCGGGCGTAGTTTTTGCTAAAGGTGGAGAATTGGGGAATTGGTTCTATAAGTCCGTAGCCGATGAACCAGCGGTAGGCTGTGTTGACGTTGATTTCCCTGATGGTCTATCTCATGCTGCGGATGCCGAAGAGGTACTGGATGAAGACAATTTTAATCAGGGAGACGGGGTCAATGCCGGGGCGTCCCATTTCGAAGGGGGAGTATAGTCCTTCGACTTGACGGGCAGTTTTGATTTCTGCTAACCTGCAAGAGTTGAAATATTTCTATGACATCGTGGAAAAAGGGATTGAAGAATGGTGGAATGTTGTTATAATGTAAAAATAAATGAACAGGTAGCTCCAACTTGAGTAGTTAGAGTTTGTGGAACATAAAGTGGAGAAAGGATTTATATGTACCAGCAAACTTTGTTTGATTATATTGAAAAAGATGTATCTGCTTCAAAAGAGCTTTCGCACTTGGCTGAATACGATTTTAGCAACATTTTCATTGCAACTGATAGCCTAACCCAAGAGCAAAATAGAAATTCTCTTGCAATTTTGGGTGATTCCGTTAGTGTACTGAAAAAAATTAAAAATGGGGTAGTAGATTTAATTTTTGCAGATGCTCCATATAATATAGGAAAGAATTTTGGTAACAACCAAGATAAATGGGCCTCTGTTGAAGATTATATTGCTTGGTGTAAAATATGGCTTGATGAATGTATGCGTGTACTAAAAGACGACGGCACCTTGTATTTTATGACAGCAACCCAACATATGCCATATCTTGATATTTATATGAGCCAAAAATATTATGTCCTCTGTAGGATAGTATGGACATATGACAGTTCGGGTGTTCAATCAAAGAAAATGTTTGGCTCACTTTATGAGCCTATTTTGATGGTGACCAAATTCCCCCATTCACGCTATACTTTCAACAGGCAAGATGTTTTAGTGGAAGCAAAAACTGGTGCGCAACGAAAGCTGATAGATTACAGAAAAGATCCACCCCAGCCCTATAATACGCAGAAAATTCCGGGTAATGTATGGACTTTTCCTCGCGTGCGCTTTAGAATGGGTGAGTATGAAAATCACCCAACACAGAAGCCGGAATCTTTGCTAGAGAGAATTATCAAAGCATCCTCAAATGTAGGCGATCTTGTACTTGATCCATTCGCGGGAAGCTTCACCACATCGGCTGTGGCTGTCAATTTGAATCGAAGAGCTGTTGGAATTGATATTAACGAAGAATATTTTAGGATTGGTTTGCGCAGGGCCGGAATTACTAATACATACCAAGGCGAGAGCATAGAAAAGATAAAAAGGCGAAAAACTACCGCTAAATCGAAGTATGTAAGGGAGTAGAGATGGAACACTTCGTACAAGAGATTTTAGAAAAATACTTTCCAGACCAGTCCCAGCAGATATACGCAGAAAGTCTGCTTATTCAGTATTTGGATAAGAAATCAGGGGCAATCCATGGAACGGCAAAGACGAGGCGGAGTTTAGCAAATTATTATGCTATCTATTCAATTTTAAATTTTTATGTTGATGAGTATTTTGAAAATCCTGATGAATACAAGAAGTTTGAAGGGTACGAATATACAAAGTTGTTTACTTTTTATCGGAGATTGTATGGGGGAAGAAAACTCCAAAACCATGCTTTAAATAGCAGGGTAAACGGTGAATTTCGCAATAAAGTTCATGCGGATAAAGATCTTATTATCATAAATGGTGGTAAGTACGCAATACATATTGATTTTCTGTATGTTTTAGGTCAAGATATTACTATAGCTGCGAAAGAAATTATAGAAAAGTATGTCAGTCTGTTGATGGAAAAAGACCATTCATTGCTTACGGCGCTTGCTGCGATAGAACAGGCTACGAGCGTCGATGATAAGAAATTGAAAATTAGTGATTTGCTGGCGGAAGATGCTGAAGCCCGAATATTTGAGATTATTTCTTTTGCGATTTTGAAGAGCCATTATAAAACGCAAAAAATATATATCGGTTTTACAATTGAAGGAATTCACGAAGAATATATGCAGCTTTTCAAAACAGGAAGAACGAATGCAAATGATGGTGGTATTGATTTTGTAATGCGTCCTATAGGGCGGTTCTTTCAAGTGACGGAGGTAAATAATTACGATAAATATCTATTGGATATTGATAAGGTTTTACATTTCCCGATTAGCTTTGTAATTAAGACCACCAAGAGAAAGCAGGTAGTGGAACAAGAAATTGAACACTACATTGACGAAAAGTCCGGAGGTATGGTAGTTATAAAAGAACGCTACAAAAATGCTTTTGAGGAAATTATAACCATCAATGAGCTCAAAGAGTGGTTGTTGCACCTAGATGAGGATTCTATAGATTTGATAATCAAAGATATTGATTTCTACTATAAGATAGAGATGAATCTTGAAGATTTTGCCGTTGAGTAGCCTGTGTAGACAAATTTGTGAAATTTTTTGAGTATAGTATTAATCTTTATCGCATACTTTCGTACAACTATTCCCATCTAAATATCTATAAATGGGGAGAGGTTTTTGGGGGTATCGATAAAATTTATGAAAAGTTCAAAAAATAAACTGTATTTCATTGATGGAAAATATTATACTGAGACAAATGAAAGAAATATGGAGGAACCAGTTATGTCTGTCGCATTGAATTATCAGTTATCCATATTGGGTCAATATTCTATTTCTCCCACCCCTGAAATTGTCACAACTTTAATGACCGCAA
The DNA here is from genome assembly GCA_910579115.1 of uncultured Selenomonadaceae bacterium. Taxonomy (GTDB): domain Bacteria; phylum Bacillota; class Negativicutes; order Selenomonadales; family Selenomonadaceae; genus RGIG250. The sequence goes on from CAJTSO010000034.1 coordinate 13,873, forward strand.
TAAACCGGGAAACAAATGAAGTGTTTTTGCCGAATATCATAAACTGTCAACAAATTGAAATTCCCTCTAACAAGATAACCATTCGTCCAAACTTGGGATTTGTGTCACAAGACCAAAAGTATAGCATAATTATGTTGAATGACAGAATTGATATTAATTATAATAGAATACCTAATATAGACATCGAGATGGGTGGGTTTTATACTTTAGCAAAAAATGCATTGAGCGCCATTATGCGAGATTTAAATCTGTTTGCAAACCGCTTAGCTATAAATGTTCAAATGCTTTTAGAATTTGAAGATACTGACAAACTGAGAGATTTAGGGAAGGACCTGATAAAAGGTGCTCAATACTATTCTGATAAGGTGTTTTGCGAATGGTCCACAAGAATCAATTCTCAGTCAAGTATTCAAATTGCTGACGGTTGCGAGAAGATTAATGTGATTGCAGAAATATCCACAGCTCAGGCGATTCAGGAACAAAAGCCAGCAATTCTTTACCATATTGATATTAATACACTTCCTCTAAATACTGGTATGCGATTTAATTACGAGTCCATCTCTCCTTTTGTTGAGTCGGCTATGCCTGTTGCGAGGCAACTGATAAATGACATTGAAAGGTTGATTAGTGATGAACGCAGAAACGATAGTAAAAGATCGACAGGAACTAAAAGATAGATCTGGGTTACAACAGTTATTGCTAAGTTCATCTGCACGAAAGATGCCATATGAGATAGTAGATCCACAAAATATACTATATGCAAGTAGCCGATATTTTGATAAAGCATGGACAGGCAATTTCGGCAAACAGAGAACCCCATTTATCTACGAGTCGGAAGTTTTGAGTAGTATCGCTAGGGACAATGACGAAGTTCGGAAATCTGCTATCGAAAAAGTTGCCCAAGAGTTATTAGAGCGTTTCAAGCTTTATAATTACGATGATGATAGTGAAATGCTGTTCTGGTCGGAGATTGATGAAAGCATCACTAAAACATCAATGTCTATTTTTGGAGCTGCGCTTCAATCCATTATCGCCAAGTACAATGACTATACCAATGTGTTATGTGCAGTTGCAAAATGCCTATGTAGTTTTGATTTAGAACAGACAGCAGAATGGGGACCTATGGTTCTAATTGCACTATTGAACCATAAAAATGAAACGGTGAAAGAGTATGCTGTCTTTCTGCTAGAAAACTGGGAAGATAGAAATTTACTTCCAATCCTGAGGAATCTTGATTGCCATGCAACGTGGCTAAGAGAGTACATTGATAGTGTAGTTATTGGTTTAGAGGGATAATATGTACTATGTGAGAAAACTTTCAAAGCCATCTAGTTTGTATAAACTAAAAACTCTTGATAATGTCAAAAATTTATCTGCGGATTTTTTGGGGCAAGATTTACGAACAATAGATAATACCCTGTCTGTTTGGCGCAGTGAAACTTTAGAAGCAGGCGATTTGAACCAAGCAATTAATGCTGCCTTATTAGCATCTTCTCAAGTTAATACATCGCAGTTTTTAGTTATTGATTCTGAAGCATTAGATGATGTGGGCATTCGGACTGATGATTCACAGCCGGGGAAAACTGCATATGTCGGATTAGAGCAATTACATACTAATTTGTTTGATTTAACTTACGAAAAAATAGGACAGCTTATACAAATCTATTGCGACATATGTAATGATACACAACGTACACCTAAAATTGAAAAGACTAAGTTTAAGGAAATTATAGTCGAAGCAAGCAATCAGGGAAAGTTAAATATAACTGTCTTGCAGGATCATATGCAAAAAGAAATGCAGAAGATACTCAATTCTTCATGAGATATCCAAGTAGAGAAGATGTATAGCTATGGCAACACCTTGGCAAAAAATCAGATAGCCCAAACCATCTGGATAATGAAAGCAATGTAAGTAATCAAAGCTAAAACCTATAAGCAAAACTGTTTAGAACACTTCTGACAGGATTGAGTTTGAGTGAGAGATAAATCCCCGCAAGTTCTGAGAAATCAAGGCTTGCGGGGATTTTTAATAGTGCCGAATAGGCACGACAAAATCCACCAGTTTAATTGGTGGTCAGCAAATTTATAGACTTTAGTCTGTTATGACCTTCATCTTTCGCATTGCGAAAAAGGAAGGTCGTAATAATAAACCACTTGCTATGCGGGTGCCAAGCTGCCCGTCTTTTCTTTTTATGAGGGGATGACCGGTATCCGTTTCAAGGGGAGAATTTTACCCTGCCGGATTTTTAATGTATAATAGGGGTTCAAAGCAGGGAGGTGAAAATATGGCCGGGGAAGATATAGTAGATCCTTATCATATCGAGATTCCCGCAACGGTGGCGGAGAAGCTGAAGCAGCTGTCGGAGGCGCCGGGAGTTTACATTATGAAGGACGGTGGAGGCCGGATCATTTACGTGGGGAAGGCGGTAGTCCTGAAGAACCGGGTGCGGCAGTATTTCCGCAGTCAGCGGAACCACTCGCCGAAGGTCCGGGCCATGGTTTCCCATGTGGCGGATTTTGAGACCATTATCACCGGCTCCGAGGTGGAGGCCCTTATCCTCGAAAACAACCTGATAAAGAAGCACCGGCCCCGCTACAACATCAGCCTGAAGGACGATAAGACGTATCCCTACGTGAAGGTAACCCTGGGGGAGGAATATCCCCGGGTTCTGATAACCCGCCGGATTTTGAAGGACGGCAGCCGTTATTTCGGGCCATTTGCCGATGTGGGGGCGGTACATGAGAGCCTGAAGCTGCTCCGGCGTTTGTTTCCTCTGAGGACCTGCAAGCATCTGGAGCAGGGGCGGCCCTGCCTGGAATATCATATAAAGCGCTGTCTGGCCCCCTGCATTGACAAGGTGTCCCGGGAGGAGTACCAGGCTATGGTAAAGGCTGTCCTGCTTTTTCTGGAGGGCCATATTGACGATGTGGGCAGAGATCTCCAGAGACGGATGGAAGCGGCGGCGGAGGGGCTGGATTTCGAGCGGGCAGCGGTGCTGCGGGATCAGCTGGCCGCCGTCAGAAAGGTGGCGGAGCGGCAGCGCATCGACTCGCCGGAAGTGGCGGGGGACAAGGATGTTCTCGCTTTGGCCCGGAATGATGTGACGGCGGTTTCCTGCGGGGTGGTCCTTTTCGTCAGGGGAGGCAAAGTTACCGGCCGGGAGAGATTTTTTCTGAAGGGCGGCGAGGACGAGAAAGATGAGGCCCTTCTGGCGGCTTTTCTGGGGCAGTATTATCAGCAGGCGGTCTTTATCCCCCGGGAAATTCTTTTGCCCATGGGGCTGCCAGCCCAGGAGCTGCCGGTCCTGAAGGAATGGCTGGAAGTCAGACGGAGCGGCCGGGTAACCATAGAGGAGCCTCGTCGGGGGACAAAGAAAGCCCTGGTGGAGATGGCGGCCGAAAATGCCGCCAGGTATCTGAAGGATGAGACAGAGAAGCTCATGAAGGAAAGAGGGGCAACGGTAGGAGCGGTGGAAGAGCTGAAAATTTTTCTCGGCCTGAAAAATCTGCCCCGCCGAATGGAATGCTTTGATATTTCCCACATTCAGGGCTCCGACTCGGTGGCTTCCCTGGTGGCCTTTGAAGACGGAGCGCCGGATAAGGACCATTACCGCCGTTACAAGCTGAAGACCACCGAGGGCTGCAACGATGATTTCCAATCTATGCGGGAGGTGCTTACCCGCCGCTATGGAAAGGAGATCCTTGAAAACCCGCCGGATCTGGTAGTGGTGGACGGCGGTCTGGGGCAGCTGAACGCGGCGCTGGAAATAATCAGGGGAGCCGGTCATCGGGATATTCCGGTTATCGGCCTGGCCAAGCAGTTTGAGCTGGTTTTTACGGAGGGATCCTCTGACCCCATCGAACTGCCCCGGCGCAGCCAGGCTTTTTTTCTGTTGCAGCGGATCCGGGATGAGGCTCACCGGTTCGCCGTAGCCTATCACCGGAATGTCCGGAAAAAACGGAATCTGGTGAGTATCCTTGATCATATACAGGGCATTGGGCCGAAACGCCGTCAGGCCCTCTGGAAGCATTTCGGAACAATTGAGAAAATCCGGGAAGCCAGCCGGGAAGAACTGGCGGCAGTCCCCGGGATGAACGGCTCAGCGGCCAGGGCGGTTTTTGATTTCTTTACGGCGGTGAAGGAAGGGCTCGTAAATCGGAAAAATCTTGAGTATCAGAGGAAGGGCTGAAGGCTGAGCCGGATAAATTGCCTTGCAATTTGTTGAACAACTGCATTATAATAGGGCCGTTGACAATTATTGCTGTTACTGGAGAATAGGTTACTGTATGTCCAATATTAGTGTTTCTGCCGGAGGCCTGATAGACCTTCATGTCCATTCTTTCATATCCGATGGCAGCAAAAGCCCCCGGGAACTGATGGAGCTGGTGAAACAGCGGAAGATGGCCGGCTTTGCCCTCACTGACCACGACCTGATCAATGGCCTTGATGAAGCCGAGGCGGCCGCCAGAGAGCTGGGGGTACGGTTCCTGCCGGGAATAGAGCTCACTTTGAATTTCCGCAGCCGCCGCATTCACGTTGTGGCCTATGGCTTCGACCGGGAAAGCTATGCCTTTAAGAACCTTTACCGGATGATCCGGGCAAACAAGGAGCGGGGAATGGAGGAGGTGGTGAACTTCGTCCGTAGCCAAGGGGTGGACCTGACGGTGGATGAGGTGCGGTCTTCCATGACTTCCCCGGCCTTTGACGTATACGCCATCATGCGGTGCATTACCAGGAGATTTCCCGACAGCAAGGTGATGCCCCTTTGGGATAAGTACATTTACGCGGCCCTCAGCTATCTGGGGCTGGATATAGATATTTCCCCCAAGGTGGCGATTCAGGCCATCCACAAGGCCGGTGGCGTTTTGTCCCTGACCCATTTCCATAAGCGGATCGGGCTTCAGGGCCTGAGCCGCAAGGAGCAGGAGGAAAGCATTGCCGCCCTGGCGGAACTGGGAATGGACGGCATGGAGAAATATTATCCCAGCTATACAGCCGATGATCAGGAGTTTGCGGCGGCCGTCATTGAGAAATTTAAGCTTATGCCCACCGGCGGCACTGATTACCATGGGGACAATCGGGCCGACACGGACATCGGGACGGGAATCAGGAATAATCTGGCCATTCCCGTGGAAATCCTCGACGGGGTAGAGGCCCGCATCGCTCAGGTGCGTTCAAATTTATAAGCTGTTTTTATGATGATAAAACAGGGAGGAAAAGAAAATGAAGGTTACAGTTATTGGCGCTGGTAATGTAGGCGCTACCGTGGCAAATGTTATCGTTCAGAAAAACTTCGCCGGCGAGGTGGTCCTGCTGGATATCCGCGAAGGCTATGCGGAAGGCAAGGCAATGGATATGAATCAGGCCTCCACTATTCTCGGCTCCTTTACGAAGGTCACCGGCGTAACAAACGATTACGCCGCTACTGCCGACTCAAAGGTCATCGTGGTCACCAGCGGCATTCCCCGCAAGCCCGGCATGACCCGGGAGGAACTGATCGATACCAATGCGGACATCGTGAAGGAGGTTGTCAGCAAAGCGAGAACATACTCCCCTGACGCTATCTTCATCATCATTTCCAATCCCATGGATACCATGACTTATCTGACTATGAAGGCAACGGGCCTTCCCCGGAATAAGGTGATGGGTCTGGGAGGCATGCTGGACAGCGCCCGCTTCAAGTACTACATTACGGAGGCCCTGCGGGCGGAGGGCATCGACGCCAGCCTTACGGACGTAGAGGGCATGGTAATCGGCGGTCACAATGATGTGACCATGGTGCCCCTGATTAAGTACGCCAGCTATCGGGGCATACCCGTAACAAACCTTCTCAACTGGGATATAATTCTCGATGCCGCCCGCAAGACGAAGAAGGGCGGGGCGACCCTGACCCAGCTCATCGGCACCTCCGCCTGGTATGCACCTGGGGCGGCGGTGGCCACGCTGGTGGAAGCCATCGTCACCGACGCCAAGAAGCTTATTCCCTGCTGCGTCTATCTGGACGGGGAGTATGGGCAGAAGGACGTCTGCATTGGCGTGCCGGTAGTTTTGGGCGAAAACGGAGCGGAGAAGGTCGTCGACATCAATCTGGACGGGCCGGAATACAAATTCTTCAACGCCAGCGTCGCTGCTGCCCGGGAGACGAATGCCCTGCTGGCAAGGGCTTTGGGAAAA